>CAMZDX010000017.1 GCA_947305505.1 uncultured bacterium | reverse complement strand
GTTATGCACAATGTTGCGGGAAAGCCTATGATCGCCTGGATCATCGAGGCTCTGAAACCTGTCTGCGGCACGCTTAATGTCGTAACAGGCCACGGCAGGGAAATCGTTGAAGACTACATTTCCAAAAACTTTCCGGATGTGAAATTTTCATTTCAGGAAGTCCAGAACGGCACTGGCGGTGCGGTCAGAGCGGCTATCCCCAATGTTTCCGAAAAAACCGAGGCTGTTCTTATCTGCAACGGCGATATTCCGCTTGTAAAAACAGAAACTTTCGAGAGAGCGGTCAAATTTTTTGAAGAAAGCGGTTCAGATCTGCTTTTAGTAAGCACGATCCTTGATGATGCAGGTCAGTACGGAAGGATAGAGCGTAAAGAAAACGGCGATGTCGCAGGAATAGTCGAATTTTTTGATGCCGATGAGAGACAGCTGAAATTGAAAGAGATAAATGTAGGAATTTATCTTGTCGGGAAAAATTTTCTCGTTGAAGCCGTTTCACAACTTAAAAACAACAATGCGAAAAACGAATATTATCTCACCGACATAGTAGAAATCGCCGTAAATATGCACAAGAAGGTCACTGCTTATGTAGAGAAGGATTATACTTCTCTTGCAGGCATCAACAACAAGGAAGAGCTTGCCGCAGCAGAAAAAGTTCTTGCCGGCCGCATATAAAGCCATGTATCTTTCAGACACGATTCAAGTTGTTGAATTTCTTGATAAATTTGCAAACAATTCTCTTGTCACCGCTGTTTATAAATCGCGCGGCGGAACCTTAGTCAAACTTTACGGATCGCCTGAAATTTCAGGTTTTTTCTTCCATTTGAAAGAGAAAATCATAATTCCTGTAAAAAATCTTTCCGCTTTTCCGAAAGAGCCGCTTTCGAGACTTGAAGAAGGGCTCAGAAGCAATTTTTTCGGCAAAATAACAGCCTTTTCCGTGATGAAGGGATACGGAAAAGTTGTGAAAGTCGAAACGGAGAACCTTGATCTGATCATTCCTCTTTTTGCAGGAAAATCGGTAGTTGTCAGTGATAAATCGGGGAAGGAAATCTGGCGTGACAAGAAAGACAATGGTTTGAATTTACTTGAAAAACCGATGAAGGATTTTCCTTTGACTTTCGAAAATCCGCTTTTTTGGGAATCGTGGTTCGTTGAAAAATCTGACAAAGAACGGGAAGAGGAAAAAAAGAAAAAGCTTGAAGAAAAACGGAACAAGATCCTTTCCGCGATCAACATTGTTAAGAATGATATAAAAAAGCACGAGGAAAATCTTGCGAAATTTTCTGATTTCGCGGCACTTCTCAAGGCAAATTTGTGGAAATTCGATTCATCAGAGCATAAAAATTCCGTTTTGGTCAGCGATTTTGAAAATAACGAAAAAGAGATAACTCTCGATCCGGCGAAAACTCTTCTTCAGAACATGGAACGCTTTTTTGCAAACATAAAAAAGGCGAAAAACGGTATCGAAAACTCAGGAAAAAGGCTTTCCGACTTAATGGAAGAACTTGAAAAAATCAGTACTCTCAGCGAACTTCCAGAAGAACATAAAAGTGTTTTCAAGCAGAAGAAAAAGCAGAACGAACATATTCCATATCACGAATTTCACGCTGCAAACGGACGAGTTTTTTTAGTCGGAAAAGAAGAAAAGGACAACGACGAGCTTACTATCAAAGTAGCGCTTCCGCATGATTTGTGGTTCCACGCAAAAGACTACCACGGAAGCCATGTCATCATGCGGATGAAAAAGGGGGAAGAGCCGAAACAAAAGGATATTCTGACGGCCTGTGCTTTAGCCATTCTTTACAGCAAGGCGAAGAAGGGGAGATGCGGCGAAGTGTGGTATACCGCGCGGAAAAACGTGACCAAACGCAAAGGAATGGCTGCGGGACTCGTCAATTTCAAAAACGCCAAAGCAATCTACATCACAGACGCGAAACTGCCTGAAGATCTTGTGAAAATCTAATAGATACCAATTACAAAAAAAACACATGGATTTTATTGCCTTGTTTTTTAAAGGTATTATAATAGCTTTGCTTTTGTTTTTTGCGGTTATTTCTTGGGTCTATAATGGAACTTATTGAAAAACTTGAGATTTTGGGAGCAGCGGCAAAGTTTGATGCAAGCTGTTCGTCAAGCGGAAGCAGCAGGAAAGGTGTCGAAGGCGGTATAGGAAGTACATACAAAGCCGGAATTTGTCACAGCTGGGCGGCAGACGGAAGGTGCATAAGTCTGCTGAAAGTTCTCTTTACCAACTACTGCATAAACGACTGTGCATACTGCATAAACAGGCGAAGCAATGACGTAAAGCGGGCGACTTTTACAGTTGATGAATTAGTAACGCTTACGATGAATTTCTACAAAAGGAATTATATCGAAGGGCTTTTTCTGAGTTCAGGCATAATAAAAAATGCCGATTTTACGATGGAAAAGCTGATTGCCGTGGCAAAAAAACTGCGCAATGAAGAAAATTTCAACGGTTACATTCATTTGAAAGTGATTCCGGGAGCTAGCGACATTCTGATAAAAGAGGCTGGACTGTACGCCGACAGAGTTTCTGTAAATATTGAACTTCCTTCAGAAAAAAGCCTGAAACTGCTCACTGAAAAAAGCAAGGAATCAATCATAAAACCGATGACAGACATCAGTGGTGACATCGTCGAAAACAGAGAGGAAAGGCGAAAAACGAAAAAGCTCCCGCTTTTTGCTCCAGCCGGACAGACGACGCAGCTCATTGTCGGAGCTACGCCTGAAACCGACAGGAAAATAGTAAAACTTACCGAGGCTTTTTACAAAAAATTCAGCATGAAAAGAGTTTACTACTCGGCGTTCGTGCCTGTAAATTCAGACAACCGCCTTCCAGTTGTTTCAATGCCTCCGCTTGACCGCGAACACAGGCTCTATCAGGCAGACTGGCTCATGCGTTTTTACGGTTTTCAGGCTGATGAAATCGTAACTGATGAAAATCCGTTTCTTTCAGATGACATTGATCCCAAAGCGGTCTGGGCGATGCGGAACATGCATCTTTTTCCGATAGAAATCAACTCTGCCGCGTTTGAAATGATCCTGCGCGTTCCCGGAATAGGGCGGAAATCGGCTTTCAGGATAATTTATGCGAGAAAAAACGGCTCGCTCGACTTCGACGACATAAAAAGAATCGGCGTTGTTCTCAAAAGAGCTCGATATTTCATTACCTGCAAAGGAAAAATGATGCCCGAAACGCTTCTTTCGGAGCAGAATGTTTTTGAGGCTATGAAAACGACGAGTACGAGAGCCGGAGCCGTTGACCACACTTACGAGCAGCTTTCTTTGTTCTGAAAAACTACAACACCCTCATTTCTTTGAGTATTTTCATTGCGGCATCCTGTTCGGCCGCTTTTTTGTTTCTTCCGAAACCTCTTGAAGTGAACCCCATTGAAGAACATTCGATAACGAAAACAAGGTCGTGTTCAGGTCCCATTCTGTCGATGACAGTGTAAGTAGGAACGGGAAGGGCGAGTTCCTGCGCTATTTCCTGCAGGCGCGATTTGTAGTCACGGTTTATGTGATCCAAAAGGTCGATGATATCTGGAGAAGCATCGATGAGCGGCGTGAAAATTCCTGTAATTATGCGGAGTACCGTCATCCAGCCCGCTTCAAGAAATATTACAGCCATAAGCGATTCAAAAACATCGGAAAGGATCGAATCCTTCTCTCTGCCGTACATTTTTTCTTCACCTTTGCCGAGGATCATAAGTTCACCAAGTTCAAGCCCTTTTGCGTTGTAGGCCAGACCCTGCTCGTCAATGAGATTGCTGCGCGCTTTAGAGAGTTTTCCTTCCTCGGCATCGGGAAATTTGAGATAGAGCAGGCGCGAAACGGCAAGGCCTACCACTTCATCACCAAGAAATTCAAGTCTCTGGTAGTTTTTTCCTTTTTCTGCGGTTTCGGCGCTGGGATGGGTGAAAGCAGTTTCCAAAAGGTCTAAATCTGCAAATTTGTAGTTGAGCTTTTTTTCGAGCTCTTCGACTTTGGTTTTATCGAGCAGTGACATTATCACCTCCTAAAGCGTACATCGCGATACTTGCGGCAACCGAAGCGTTGAGCGAATTTATCTTGCCGAACTGTCTTATCGAAACGACGAAATCTGCGCAGTTCAAAATGTACTGACCGACAGATTTGTCTTCGCCGCCGATAACGAGAAGTATTTTTTCAGGTTTTATGGCCTTGACGTCTTCAAACGAACTTTTGCCCGCGCCGTCGAGAGCGATTACCGTATACCCATGTTTTTCCTGAAGATTTTTGACATAAACATTCGAACTCGATTCCCTGACGATGTTGAGATGCTCGCTTGCTCCGGCACTCACTTTGATGACTGAAGGATAAATTTCGGGAACGCCGCGCACCGGCATGAGGATCGAATCAAAACCGAAGATCTCTGCACTTCTTAAGATTGCACCGACATTGTGCGGATCTTCGACGTTGTCGAAAAGAAGGATTTTCTTTTTGCCGATGATATCTTCAAGTTCGGCGTATTTGTAAACCGAAGCACGGATGACTGCACCCTGATTATCAGTCGAACCTGAAAGCTGATTGAGCCGCTCCCGCGAGACCCACTCAAGTTTTATCTCTTTTTTCTCAATAAATTCAGCAAGTTTTTTGATGCGCTGATTATTTGAAGACTTTTCATTCAGATAAGCCTGATAAATTTTTCGTTTTCCGCCGCGGATAACTTCGAAGCACGAATTTATGCCGTAAACATATTCTATAGACGATTTTGCCATAAAAAACCTTCCTAAAAAAACTTTTTTCGGGCGATTCTATCGGTAGAAACGCGATAGTCAAAAAAATATCTTTTTCCCTTGACGGAACATCTTCGGCAAATAAAATTGCGCGGTTGTTTTTTAATGATTTTTTTAGGAGGATACAATGCTCAGAATTGAAAAAGTTGCAGGAAAAGATGTTTTGATGGAATCGGAAATTCCTTTTTTGAAGCTTTTCAAAAAGGGTAAAGTCCGTGAAGTTTACGAGCTCGGCGACTATCTTCTTATCGTCGCGACAGACAGAATCAGCGCGTTCGATGTCGTTATGAAGACTGGCGTTCCGTCAAAAGGGATCTACCTCACGCAGCAGTCGGCGTTCTGGTTCAAATTCATAAAAGAGCACGGTTTCAGCACTCATTTCGTAAGTGACGACGTTGAAGAAATAGCGAAAATCACAGGCGAAAAGAGACTTCTCGATCTGCCGTGGCTCAAGGGCAGGGTAATGCTCGGAAAACGCGCTGAAGTTCTTCCGGTAGAAGCTGTATGCCGCTTCAGAATTTTCGGTTCTGCCGTTTCAGCACTCAAAAACAACACCTGGATCTGGGATAAAATCGAAGCTGACGACTTTTCTGAAGGCTCGCTCATCAAAAACGGACCGATTTTCACTCCGACCGAAAAATCGGAAACCGATGACAAAATAACTTTCGACCAGATGGTCACTCTTATCGGATCAAAGGAAACAGCGCAGCAGATAAAAGAGACCACGATCAGGCTTTTCAAACTCTGCCGCGACTACGCGCTTGAGAATTTCGGTTTTGAAATTGCTGACGGCAAGGTCGAATACGGTTTTATTGACGGCGTTCTTTCACTTGTTGACGAAACTTTCACGAGTGACAGCGCACGTTTCATTCCCGACAAATCGAAGGAAGTTTTCAGAAAATGGCTCACTGACCACAACTTAAGAAAGGTTGCTGCAGTCCTTCCGGACGAAGTCGCGATGATGGTTTCCGACCTTTACAGAAGCCAGTGCCAAGACATGAAGATCAAACTTTAGATGTTAAAGGTGTGCTGTCACAGCCTCATATTGCGGTGACAAATTGTCAATTTGCCGAATTGGCATTCTTTTTATTCCTATAACTAGTTGAAATTATTGATTAAAATTTGTGGCACTCGAGTTGCTTAATTTATAGGTTTTAGTTTTTTACGTTTTTTGGAGGTTTTTATGTTGAAGAATTTTTTCAAGGCTTTGATCAAGGCAAATGCAAAAGAGGCGTCAAAAGGCTTTTCGCTTCTTGAGATCATGGTAACGATCACGATCATGACGATGATTATGGGTGCAGTCGGCGTCGGCGTTATGGGGTATCTCGACAAATCGAAGATAAAACAGGCGAAAATCGACATCGGTACGATTTCAAACGCGCTTGACCTTTATAAAACCGAGTTCGGACGTTATCCCGACAGCGATGACGGTCTTTCGAGACTTGTCGAAGAAAAAATCCTCAAAGAAAAGAAAGTTCCTCAGGATCCGTGGGGAAACGAATATGTCTATATTTATCCGGGCTCGAACAACGAAGACGGATTCGACCTTTATTCGTTCGGTCCTGACGGTAAAGAGGGCGGAAACGACGATATAACCAACTGGGAAGACGACTAGTTATGAAAAGATCCGGATTTTCCATGGTCGAAATGCTCGCCGTAGCGGCTCTGGCGGTGATCATCGCCGGTTTTTCAGTTGCGGGCGTGAACCGTTTCGGCCGCTATCAGGCTCAGGCTGATATGGGGGGATTCAACTCTTTTTTGCGTTACAGTTTTCTTCAGGCTGTTCGCAACAAAGAGTATGTGCGCCTTGTGGTCGACATGGAAACCGGGAGTTACTGGACTGAAAAAAGCGAAACTCCGTTTTATCTTTTTACGGGAGATGCGGCAACCGCGAAGGAAGAGGAAAACGAAAAACTTATAGAGAGGATGGAAAACGGCAAGGGTAGCGATCCTTTTGAAGGAAAAGGTTCTGCGCTGGGAGCCGAAAACCTTCTTGAAAAAGCGAAACTCCTCTCTTCGCAGGAAGATCTGGAAAATTCGGATTATTACAACTATGAAAATTTCATTCCCGACAGACGTTCTCTGAAACAGATTTTAAAGCCTGAGTTCACTAAAAATTCAGGCGAGAAAAGATTTTCGAAAGGGCTTATCGTTACCGGTTTTTACGCGTATCACACTCCGGATGTCGTGAAAAGAAGCGATTTTCTTGATTCAGATAACAAAGCGAAGGAGCCGAAAGTTTTCATCTATATCTTTCCTGAAGGGAGGATCGAGCCTTTTTATCTCTCAATAGGTGAAGAAACAGACGACGGTGATGAAAGTTTCGTTTATATCAAGTCGGATATGTTTCTCAATGTTAAAATCGAGTCCGGCAGTTTTGAAGACGAGATGGAAGATATGCGTGATTTGCTGAAAGATCAGGACGCGGAGGGAAAATCGTGATGAGATTTTCCAAAGGTTTTTCGCTTATAGAAGTTCTTGCTGCGATAACAATCCTTTCCGGTGTTCTTTTTGCAGCTTCTCGAATAATTTCGGCAAGTTATATTTATGCTTCGAAGGTTCACAACATCTATCTCGGAACGGAACTCTGCCGCCTCAAGCTCCACGATGTCGAAGAGATAATCAAGCAGGACGGTCTGCCGGATGACGAAACGGAAGAAGAGGGCGATTTTGACGACAGGGAGTATCAGGGCTTCCGCTGGAAATACTCGATAAAGCGCGTTTTTATTCCGCTTCCTGACTTTTCAACGAGCGCTGATGACGGATCTTATCTCGATCAGAGCGCATCAATGCTCTCTCTTGCAAAGGGAAACATCGAAGATTTTTTCAAGGAGAGAATCCGCAAACTTACCGTTTCGGTTTTTTGGAACGAGGGTGTGAAAGAGTCTGAAAAGGTGGTGTTTACCGTTTTTCTGACGACAGACGGCACTGTGAAAACATTCCAGCAGTATACCGGCAACAACGGCGGAAACAACGGAAAGGGCGGCAAAGGCAAAGGGGGCGATGCACCGAAAAACAGGTTCGAAGGCCTGAACAAAGGTGGAACTCCACAGCCGAACAATATGTTTAACGGCGGCGCGGTAAAGGGAAAATGATGAAAAAAGGATTTACTCTCATAGAAGTGCTGCTTGCAATGAGCATAACGGCAATCCTTGTCACGTCGGTTTATTTCGCATTTTCCAACCTTCTGACCGGCAGAGCCAAAATAAAAGAGGCGACTGAAAGGGAGCGCGGGATTTATTTCACGCTTGAACTTATCCGCAATGATTTGAAAAACGCGTATCTCACGGTCAACAAGGGTGCGCCTGAAGAGACTCACAAAACCATTTTTAAAAGCGAGGACGACGATCCTGTGAGTCACCTCACTTTTGCTGCAATCAATCACGTGAAAATGGCTGCAGGGGTCAAGCAGTGCGACCAGACTGAGATAGAATACTACGGCGAGAATATTGACGGCGAAAACGTTCTTATGCGCAGGGAAAGCCTCTGGGTCGATCAGGATCCTGAAAAAGGCGGCAACGTTTATCCTGTTCTGAAAGGCTTTAAAAGCATAAAATTCGAGTATTGGCACACGACGACGAAAGAGTGGGTCGACCACTGGAACAGCGAAAGTCTGGACAACGTAAACTCTCTGCCGCCGAAAGTGAAGATAACGATGATTGCCAAAGAGGGTGATTTCGGAGAGGAAGATTATAAGATAGAAACAGTCGTAAGCCTTAAGATGACAAAACCGTTTAGTTTTTAAGATGATGAAATTATTGGACAAAATAAAGTCAAGTCTGAGCTTGAGAAAGTGCTCGGAAAATGAGCAGAAAGCGAAAAAACGCGGATTTGCCCTTGTTCTTGTCCTTGTCATGATAGCCGTAATGCTTCCGATAGTAAGCGATATGAACTACGAGGCAAAGACGGAATTTGATATCGCAATGAACTATAAACACAAAGCTGAAGCACAGGCTCTTGCTTCAAGTGCCGTTAATTTTGCGGTTGTTATTTTTGATCTTCAGAAACAGGTCGAAAGTCTGCTCAAGCAATTTGATATGTCGAACCAGATAGAGATCTGGGATATAATTCCGATGGATACGGCTGTTCTCCGCACTTTTACCGATGCCGGTCCTTTTGTCGATATCGAAGATGTCGTTTCGAAAACAGATGTCGACAAACCTGCCGGTGCCGCGACTAACGACGAGCAGGGAGAGCACACATACACTGAAACCGGTGATCCGATATTCCAGTTCCCCGGTGATTTCAAGGTCGAGTTCAAAAGCGAAGACACCAAAATCAATCTTAATCAGCTGGCTTACGGTACAAAAAGTGCAATTATAAAAATGCTTGAAGCCTTGATTGAACCTGAGTTCTACGATTTTATATTCCTTGAAAACACGTCGAGAAAGGAGTATGTCGACCGCGAAGAACTCATTCAGAATATTGTCGACTGGGTCGATATGGGCGACGACAAGTACACAGACGGAGTCAAGTATCTGACGGGCGGTGACGAGCAGTCGAATTATGACGATTTTGATCCCGAGTATAAAGTTAAAAACTCCAAATTCGATACGATTCAGGAACTTATGATGGTTTACGGCGTAGATGATCTCGTTTTCAAGATTCTGGAGCCGCACATTACGATATATTCGACCGGCAAAGTCAACGTGAACAAAGCCAACCACGAAATGCTGGAAGGTTTGATCCGTGCTTATTCGGTCGATAAGGCGCTTACGGTTTTCTACAATGAAGACGCAATGCGCGAACTTTTGGGAAAGATTCTTGCAAAACGGGCGCAGTACGGTTTTTCGAAACTTGACGACTTTGTTCAGGCGTGTGCAGACGAAGGTGTCACGCTGGACAGATCTATTTCCGAGATTGCCGATACGACTGGCAGCGTTTACCGGATCAAGGCTCTGGGAATAAAAGAAGGGATTGAAAGCTGGGTTGAAATGATTGTCGACCGTGAAGGTAACATTTACTATTACAGAGAAGGATAACAATAGAGAGTTGAGGTAAAAGATGAAATTTGCTTCATGCAGGGCGGTATGTGACGGATTCCTGATAGATATTTTTTCTAAGGAATACAACAAAACGACTTTTGAAAAGAGTGAATTTGTCGGGAAAGATGACGCAGCCGATCTTTTTAAAAATTTCGACTACATAGATTTCGTCTGCTCCGGCAGGGAAATGCTCTACTATGCAAGGAACTATCCGCCGGTAAAGCTATCCTACTTGAAGAAAATCGTAGCGCAGGATATCGAGTCCGAAACACCTTTCAAAGAAGATGATATGATGATCGAAATCAAAAACTTCCAAAAGGCGGGCGGCGATATGAATGTCTTTGCAGTCGAAAAGGATGTTGTCCGCAAAGCGCTGCTTGAGTTCGACGATGCCGCAAGGGAAAAGGTGCGGAGCATAGTTCCCGAAGAAGTTCTTTTTTTCAAGTCGGAGACTCCGCTTAAAAAGGCGATATTCGTAAACGATGATTATTCGTTAATGGTTTTTGCCGACGGGCAGATAGTCAGAAACGGCGGCCTTAACGAGCTCAGAAGCGACATGCTTGCTATTTTCGGCGGCGAAAATCCTCAGGCTGAACTTGATTCGTGGCTCAGTGTCGCCGGTGATCTCAGCGAAGTGAACGGACTCAGCGATATCGAAGTCAGAATCAGAAAGACGATAATTTCCTTCTTTGAGAAAGTGTTTGATTTTTTTGCTCCGTTTGCCGGAGATACAGGTGAAACGGCCGTTTTTATCGGCGGAGTCCTTCCTGAAGGTGCTGAAAAGATAGTTCAGGAAATGGATTCAAGCGTGTTTTCAGATTCGCAGTTCATTGTTTACGGTTTTGCGACGCAGCTTGAGATGATTTCCGAATCGGTAGACAATGACAGCACGGTTAATTTTGCAACGGGCGACTTTGCATACAAAGGCGGTTTCGCGTTTCTCAAAAAACGGGCGATAATCGCGCTCATTCTCTACGTTGCGGCAATACTCATGCTTGTTGTAGGCATGGAAATGAGGATAAAATATCTTGATGAACGTATTTCTTCGGGTGAAGAGAGAACGAAACAGCTTATGAAAGAAGTCATCGGCAAAGAGATGCCATCTTTGCGTCAGGCACTTTCGATAATGGACAAGGCTATAAAGGGCGAAGCGAGCATGGCCGACAAGAAAGCTGTCTATCCGTACAGCGCGCTTTACATCATGGAGATCGTTTTCCCTTATTTTACGTTTGAAAACAGCACGATCGAAGTGTCCGAAATATCTATAAAAGAAGAGGGGAAGATCAGAGTCGTCGGAACGAGCAACTCTCTTGAGGACATCAACAAATTCACCGAGCTTCTCGAGCAGGATCCTTTGATCGATGAAATCAACAGAGGACAGATAAATACAAGGGGAGACAAGAGTTCATTCAATATTTCCTTCAACTACGCGGGTCAGAAAAAAGAGGATCCGAAAGCGAAAAAGAGCAAGAAAAAAGGAAAGGAGAACAACGATTAGGAGAGCAGCATGAAAGAAAAACTGATAGAGGCTATAAACAATTTCAGCGAGCGTGAACGCACGATCCTCGTGGCTTTTCTCACTTTTGTAATGATTTTCATTTTTGTGGCGGTATGGTTTTTCATGAATTCCGCTATAGACGACCGCAAAGACACGATAGTTGAGCAGGAAAAGATGATCCAGGAAATGGTTTCGAAAAAGGAAATATTCAAAAAAGCTCAGGCACAGGCTACAAAAATGCAGGACAGTATAGATTCCGGCAACGTCAACCTCAACTCCGATATTTCGGCTGTCAAGGAGAGCGTCGGAATTCCTATCAGTTCCATAAAAGAGATAAAACCGCGTAAAAAAGGCGACATCAACATCGAAAGAATCGAACTGAACCTTCGTGAAGTTCCGCTTGATCAGACGCTGACCTTTCTTTACGGGATTGAAAACAAAGGACGTTATGTTTTTATCGATTCGATAACTATAAAAAAGCGTTTCAACAGACAGAATTACGATGTTTCTCTGGTTGTCGCGGCTTTAAAAAAGGAGAACGCAAATGGACAGTAAATTTTCTAAGATACTTGATAAAATCAGGAATTTACCGGTTCCGGGCAAAGTTCAGGTGTTTTTGAAAGGCGTTTTGTTCGTCAACGCCGCGTTTTTTATAGGCTTGTGGCTCGGAATCAAGATCTTCTTTCCCGACGATTTCGTCCTTTCCAGAATAAACGACCAGCTTTTCGTAAAGGATATGGCACTTCTCTCAGAGAATATTGATGTTTCGCTTTTCGGAAATATTTCGTTCGAAGAGGGAACTCTCATGCAAAAGGGAAATAAAGTCCTCACTTTTTCGGAACTTTCATTTTCTCCCCGTATCTTTGCGACTTTGGGCGGTCATCCTGCGGGAAAAGTTCATCTTGAAGATATAAATTCTCAGGGCGGCGGCTTCGATGCAACGTTCGAAACCAAGGAAAATCCATGCTATTCGCTTGATGCTTCAGAAGTTCCCCTTTCGATTTTAAAGCCTTTCCTTGCAGAAATAGTTCTCACCGGTGCACTTAGCGGCGGCGGCGAACTTTGTTCGAAAGAGGGAAAATACAACGGCAAAATAGATTTGAGCGGAGAGGATGTCGTTCTGCGCGGTAAAGTTCCGACTCCTATGGGCGATTTCGATGTCGGAAAAATAATTCTTGGCGATATCGAACTTTCGGCGGATGTTGTTGATAACAAGGCTGAAATAAAGCGGCTTTCTATAAAAGGAATGTTTGAACTTGATGCAACCGGAAAAATGTCTCTGAACACGAGGAATTTCCCTTCTTCAAGGCTCGATCTTGAAGTTAACGCTAAAGTTACCGATATGGCGAAGATCACCGAAAATGTAGCGCTTAATCTGCTCGTAGGTCAGCTTTCCGAGTACAAAAGCGGACAGGAAAACTCTTTTGCTTTTATGCTGAAAGGTTTTTTGAACAAGCCGCAGATGACTAAACTTACAAAGAAGGATCGCGACAATAAGGGCGATACAAGACTGAAAAAGCAGGAAAAACCGCAGAGACAGCAGCGTCCGCAGAGATCTGAAAAATTGCCGCAGAAAGAGGCTGCACCGAAGCCTGTGACTCCTGTTCCTGCCGCGGCAGAAAACAATCCTCGTAATGACGATTTAAAGAAGAAAGAAGACGAGCTCAAACGGAAAGAAGAAGAGCTTAAAAGAAAAGAAGAGGACGCTAAGGAACGCGAGGAAAAAATGCGCGAGGAACGCGAACGGCGCGAAAAAGAAGAAAAGGAGCGCAGAGAGCAGGAAGAGAAAACCAGAATGGAGGAAGAAGCCAGAATCCATGCTGCTCAGGAAGAAGCCATGAACGAGATCCGCAAAGTCCGCGAAGAGATGGAAGCTGCCAAGAGAGCGCGTGAAAATCGTGAAGATGAAGGTGAAGCTGAACCGCCTAAACCCGGAATGGAAGACAAAAACGAAAATGAGGAAGAATAATATTTTTACGGAGGTATAAAATGAAAAAGATTTTAATGCTTATGATCGTGTTTTCGATGTTTCTGACTGTTTCCTGCAACAAAAAGATGATTAAAGGAACTGATATCGAGGAAACACCGGATTCAAAGGAGATTTTTGAGGTTTGGGCTCACTATCAGAAAGGGTTCAAGGAGCAGAATCCGGATATTTATCTGGAGTATGTTTCAAAGAATTACTACGACACGAACGGAACCGACGATGCTACAGATGATGTCGATTACGACAAACTGGTCGAGATTCTCCACTCTGATCTCTACAACAGTCTCGAAAAAATGACGGCTACTTTTGTTATTAAAGATCTTCTGTTCGTTCCGGGAAGTGAAGACAAAGCTGAATTGATTTATTTCTTCGAAGTGCGTTTCAAGATGAAAAGTTCTCTGCCGCCGTCGGAAGAAAACGATTTTGTCCAGCCTGACGGCATGGTAAACAAGAAAATTTCTGAAAACAACAAGATGAAATTCGTCAAAGAAGACGGCAAGTGGAAGATCGTCAGCGGTCTTTAGATAAAAACTTTATTTCCGAATATTATTCCGAGTATCAAAATCAGCGACACTGCTAAAAAAACAAATGGGAAAAAACGTCCTCCAGGCAGATTGGTCTCTTTTTGTAGTAGAACAGTAGAACCGACGGCTGTTGAGCAGGTCAGTGTCAGCAGGATGAGATCTGCGATATTCAATGGTTTCTGCCAAAATTTGAACATGACAAGCGTAGCGAAGAATCCTGCGCACAAAGCTATTCCCAGAGGCTTAAAATCGCGTTTGAAAAGCGCTTTGATTTCAGGAAAAAAGCATATAGAAAAAGCTAAAATAACGAACGAAAAATAAACGAGAGAAAGCAGAACGTGGTTTTTGAAGACCGTGTGCAGCGGAAAATAGGCTTTAGTGCGAGGAGCGACACCGAAAAACTGCATCCCGGCAAGAAACATGCTTCCGTAAAAACCGACTATTATATTGAGAATACTCCTTAAAATACTGTGGGATACGATATAGCTCAAAACTGCGAAAATAACGAGGATGGCAAGCATTTCAAAGAAGAACTGGCTGTTTTTTTCGCTGAATTTGTAGAGTGTTAAAATGTCGAAAAACGCTTTCGAAAAATCGCCGCGCAGATACTGGAGTCTGAGATCGGAACCTGAGATCCATGCGTGGAGAAGCGGAATGTGAATAACCGGACTGAAAAGGGCAAGGTATGGGATTTTCTCAGGTTTGAGCCCTAAAATATAGCGTGCGCAGAGTGCAAAATAGAAAAAGACGAAGGTGAACCATGCGCAGTGGTGTGTTGCCACGAAGTATGAAAAGAACGGTTTTTTGGCAAATACCGCAGTTTCGAGATAAACTCTTAAAAATATTACTGAAAATAAAAAGATAAAAAGAAGGATCTCAATGATTTTCGAGTGGTTTTTGTCTTTCGGAAAGGTCAAGATCCCTCCTAGAGTTCAACGGTTGTTTCCTGAAGCAGCAGCGAAACGTTGTTGATTGCCGGAATTTCTTTTTTAAGATCGTTTACAAGTTCTTCCGAAGTCGATTTCGGTTTCATTTTGATGTGGTATGCGTATTCGAGCCTTTCACCGACGGCAATTTCCTTCAGTGTGATGAGAGCGAAAACTTTGCAGTGTTTTTTGAAGATCCCTGTCATTTTCTGAATGTCGAGTTCTTCAGGGTTGATGTTGAAACGGAGAATGCCGTCGAAGTATGACACCTTGCTTATCTGCGAAAGATAGAGGACGAAAGCGGCGATATCAAAGAGCAGAATTCCGACGAAAGCCATGAAATAGGCTCCGATTCCGCATGCGATACCGCTGGCAAGAGCAGCAAACATGAAGATTATGTCGCGCGGATCCTTGAGGTTCGTTCTGAAACGGATTATCGAAAGTGCTCCGAGCGTTCCTATGCCGGTTGCGACGCTGTCGCCGATTGCATGGATAACTGTTGCCGTGACGATTGACGAAAGCATTATCGCCTGAACGAAATTTCTCGAGTAGGAGAGTCCGCGGAAGGTTTTGACGTATGTGAGTCCGATAGACACCGAAAGTATAAACGCCAGTGCGGCCGAGTAGATCACACTCAGCAACGAAAGCGATGAAGAAGCCAGATTAGCAGTTAAAAAGTCGGTCATATATATCTCCATTGTCAAAAACATTATACCATTTATTGTCGGGTTTCTGGTTGCGAAGTACCCGCAGCATTCCGTATCTGAATTTTGAAAAAGCCGCTTTTTTAAGATCGAATCTCTGAACGAGGTCTACCATCCAGAGAGGAAGGTTCGAGACCTGCCCTTTGAGTTCGAGGATGCACTGCGCCTGCGGACCGAAAATAGTTGTCGTGTCGTAACTCTCCATTCTTTCAGGAACCGGTCTGACGTTGAAGTTATGTTCTTCGCAGCATTGCAGGTTTGCATCGAAAGTGACCCGGGCGTATTCATCGGTCTGGCTTATCCACGCCATTCTGTCGTACTGGGTGAGGATCTGCGGCTGTACGTTGTAGGAAAGGGCGAGTGACTGAAAAAGATCCATGTTTTTAGCATCGTTTCCTTTCAGACCGAGTTCGTCTGATGCTTTTGTCATGTAAAAAATCTTCTCGATTTCAGGCGATTTGATTTTTGCTCTGTATTTCTGCTTGTTTTCGCCGAATTTGCACTTGATTTCCCCAAAATAGGGCGGAACAGGATTTTCATCGTAGGAGCGTATCCTCATGTTGAAACGTTTTTCTTTTTTCTCCAGTCTGTTGTTCAGAAAAGTGTAAAAAGGGGTGTCAAAATAAAGATTGTTGATCCTGTAGAATTTTGTCGGCGACATTTCTGAGTATTTGTCGAGATAGCAGTAGATCTTAACGAACTCCGAGATCGGTTTTATCATTTCTTTAGGAATGAGGTATTTGTACTCGAAGCGCTGCAGTACCGAAGGTATTTCGACTTGGATCGCAGCAGCCATTATTTGTTTTTCCCGCTGAGAAAGTTGCCCGTCGACTCGTCCTCGTAGATGCCGAGAAGGTATGCCAGATTTATATATTTTTCGTAGATTTTGAGCTCTAACTCAGCCAGCTTCAGGTCTTTTTTCAGGATTTTCTCTTTCAGTTTAATGACCATCATCGGGTTTAAGCCCTCTATTGACGAATATTTGGCAAAAATATTGCTTTTTTCCCCTTCATCTTTCCTTTTTGACAGTATTTTATATTGTTTTATCTCTCGCTTCAGCATCAGAAGAGCAGTCCTGATTTCTGCTTCCCTTAAGCGTTTCTGCATATTGAAATCATAATCAAGTTCTAAAGATTTCAGTTTCTTTTTAACCAGCGATGACTGGTTATTTTTAAATCCGGGAATCGAAATTGCAAAACCTATCGAAAATCCGCGTGACGGCCTGTCGCTGCGGTGGTCTGTGTCGTATTCGAGAGATATGTATTTCAGCCAGTCCCGCTCTTTCGCTTCTTCGAGAGCGATTTCATTCTGCGCGACTATCGAACGCAGAGTCTGGTAATCGCTTTCGGCTTTAGATGCGCCGTGTATTTCGGTCAGGGATTCCGCAAATTTTTCGATATCATCGACCGAAACGATCTTTTCTTTCTCAAAAACCGGGGTCCTATTATCGCCCATATCGCTTTTTATCAAGGCTTCAATCGATTCAACAGTCGATTCAAGCTCAATCTGACGCATTTCAATTTCGGTTATTTTGTCGTCGATATCCATCTTGTCGATTTCAGTGGTTTCTCCTGTGATATCGCCCATTTTCGTGGTGACAGCGAGCTTGTCGTAAAGAAGTTCGCGTATCGAAGCAATAATTTCCAGCTCTTTTTTATGCTGGATATAGGTGACGATCGCGCTGTATCTTTCAAACAGGACATCCGAGCGGACCGACGCGTATTCAAGTTTGTGGAGATTCTGCATGTTTTTTATAAATTCACGCGAAGATTTTGTCTCGCCAAACCCTTTGAAATAGAGCCTGAGAGCGTATTTTTGCTCCATAATGTCAAAATTTCCCGTTTCGCTTCTGAACTCAAGTCCTTTTATTCCCGGAGTGTCGTTTGAATTTTCGATGGAATCTGACATTGCCTTCTTTGATTTAAGACGCGGATCATCTTTTGCCGCCTTGATGTATTCTGCAATCGTCAGATCTTTACAGAAAAGAGATGGAAAAAGGAAAAATATGAAAAAAATAGAGAAAAACTTTTTCATATTCTGCCCAGATTCATGAATTTTGAATTTTCCTGCTGCCCGAGGTCGAAAAATATGAAGAAGTTTCCGCTCTCATCGACTGTGATGCCTTCGGGTTTTAGTTCGGGAAAGTCTTTAACTAGACCGCTTTTCCCGTTTTCGAAGCGGTAGAATCCACCACATTTTTCGCTGTTGCACGAAGCGGTAAAGTAGAATTTATCAGGTGATAGCATATAAATATCCGAAATCCTTCTTTCATGAGGAACATCGACAAATATCGTTTTTAACTGGTTTTCGGAGATTCTTTTCTCTGCAAAAATGGTTTCATAGCCGCTTATTTCAAAAATAACGCCGCTTTCATTGAAAAGAGGATTTTTGAAAGCGATAAAAAGCGAATTGTCGATAACGAACATTCCTTCGATGTCGATTGTTTTTTCAGCGATGCCTTTTTTCAGAAATATTGCTGCTTCCGAACTGGATTTTTCAGCAAAACCTTTAAGAATTTCATAAAAATCGACCGCTTTTTCAAGATTCGCTTCTCCGTTTGAGAAAGTGATTCTGGCAAGGATCCTTCTTTCAGGTTTGAGTTTTCCCTTTTTGGAATAGCTGAGAGAAGACATTATGAGATAAGTATTTTCCCGTTCTTTCGCTATCGATTCCAAGTCATTGATTTTATTAAAGTTATTTATACTGATCATCTTTATTTCGCCGTTTTTGCCGACTTCGAAAAGAAGCGGTGTTTTCTTTTCGGTTTCGTCTGAAACAACGAGAAATTTTCCGGTTTCCGGAACAAAAACTGCTCCCGAAGCCTCGATTTTTACCTTGCCGTCCCATTGTATCGATGTTTCGTTCTGTGGAGACGTTTCGGGAAACGTCTCTACATTTTTGTTCGGCGTGTTATTTTGTAGAGACGTAACCTGATACGTCTCATTCTGTGATTTATTTAGTTTTTTTTTATCTCTTTCCTTTGCGGAAAGTTTTGACTGTGTGATTGAAAATGCCTTTGCCAGATTGTCCCAGACATTGCTTCCGTATGTTATTGAAACTTTTTCACCGAGGATAAATCCGTTGTTTTCGGGGATTTTGACAACGATTTCACGACCCCAGAGAGCAATGTTCGGGTTCTTCAGAAGACGCACCGGAAGCGGGATTATTCTGCCGCCGAGACCTGTTACAACACCTTTTATCTGCTGAGGGGTTTGAGTGTTGGCTATAGTGACCTCGTCGCCGATTTTTATCGCCGAGAAATGCGATTCAGGAATATAGCCTTTTACGAACGACGGTTCTTTGTTGACAATTGAAAGAATAGGGCTGTATGCCGCGATTTTCTCTCCGCCTTTGAAAAAAACTTTCTCGCCGTTTCCGTTTTTGATGAAAACGCTGCCGACAATGCCGTCAAAAGGTGCATAAACCGCCATGTTCGCGTTCTGCTCCTCAAGTGATTCCAGCTCGGCTCTCAGCTTTTCAGCCTCGACATTTTCAGGAGTTTCGCCGCTTTCAAGCATTTTACTGTACATGCGGTTTATTTCGGCGAATTCCTTTTTTCGGTCAACGATTGCCAATTCAAGCGATTCGATCTGAATTTCTATAGGATTTTTGACTGAAGCCGACTTTTTGATTTTTACGCTTTTGAGCCCGTCAGAAAGCTCTTTGTTGATTTTAAGCTGGTTTTCAAGAGTCTGGATCTGTGCCCTGAGTTCGCTTATTACGGCGCGTTCAGCCGCTTTGTTCTGCAGGATTTTCGATTTGATTTCCTTCTCGCTCATTCCGCGTTTCGTCTCGATCTGAAGCAGCTGGCTTCTGATGTCGGCAATACGCAGGGCCAGTTCCTGACTTTCAAGTTCTGCGAGTTTCTGTCCTTTGTAAACATAGTCGCCTTCCGTTACCAGGATCTTTTTTATGCTTACAGAACTCTCGGAATTTATTATGGTTTCATTAGATTCTGCGAAACCCTGAAAATTCGTCGTTTCCTGACCAGAATAAACTATAATTCCTACAACTGCGGCAATTAACATAAAAACAAAAGCGATAAGAAGTCCGATGCCTTGAATTCTGCTTCCAGCCAACTTAAACTCCGAAAGAAAAGCACAAAAAAACTGAAAGAGTATAGTGATTTTTTATTATTTTAAAAGTTTTCAGGCTTTTCCGAACCATTATAAGAGGAAACTGCTTTTTTCTCGGGGAAAAAAGTCCGAAATATTGATTCCCGATTAGAAATCTTTATAATTCGGCTTTGTTTGCGGTTTTGATTTTCGGAGGGTTATAATGAAAAAATTCTCAGCGCTTATTTTTATTTTGTTCTGCTTTTTGTCGGTTTTTGCGTTTGATCTTGACATTCCGCTCAAAAATTTTGAATTGAGCGGCGTTTCTGTCGACAAAATAACACTCGAAAGCGAAGCCAAGAAAGTCACTTTTTTCATTACTGTAACTGATAAATATCTGGTTGATTTCAATGATATTAAACTTGAAAAACTGAGTAGACTCTATCTTAACTCTTTGATTTCATTGAAGATTGATTTTGCTCATCTAAACATTATGCTTAGAACTGACAAGGGCGGAGAATATAAACATGTGACCGAATTTCTGCCGAAACTTCCGCCTGTTCCGAAGAAAGAGGACGAGGAGGAGAACGGCGGAGTTCCGCTGAAAACCAGGAAGACAAAATCCCTCTCTCCGCAGGTTCAGCACGGAAACATCACCGGCGCGCTTTCTGGAAAAACACTTTTTGTAAGTGCAGGACACGGTTGGACTTACACTATCAACTATGATGATTCGAATGCATTTGTAAGCGAACCAGGCTGGCGGACTCAGCGCGATGTTTCGCAGGGAATGCGCGAAGACGATTCAAATGCCGAAATGGTGAGTTATTTTCTGATTCCTTATCTTCAGAATGCCGGAGGTATGGTTTTTTCGGCACGCGAAAGGGACCGTCAGGAAAAAATGGTGATAATCGACGAAGCCGACGGAACAAATTACGCAGATTCTGACGGAATTTACGAAGAAAGCGGCAGCTGGTCAGACGAAGGAAGTGACGGTTTCGGTTACGGTCGGACTACATATCCGATCGCGATCGATGTCAATCCTCTGAGAAGCGGCAAATACCGTTTTGCAGCGACCGGAAACGGAGCTTGGGCCCGCTGGACGGCAAACATTCCCGAAGACGGATTTTATCATGTTTATGTCGCTTACAGAAGAGGTGAGAACAGAAGCGATAAGGCGGTTTACACAATCAAACATGCCGGCGGCACAAGTAAAGTCACGGTAAACCAGCAGCATCACGGATCTACATGGATCGACCTCGGCAGATACTATTTCCGTCAAGGCTTGTCGCGTGAAAACGGCTCTGTAACTTTGAGCGATTCAGGCGAAAGCGATGCTTATTTGATTGCCGATGCAGTCCGTTTCGGCGGCGGAACGGGGCTTATCAAGCGCGGAAAGACCAAGAATCCGACAGTTTCAGGCAAGCCGCGCTGGGAAGAGTCGGCAGTCCACAATGTCCAGTTTTTGGGCGGAACGAGCGGTTCAGTCTATCATCGTTCCGACACGGCATACAACGACAGAGACGACGATGTCGCGACGAGAAGCCGCTGGGCTGCGTGGGAAAATGAGGATAGTGACGATTCGCTTTATATCGCGATTCATTCCAATGCTGTAAGCGATACAAGCGTTACCGGGCTTTCAACTTATATTTACAGTCCGGGGCAGGGCGGCGGAGTCGGTTATACGCCGGGTTATGCTGCCGAAGGAAGCGAAGAACTTGCATCACTTGTCCACAACAGGATTCTCAATTCTGTCAAAGCATTGTTTAATTCAAACTATAAAGTATACGGAAACGGGCTTTACAGTGCATATTTCGGCGAAATAAATAAAAATAACAATCCCGAAATGCCGTCAGTTCTTGTTGAACTCGCTTTCCACACATCTGAAAGCGATTCTAAAATGCTTAGAAACCCGAAATACCGCGATATAGCGATGCGTGCGGCTTATCAGGCGATTGTCCAGTATTATGCCGATAAAGACGGAACAACGCCCGTATTTCTTCCGGGAAGTCCGCGTAATTTAAGGACTAAAACCAATGAAAACGGTTCGGTAACGCTTTCCTGGGATGCTCCTGAAAGCGATTCTCCCAATTATTACAAAGGTCATCCGGCGACAGGTTATTATGTTCAGACTTCGATTGACGGAAATGCTTTCAATGACGGTGTCGATGTCGGAAACGTGCTTCAGTTTACCAAGAATTTTGAACAGGGTAAGCCTGTTTACTTCAGAGTCGTCGCATACAATGCCGGCGGAGTCTCCTTCCCGAGCGCGGTAGCGGCTGCGGTTCCGGTCAAAACAGGCGCACAGGTCCTTGTTGTCGACGGTTTCGAAAGGATCGACAACGCTATGCCGCGTTTTAATGAAGGTGACAGCGCAAATCACCGCTATATGCTTGAATATATTAACAGTTTTGATTATGTAAAATACTATGCGCCGCTTCTTGCCGAACTTGGATATTCGCTTGATTTCACGCAGAGAACCAATGTCGCGGAGATGGATCTTTCAGGTTATGACATGATCGTCTGGTTTTTGGGCGAGCAGAGTACTGAAAACGAGACTTTCAACCATGAAGAGCAGGAAAAAATCGCGGAATACATCAATAACGGCGGCGCGCTTTTCGTAAGCGGTGCCGAAATAGGCTGGGATCTTGAGAAAAAAGGCGATACGAGTGACAAAGCGTTTTTCAACGAAACTCTTAATGCGAAGTATGTCGCGGACGAATCAAAAGTTTATACTTTCTTGGGAATAGATGATTTCTCGGTAGTATCAGGCGGTTTTGATGACGGAACTTACATTTATCAGGCTGAATATGCCGACGTTCTCGCACCTTTTGACGAAAATAGCGGCAAAACGGTTCTCTACTACGACAATGCTATGACTTCTGGTGCAGGGATTCTGACAAAAACTGACGACAAGAAAGTTTTCGTTATGGGATTTCCTTTTGAAACTATTCTTAAAAAAGATAATAAAATTAACATGTTGCAAAATGTTCTCAATGAGTTCGAAATTTCGCCGAGAGAATATCCCGATGATCCTGTCGAAACTCCGGATGATGATTCCGACAGCGACATTCAGGATGAAGATACTTCAGATACCGGAAGCGAAAATCCTGATAAAGACAGTGCAGATACTGGCAGCGAACCTGTTGACGAAGATACTGCAGACTCAGGAAATGAAAATCAGGATGAAGACAATGCTGACAGTGCTGATTCCAGTGACACCTCTGACTCGTCTGATTCAGCTGATTCAACTGATACTTCAGATTCAAGTGACACATCTGACACATCTGACTCATCGGATTCAACTGATACTTCGGATTCAAGTGATACTTCCGATTCTGCGGATTCCGATGATTCTGCCGATACTTCCGAAAACGGTGAAACAGGTTCTTCTGAAGACGGTAAAGGCGGCGGATGCTCGTTGTCTGTGATTTAATTATTTGAATTTTTTGAAGAAATCTCCGAGGTCTTTGTTCAGTTTATTGAACTTTTCCCCATATTTCATGATTTTGGGTTCCTGAGTATTTACGTCGTTCACGATTTTGTCGCCTTCAATTTTGCATTCTGCGGTAAATTCCGATTTTCCGCTTACGCATGAAGAATTGAAGTTGTTGATTTTATTGAGATATTCTTCGTAAAATTTGATGAAATCGGCGCTTTCCTTTTCAAGTTCCTTCATTGTTGCGACAAGTTTGAGATAGGTGTCGAGCAGCTTTTTGTTGTTTCTGCTTTTGACGACTTCAGTGTTGTTGTCGCTCATTCCAATCTGCTGGTTCAAATAAGCGTTCTGTTCCTTAAGTCCTTGAAGATAGTTCGTTATTGTCTTCTGCGCGTTTTCTGTTTTTGCGAGGATGTTTCCCATTCCGGCCTTGTGATAGTCGTTTTCGACCGCGACTAAATTGTTCTTATCGTCTTTGTAGGCCGAAAGTTTCGCGTTGCCGTCGTTGAAAAGGTTTTCCATTTTTGTTTCCGCTTTACGGCATTTTTCCATATCAAGTTTTGTGACGCAGACGTTCTGGGCCTCGTTTATCGTTTTGAGCATCGAAGCGCATATCTGTTGTAAGCTGTTGTTCTGGAGTATTATGCTGTTGAGTCCGCCCATGAATTCTTTGCCGATTTTTGCTGAGTCCGGCGAATCGGTTTTTAGCGATTGCGAGAATTTGCTTTTCGAGTCCTTGAAAACTTTGCTGTCTTCCTCAAGTCCTTTTTTCATCGATGCCACGAGTTCTTTTTTTGCGGCGAGGTTTTGCGAAACGCTTCTTTTGAAATCCTGCTTTTCGGAGTCGTTGCTTCTTTTGTTGAGGTCTTTGGCTCTTTCAGCGGCGTTTTCCATCGTGTCTATGTCGCTGTTGAAGTTCTCTTTCTCGTCGTTCAGCTTTTCTGCCGCGACTGCGACCTGCTGGTCAAGTGTCTCGCATTTTGAATATTTTTCTTCGGTGTCGACGGTTTTGCACTCTTCGAGATAGTTTTTCAAAAGCGATTCATATTCTGCAAGAAGATTTTTTATATCTGGAATACGCGATTTTGCCGATTCTCTCGATTCGCAGTAGAGTTTGAGCTCGGTGACGACATTGCGCGAAAGGTCTTTTTGCGACGGATTTTCGCACTCTTTTTCATCGGTCGAGAGCTTCTTTTCGATCTCTTCGACCCGTTTTTTATCTGCCGCTATCTTTTTTGCCTCGTCTTTGTAAATGTCGGCATAAACACTGAGTGAACAAAAAAGAACTAATAAAATCAAATACTTTTTCATAAATCCCTCCAAATTTCAAATACATACGCCGGATAATTCCACAAAAACGGTGATTTTGCAAATAAGCACCTGTTTTTCGTTGAAAAAAATCGGTGTATGCTTAATATCAAGCGGTTTTGGAGTTGAAAATGGCTGAAAAACTTAAAGTTCTCATAGTTGAAGACGATCAAGCGAATCTGATTGTTTCAGTTAAAAGTCTGGAACGCAGAAATGTCGAAGTTTTTTCTGCGCCTGATGCTTACGAAGCTCTGAATATTTACGATAAAGCAGAAAATTTGTCGGCAGTTATAACGGATATCCAGCTTCCCGGCATGGACGGAACCGAAATGATGCGCAAAATGAGGGCTAAAGAGGAATTGACGGGCATTTCCATTCCGATTTTCGCGATGACGGCTTACGCTTTCGGTGAAGATAAAAAATATTTCAAGGATATTGGTTTTGACGACATTTTCATCAAGCCTGTCGATTACGACAAAATATTGAAAACTATTCAATTTTATTTATAAAAGAGGTCGTTTTGAACTTGTTTTCTTCAGATCCGGTCTTATCTGATTTTGTTGAAAAAGCATACGTCAGACTGCTTGAAGCGGGGTACATCGTAAGCAACGAATATATCAAGGAAATTCCTTACGGCGTCTCATTTAAGACCGGTAAAAGTGAAAAGAATCTTGTCTCTGCTACGGTATATCACACCGAAAAAAAAGGTTTTTCGGTTGTAACGACGGATCCCGAGATTAAATCGATCCTTCTTTCAATAATTACGAATGTCGGAACACTTGGCAGCGACGAAGCGGGGAAGGGGGATGTTTTCGGACCTTTAGTCGTCTGCTCATTCCTTCTTGGCGAAAAGGAACAGTCGCTTCTGAAACTCGGGGCAAAAGACAGTAAAAGAATGAAAGATGAAGAGATATTAGGCATTTATGAAAAAATAAATGCCGATTTCCGCGACTCTTTTTCGATGGTCCGCATAATGCCCGAAAGATATAATTCTTTTTATGAAAATCTCGCATTGCAAGGGAAAAACCTTACCGATCTTTTGTCTTGGGCACATTCGAAGGCGATATCGAACATCGTTGCCAAAAGAAACGACATTCAGCGTGTTTTAGTCGATAAATTCACCCCTTCATATTCTGCAAATTCAAGAATAATTGCAGCTGCAGGAAGCGTTCATGTCGATTTTCAGGTGCGGGCCGAGCAGGATCCGGCAGTCGCAATAGCCTCTGTAATAGCTAGGGCTGGATACTTGATCTCACTGAACCAGATAAGCGAAACGGTTCTTGAAAACAAATTTACACTAATTCCCGGAAGCGGAGCAGAATCTGATAAACTTCTTGAAGAGATTTCCGCGAGATACGGAACAGATATTTTAAGCAAAATCGCAAAGACCCATTTTGCCAACTGCGAAAGACTTTTAACGCAAAATCCGGATTAAGGAGATAAAATGAAAATTTCAGCTTTTATACCCGTTTTATTTATATGCTTGTTTTTTGCGGCGTGTTCATCTGAAAAAAGCGATAATGATCCGCAGGAAGTTGAAGATACTGATTCTCAGGAAGTCAGTGATCCTTCCGATGAGGAGAATACTGATCCCGATCAGGATTTTTCGGAAAATGATGAAGATGCAATTCAGATCGATGAAAATCTTACAGAGCCTGACAACGATGAAGAGGATAGCGCCGTTGACCTTTCCGAGACTGAAACGGCAAACTGCTACATTGTGAAAACTGCCGGAAACTACAGCTTTGATGCGACTGTCCGCGGAAACGGCAAAATTGTCGAAGGTGTTGATTTTAATAATGAAAAACTCAATCCGGCCGGTGTAAAACTTGTCTGGCAGAGTGATAAAAACGGTCTTATCGATTCGCTCAGCCTTAAAGACGGTCGGATCTATTTTTCCTCAAACAGAAAGAACGGAAACGCTCTGATCGCTGCTGTTGATGAATCCGGAAACATAATCTGGAGCTGGCATATCTGGTTTTTGAATGAAAAAATTTCAGATGTTAAAACGGCTGACGGCGTAATGGTTATGGACCGGAATCTCGGTGCGGTATCGCTTGATCCCGAATCTCCGGAAAGTCACGGACTGCTTTACCAGTGGGGAAGGCATGAGCCTTTTCCGGCAACGCCGGTAGTTTCCGGCGGAACGACTTCGACAATGCCTGTTCCTGTTTACGATGCTGAGGGAAATGAAGTCGCGATTGCTGCTTCGTCACGGGATAATACCGAAAACAACACTCTTGAATACGCTGTTTCCAACCCGACAACGGTTTTGAGCAACAACGCTCAGTTTGCGGAATGCCGAGACTGGCTGCGTAAAGAGTTCTCAAATCCGGCGCTCTGGGGCGGCTCCGGCAGCGGAAAGAGCCTTTTTGATCCGTGTCCTATTGGTTACAGGGTTCCGAAACTCGGAACTTTCGATTTTTTCACTTCAAGCGGCGGCTACGAGACCGATATCTCCGGATTTTCCGTTTTTGACATCTCTTCGGATGGCGTAATTGACGGAAATGACTACAGAAATGGCTGGTATATCCTTCTTGATGCCGCAAAAGATTCATACTCTTATTTTCCGGCTGCAGCACGCTACGACGGCTCTTACGCAATGCTGATGGGAAGTAAAGCCGGGCTTTGGGGCAACTATTGGTATGCCGATGCCGATGATGCAGGGGATTCTTCCGTTCCGTGCGGAGCATACGCGCTCGCTTTCCAGTTTGGAGACACAGTTTCAGCCTCTCCAAAGGCTATAGGAGCGCGTGCCGACGGCTATTCCGTAAGATGCGTGAGGGAATAAAGGTCATTCCTTTTCCGACAGTTCGATATACTCTTCGAACATTGAGTCGTATTTTGACTTGAGTTCACTGTATTTTGCCGAAAGTTCGGCCATGTTGTCCTTATTTTCTTCGTAATTCGCCATTTTTTTCTCGATCTCGGCGATTTTTTCTTCAATTTCGGGAATGAGTTTTTCGAGTTCGGCGAGTCTGATGCGCTGGGAGTAGGTGAGTTTGGGGGCATCGGTCTGCAAAGTTCTCGGTTTCAGCGGTTCGTCTTTGGGTTTTGCCGCTTTTTTCTGCTCGGTCTGCCTGTTTCTGCGGCTCATTTCGATCCATTCCGAAGCCTTTCCGACAAAGCTTTCAATAATGCCGTTTCCTTTGAAAATAAGCAGCATGTCGACTGTTCTGTCCAAGAAATAGCGGTCGTGGCTTACGACTACGATCGGCCCGACGAAGGATGAGAGGAAATCCTCCAGAACGGAGAGCGTTTTGATGTCGAGATCGTTCGTCGGCTCGTCGAGAACGATGAAGTTGGGGTTGTTCATAAGTATCGCGACGAGATAAAGCCGCCGTTTTTCGCCGCCGGAAAGTTTTTCGATTTTTGTGTAGTGGATCGAGGGTTCGAACAGAAATCTTTCAA
>CAMZDX010000016.1 GCA_947305505.1 uncultured bacterium | reverse complement strand
TTTTGTTCTGAAAAATTCAGCAGTTACCGAGTTTTCTCCTTTTTTGATTTTCTGAGCGCTCTTTTTCGGCGAATAGTCTGCAATAGCGGCGCTCATCACGAAAATATCGGCATCTTTGACATTGTTCTCGACTGTTTCGGCAGTTTCGGCCGCTGTCACAGTCTTTATCACCGAGTAACCGGGATTGAATTTAGGCTCTGCGTTCACACCGATTAAAGTGACGTCTCCGCCCGATTTCAAAGCGGCTTCCGATATCGCAAAACCTGTTTTTCCCGAAGAACCGTTCGTTACGAAACGCACCGGATCGAGATATTCTCTCGTTGCGCCGCCGGTAACGAGCCATTTGACGCCGCTTTTTTTGACGGGATAGAAGATCTCTTCAAGTTTGAAAATTATCTCTTCGGGCTCCGCCATTCTCCCCTTTCCGCTCGTTCCGCAGGCAAGTACACCGCTTTCAGGCTCTGCAAAATGAACGTTTTCACGCTTTTTCAGCCGGTCGATATTTTCAAGATTGGCAGGATTTTCAAACATCGCCGTATTCATCGCCGGAGCGAAAAGAACCGGAGCAGTAGCCGCAGCAAGGATCGTCGAAGCAAGATCATCAGCTATTCCGCACGCCGCCTTTGCGATAATGTTTGCAGTCGCCGGAGCAACGATAACTGCATCAACATCCTGAGCAAGCGTGATGTGTGTAATCTTCGAAGAATCGAAAGTTTCGAAAGAATCGAAAAGCGGCATTTTGCCCGAAAGTGCTTCCCAAGTCGACCTTCCGATGAAATTGAGCGAATTTTCAGTTCCCACGACCTGCACCGACGCACCGAGTTTTGTGAGTTCACGCAGAAGATAGACCGATTTATACGCAGCAATACCGCCCGAAATGATAAGAAGCAGATTTTTGTTTGAAATTCCCGAAACCATCAAAAACCACCAATCAAAAAAACAGACGCGGAATGTTACTCAAGAATTTATAATATACAAAAAATTTTTATAAAATTAATTGGGTTTGGATGAGGATTACACTCTGTCGAGGACTTTATCCATTCTCGCAAGGAAGTCTTCGGTCTGGAGATGGTCGCCGAGAGTTACTCTGAAGAAGCCTGGAAGCATTTTGAAGGAACTTCTGTCGCGGACAAAAATATTTTCACGCTCCATTTCTTCAAGGAGTTTCGGAAGGCGCGGATGCTGGACCATGATGTAGTTCGCGCGGCTGTCGAAAGCGGTGATCCCGCGTTTGTGGAAAAAATCGAGCATAGCGAGCTTGCTGTTTTTAACATCGGCAACGTATTTTTCCATATACTGCTTGTCGTCAAGTGCGGCTGTCGCTGCAATCTGAGCCAGAACGCTGACGCTTTTCGGGTTGAGGACTTTAGAAAGCTGCGCGATGAGTGAAAGATTCGTAAGAAGATACCCTACTCTAAGCCCAGCAAGAGCCCACGCTTTTGAGAAAGTCCTCGTAACGATCAGGTTCGGATAGGTGTCGATGAGATCGAGAACCGTTTCGCCCGCAAATTCGTAGTAAGCTTCGTCAACGATAACGACGCAGTGGCTTGCAATCGAACAGAGCGTAGCAACCTGCTGCTTTGAAAGAAGAACACCCGTCGGATTGTTCGGGTTGACAATATAAATCATCTTTGTCGCCGGAGTTACGTTTTCAAGGACTGAAGCGATGTCCGGCTTGAAAGGATCAGGCGTTTCGACTTTTTTAACGACCGCGCCGCGTGTATGAATGTATGTCAGAAAGTGTGTATATGTCGGATAAGGAACGACTACTTCGTCTTTCGGATCAAGGAAAACTTTGCAGATAAGGTCAAGGGCGTCGTCGCTTCCGTTCGTGACGAGGATCTCTTCCATCGCACGGCCTGAATAAGCTGCAAGTTTGCGGCGAAGCTCCTTGCTTGAAAGCTCGGGATACCAGTTGAGCAGGTTTTCGTTGCAGGCTAAAGCGTTTATTATCGCGTTTTTAACTGCAACTGACGGCGGCAAAGTCGATTCATTCCAGTCGAGCTTGAGCGGCGGAAGATCGCAGTTGGCAAGCCCGGAAACGATTTTGTCGCGGCTTGAAATCGGCGAATAAGGCTCTAAATTTTCTATAAAATCGGAAGCGAAATTTCTTTCAGTCTTACTGTAACAAGCAGTTCCTTTCATCTTTTTTCCCAAAATTAAAAAACAAAAAATCGGCTAAAACAAGCAAAAAATGTGCCAAGACAACCATTTGATTTGATTGAAATTTTCATCGAAAACAATGTAAAAAATTTTTACAATAGAGAGTCGGTTTAAAAAAGTTTTTAAAGTGGATTTTGATTGGAAATCATGTTGAAAAAAGAAGCGGAACTACTCTTTCGTGCAGATAATGTCGTCGATAATAACATAAGTGCCGGATGTATCTTTTGTAGTTACATAAACAAGAAGCTGAAAATCGGTAACATCGGCAGTAAGTTTGATCGTATGCGTAAACTCCTGCCATGAATTGTCCGTAGTTTTCCAGTCGATAGTGCTTTCCCTATAATCAGCGTTATAATAAGGTCTCAAAGCGACCTTTGCATCTCCTTTTGCGAAAAAGACACATTTATAATCTCCTTTGGAAAGTGATATTGCTTCAGCACTAGCTATTCTTTTGTTGGCAGTGGTTCCTTTCATTCTGAGGGCAGAAGAGCCTCCGTGGACATCGGATGCTTCACGGGTAACATTTGAAAGGCTGATCTCTGCCGGTTTTGGATCGTTTACCCAATTGTCGGGAAGGTTGTTTGTCCAGTTCTCGAAACCGCCGTTTTTAATTATGGCAACGACACATTCATGGGTTGTCATATTGCATTCTTCAGCTGCCGCACAATCGGAGTTGACTGCACATTTTCCTTCCTTTACAGCGCATTTGCCTATAGTCGCATCGCACTGCATATAGCTGTCGTCGCAAGCCACACCTTCGCACGGATCGCCGTCGATACATGTGTGCGTGTCTTCGGTATCACAGATTTTGTCTACTGCCGGACATTCCGCTTTTGAATTGCAGAAACCATCTTTCGCAATGCAGCCGAGTGTTGCATCGCATCTATCCCATGAGTTTTCGCAGCCTGAAACGGTGCAGTCGTAAATTACGAAATCTTCTGCCGATCTCGGAAGGATTTTGGAATAGCCGAAAGTGTCGCCTAAAACGCCGCGCAGCAGCGAGAAGTGGGTGCCGACAGCAGGATCTTCGTAGGAATAGAAATCGTCATCGACTTTAAGTCCGTCAGCAACACCGAAAACATGGTATGAATCGGCTTCTTCGGTGACATTGACGTTTTCTATTTTGACAAGAACGCTGTTGTACGCCTCTTTAAGCTCGCCGCCGTTTTTGACTTTTGCCGGATCGACCGTGACAAAAGGCGGAAGAGCATTGTTCGACGATACTGTCTCGACATTTTTGATGTTTGAAATCTCAATAATTTCAGAATTTCCGCTGTCTTTGTAGAACTGAAGTGTTCCGGTGACTTTTACCCTGTCGCCTACTGCCACAGCTTTGGGCGAGTTGAAGATGTAAAGTCCGCTGAACTTCTCTTTCAAAGTGCTGTCCTGATCAGCCTCTGCAACCTGAATAAAGAAGTTCTTTTTCGATGAGTTGTAAGCAGTGACGATTCCTTCGACCTTGAGATACGTGCCTTCATCCACGGTTTTCTGCTTTATTTCATAAATCGTCACCTCTTCGGCTATCTTTTCGCATGCGTCGCCGATACCGTTCTGATCTGAATCTTCCTGTCCGGGATTGGATTTGAAAGGACAGTTGTCGAACGCATTGATGATGCCGTCGCCGTCCTTGTCATTAAAATCTACCGGATCACAGTCGCTTTTGTCTTTGTCAAGAGGACACGGATCACACGCATCACCTACTCCGTCACCGTCGGAATCTGCCTGTTTGCCGTTATCGACCGGGCGGATCGGGTTGAAAATATCGGGGCAGTTGTCTTTGCTGTCAGCGATTCCGTCACCGTCCTTGTCGCCGTCTTCCGGACCGGAATAAGGAATGGATTCGTCCTGGCTTCTTGTGCGCTGCGGCACGCATGTCGGCTCGTCATCCGGAGTTCCGCAGTAGAAAAGTTTGTACTGGTCGCTGTTTTTGCTTTGGAACTCTGAAAGACTCATTCCTGTTTCTTTCACGCAGACTTTTTTGTCGACACCGCATACAGAAATTTTTTCACATTCGTTCTTGGTATCAAGTGCTTTTACGACATCTTCATCACCGTAGAAAACAACTCCTCCTCTCAAAACGAGAGCAACTTTCTTTTCGTGTCCTTCTATTACGGCTCTGTACGGATTTTCCGCACCTTGAGCGTCAAAAACGACTATATCGCCGACAAGTCCCGGACGGATCGCACCCGTGACATCAAGGATTCTGAGTGCAGCCGCGTTGTTTACAGTCGCCATCTGCCAGATTTCATAGTCGGAAAAAGTTTCATTGAAGTGGTTTTTGTTGAGGTAATCAACGCACGCAAGTTCTCTCAGCATATGCATCGAGCCGCTCGGAAGCCAGTCTGTTCCCAAACCTATAAGAACGCCCTGATGTTTGAGCATCGTGACAGGCGCTGTATTTCCGTAAAGTGAAACATTTGTTCTCGGAGACCAGATGACCGCGGTTTTGCTGTCAGCAAGTTCCTTGCCGTCTTCCGCAATGATGCCTACCGAATGGACAAACGCCGAATTTTCCTTTGCAAGGTCGATTCCGCCGTCCTGTCTTCCGGTAAGACAGAGCATCTCGTTTCTGGCAGCTTTGTTTATACCTTCAGAAACGTGAGGCAGATAACAGTCATTCTGAAGAACGCTTGCTTTGTCTATTTTGCTGTAGCCGCAGCCGCTTTCGATCATCGTTCCGTCACTGTCACCGAGCGGGAAAGTCTGATAGTGGACTTCCATTCCGTCGAGTCCGAAAGTGTCAACGAAATTCTGGTCGATATTTCTCAAGAATCCTTTTGCGCCGCCGCTTCCGGTAATCGAAAGAGTTCCCGACATAAGCTGACGGAGTTCCGCCCACTGTTTCTGGACAACTGATGCTCCGCTGTTGGTAGAAATTTTGCTGTGGCCGTTTTTCCCTTTTCTCCACTCATGCCTGTGGTCAAACCTCTCGTTCTTCCAGTTCCCCGGCATATTGTGAACATAACCGAGGTGGTCGTGACCGTTTATCAGAGCGGGAGTTACCGTCGCACCCTGGCAGTCAATAAACGTGGCGCCGTTTGCCGCTTCTTCGCCTGAACAGTCCTCACCGACGCATACGATAAAGCCGTCTGCTCCGATCAATACTTCACCGTCGGTATAAACCTTGTCTCCGGAAAGAATGTTTCCCTTGATGAGTTTGGCATCGTTTCCGGCTATAACTTTGCATGTTTCACCGGGAATGATATCATCATCGTCATCATCATCAGTGTCTCCGTCATCAGGCACATCTTCATCATCATCGGCAGTATCGCCGTCGTCTTCGTCTTCATCAACGGTATCACCTTCATTAACGGTATCGCCTTCATCAACGGTATCCGCTTCATCAGGCTCCTCGACTACCGGATCAGAACCGCCGCCACCGCCGCATGAAACAAACAAAAGCAGCATCAGAACAAGTGCCGCCGACATGATTTTTTTCATTGAGACCTCCTTATAAAAAAAACCGTAATAAACCAAAAAATCAAAACTGATTATTATATCCGAAACGCCCGAAAATACAAAAAATCATTTTATTGTTGCCCCATCTTGCAAAAAAAATTTTTTAAATGTAAAGTCGCGCGAATTTTTCTTTTTGGGAGGTTAATGTGTGCGGTATAGCCGGTATTTTCAATGTTTCAGGGGCTGAAACTTTTGTTGCGGAGCTTCTTTTTTCAATTCAGCACAGAGGCCAGGAAAGCTGCGGTTTAGCGGCAAGAAACGAGTGCGGAAACATCTTCTGCTACAAGGGAATGGGACTCGTAAAAAATGTTCTTACCGAAGAAATTCTCAAAAAATATCAGGGTAATATAGCGATCGGCCACGTCCGCTACCCGACTGCTGGCAAAAGCGACGAAACCAACAGCCAGCCGCATGTGATCGAGCTTCCGGAAGGTCCGCATCTTGCCATATGCAGTAACGGCGACATCATCAACTACTACGAAATCCGCACGTGGCTTGAAAACGACTACGGGTTCACCTTCAAAAGCGACAACGACGGCGAACTTATCGGAAGACTCATTGCTTTCTACCTTCTCCACAAAAAACTTTCGATCGAAGATTCGATAATCGAAGCGCAGAAACAGCTCAAAGGCGCTTTCTCGTCGATACTGATTTACCGCGACAAAATGTTCGGATTCCGCGATCCGCACGGATACAGGCCTTATGTCATCGGAACTCTCGACGACGAGGCTGATTTAAACGGCGAAATCCCGTCAGAAGGTATAGTTCTCGCATCTGAAAGCTGCGCATTCGGCATTGTCGGAGCAAGAATGATCCGAGAGATGCGCCCCGGTGAGATCATCAGGCTCGAAAAAGGGAAACCGATGGTAACAGTCGCCGTCAACGCCGGCAAAACACAGCACTGCGTATTCGAACTCATCTACTTCTCGCGACCCGACACAAAAGTTTTCGGCGAAAAAGTTTACGATGTCCGCAAAAAAATCGGCGCACAGCTTGCAGACTACGATAAAGAACTCGGTTTCGGCGACGACACAGTCGTAATGGCAGTTCCCGACTCATCGAACTTTGTCGCTTTGGGTTACGCACAGAGCGCGAAACTCTCTTTCGACATGGGACTTCTGAGAAACCACTACGTCGGTCGTACTTTCACGAAACCCGACCAGAAACAGCGCGATGAAGGTGTCCGCCACAAATTCAACCCGCTTCCAGATTTCTTTGACGGCAAAAAAGTCGTTTTGGTTGATGACTCCATCGTCCGCGGCACGACACTGCGCAAAATCACGAGAATGCTGAGAAATGCAGGTGCTAAAGAGATCCACATCAGAATCGGCTCTCCTAAAGTCATCGGAAGCTGCTACTACGGTATCGACACCCCGACAAGAAAAGAACTTATCGCGGCAGTCAAAACCCATGACGAGATCTGCGAATACCTCGGTGCGGACACGCTGAAACACATCGAGATCGACGATTTCAGCAATATCTTACACAATTTCGACGATTTCTGCTTTGCCTGCTTTAACCTTAAATATCAGTACAAACCTGAAGATTACCACCAGAAAGTCAACCGCCCCGACGCGGAATAGACCGATAAAATATACATTCTCGCATTCAAAAATTTAAATTAAAATTTTCTATATTTTTTCTTGACTTTTGCAATAAAAAGCAATATAGAAATTTCGCAAATGGTTTTTTACCATACTTTTAACAGACCTGTAATGAAAAGGCCACTCAGGAATCAGGGTAGTGCCAAGATTACAGGTCTTTTTTTTATCGAGGTCAAAATGAAAACGGCAATTCTTGTTGACGGCGGCTATTACAAAAGGCGCGCATGGCATTATGCCGGTGAAAAAACTCCGTTGGAGCGGGCTAATGAGTTAGAATTTTATTGCAGAAAACATTTACGCAACAGGGATGCCTATACAGTTGATGAGAAAAAACAGAAACATTATTTATATTCCGATTTATATAGAATCTTTTATTACGACTGTGAACCGGTAACAAAGAATGTATATCACCCGTTTTTGAAGAGAAATATCGATTTTTCCAAACAGCCTAAAACAAGTGGATCAGATTGTTTTGATCGCAGGAGACAGCGACTTTGTTCCCGCAGCCAAACTTGCACGTCGCGAAGGTATAGACTTCACACTTGATCCAATGGGAAACAAAGTAAACTCCAATCTGTTCGAGCATATTGACGGATTGCGTTCAAATTACAAAAGCCTGCAAAAAGAAAAGTGTAAAACAGAAGAATAAGGAAATCGTGCTCTAATCAGCGTTTCTTACACAACGGACATTGTTGAGAGTAGTCTTATTCAAGCTGTAGCCCACATGCCCGTCGCTGAAATTCACGCACCAGACCTGATCTGTATAATCTGAGATAATAAAGGAAGACCAAAACCAGCCGGTATCGCCTAATTTGCTATGACCGCCACTTATATCATTATCACAACCAAAACAGCTATAAGTTCTGCATTCAGAAGATAAACAGCTGTCCGAAACACTGCAGCTGCCACCAGTTTCTGTTGCGTAACAGTTTTTAACAAGTGTTCTCAATTCACTGATTGTAGGGAGATGCCAGTCGAAATATCTGCATACAGTCAGATTGTCGCAGTAGGAAACAGCATCATTCCAACTCATTTCGCTCGACGATTTCGGCGACCATGTATAGCCATCGATTGTGGTGCAATCTTCACTTTCACTACCACCGCATCCAATAAAGATGAAAAGTCCCAAAATGATGAAAATAAAACAGATTTTTTTCATAGTGACACCTCAAAAGAAATCTAAGAAACCTTGTAATTCCACAAAAATCCTCAACTTAATTCGCTTTCCTGACGCAGCGGAAATTGTATGTCGTTCCGGTATTGGCGGCATTGATGCTGGCATCTGTAAAATTTATTTTCCATGCCAGTGCGGCAGTCGAGGCAACATCATCCTCCAGCTTATATGAAGATGACCACAAAGAGTTCGTGTCTCCGAATATGCTGTGGCTGCTGCTGCCGCATCTAGGCAGATAGCAGTTATCACTGTCGCATTGACTCGAAACGCAGTTGTCGGTAACTTTGCACGAGCCTCCGGTTTCTGTTTTTGCGCAATTTTTGATCAAAGTCCTGAGTTCGCTGATTGTCGGCATGCGCCAGCCGTTTTCTCCGCACGTCACAACAGATTCGCAATAATCTTTGGCGTCATAAAAATCTTTCTCGTCATATTTCGACGACCACATAAGCCCGTTTATCGGGGAACATTCGGCAATTTTCGCTTCGCACTTTTTACTGCTTGTATTCCAATCGTAATTGGCGTTGCATTCGCACGAATAGGTCGTTGAGCTTTTTTGTATGCATCCGCCGGTCGAATTGGCAACGCCTGCGCAGGGATTCGGGTCGCATGGATTTGTATCTGTTGTCGGCTCCGTCGTCGGCTCGGCAGTCGGTTCCGTCGTGGGCTCGCTCGTAGGTTCATCAGTCGGTTCTGTAGGCTCGTCCGTCGGTTCAGCGTCGTCTGAATCAGTATCAGTGCCAATTGTTCCGTAGGCTTCCCAATAGACATCGCTGATATAATCGTCATAATTTTCCCTTTCACACGAAACGAAAAGAAAAACCGAACAAAAACAGATAGTTGATATTATTTTATTCATAACTGCCTCCTAAAACTCAAAACCGACCGCAGCATAAAATCCGTCATTTGAAGGTGCGAACGAAATATTTGAAAGCGCCACTTCGTTCTGCGGTTTTTCCTTTTTTATCGACGCAAGAACAAGTCCTGTCACAACAACGGCAGCCCCTACAGCTCCGGAAGTTATTTCCAAAGCCTTGTAAGTGTTTGATTTTTCGCGGTGATTTTTGGCTTTATTCATATATTCACTGTGAGACATACCGCTCGCAACGGCATCTTCGGCAGTAGTATAATTTTTCATATCCAGATATTTGTTGAACTCTTTATCAGAAGCAATGTGAAATCCCGCAACTCCGGCAACGACGACAGCCAAACCGACAACCATGAGCGAGGCTCCGACCTTGGTGTAAGGATGATATGTGTTTTCAGGCGCTTTATTTTCAGGCTCGGGTTTTTCCTCAACAGGATTTTCCTGTACCGCGGCCTTTTTTTCCGGTTCTTCGCTCACTTCTTTTTTCGGTTGATTTTCCTGAATATTTTCAGCATGTTTTTCTTCAACAGGTTCGCTCTTTTTAACTTCTTCCGTTTCCGGCTCTTCTTTCTTAACTTCCGCTGCTTCAGCTCTTATAATTTCGTCATCGTGCTTTTCGACATATCCCGTGATTTTTTCCACGATTTTGTCAAGAGCAGCTTTCAGAGCAGTTTCCGAGCCGTCATAATCCTCTTTCGCACCGATAACGGTCGCCTCTTTCGCAAGATCGATAAGTTCCGAAGTTATCGTGTATGAACCGCCGAAAAATGTAATGGTTGTTCTCAAAATCGTATCGGCAGACAACGCCTGACCGAGCGGAATCTGGCAGTTTTTGTCATTGCAGCTTTTATACGACTCTTTTTTCATTTCTTTGATCATCGCCTTTTCCTGACGCTCTTTGGCGATAACCACATATTTGTTCGTGCTGACAAATGCGCCGCGGACATATTCGGTCGCGTCCGACAAAGTTTTTTCTGAAAGATTACCGCTCCTGTCTTCAAATTCCATAACGGCAAGTTTCAGTTTCTCGTCGCTGTCGGCAAAAAGAGAGGCCGCGAGCAAAACAAGAAGAAAAAGCACACAAAATTTTTTCATTTCCGCTCCTGATTCTTAAATCTGCTTTTCAAAAAAACCAGAGTATTTTAAAGTCAAAAAAAACAAAAAACAAGAAATGGCGGTTTAACAAAAAAAAGCTCGGATTTACTATTATAACTTGAAAAATTTTTATTTATCGGTAAGGTACTCGCCCGTGCGCGGCACAATTATTTTGTTTTTTTAAATTTTATAGGTGGTTGTCATGATGAAAGAAAAGATAGAGGCTCTGAAAGAGAGTTTCAACGCGAAAATAAGCGAAATCAACAAAAAAGATGCGCTTGAACAGCTCAGAGTCGCCGTTCTCGGCAAAAAAGGTGAGTTCACCGCTCTGATGAAGGACATGAAAGACCTTCAGGCCGAGGCAAGAAAAGAGATCGGTCAGCTCATCAACAACGTTAAAAACGATTTCGAAGCGGCGATCGCAAAAAAGGCGAAAGAACTTGAAGAAGCTGAGATAAATGCGAAAGTCGAGAACGAATGGAGCGACATCTCCTGGCCGGAAACGCCGGTTCAGGGTTCGATCCACCCGCTTTCGATCGTAAGGAAAGAACTTGAAGACCTTTTCATTTCGATGGGTTTCGATATTTTGGACGGCCCTGAAATGGAAGAAGAATACTACAACTTCAACGCGCTCAACATTCCGGAAGATCATCCGGCAAGAGATTCGCAGGACACTTTCTGGCTCAAAAACGGAAAACTTCTCCGCAGCCAGACCTCCCCTGTTCAGATCCGCGGAATGCTTGCAAAGAAGCCTCCCATCAAATTCGTCTGCCCGGGCAAAACATACAGAAACGAAGCAGTCGACGCGAGCCACGAACATTCTTTCCATCAGTGTGAAGGCTTAGTCGTTGACAAGGGAATCACCGTTTCGCACCTTATTTTCACGCTGAAGCAGATCGTTTCGAGCATTTTCGGAGAAGATGTCGAAATCAGACTCAGACCTTCCTTCTTCCCCTTCGTCGAACCCGGTTTCGAACTTGATTTCAAATGCAGAATCTGCAAAGGCAAAGGCTGCAGCGTATGCAAACAGACAGGCTGGATCGAATATTTAGGCTGCGGAATGATCCACCCGCAGGTTTTGAAAAACTGCGGAATCGACCCTGAAATTTATTCGGGATTTGCATTCGGCGGCGGTATCGAAAGACTTACGATGATGAAATACGGAATTGACGACATCCGCCATTTCCATGCAGGCGATCTGCGTTTCCTTAAACAATTCTAACTTAGATTTTTTTAGCCATGCCGGGACCCGCTTTTTACACTCTTTACGAACTGCTGAAAAATACTCAGCTTGATCTTTCGCTCGAAAACATGAGCGAAGATGAAATGAAAAAAATCGAACTTACCGAAAGCAAAGTTCAGGTAGTCGGTCTTTCGATCGCAGGTTTTGTAGCCCATCTCTACAAAAACAGGATACAGCTTTTCGGAAAGAGCGAAATGGACTACCTCCGCACTCTGCCGATGGATGAGCAGCTTGAGATGTCCGAAACTTTTCTCAAGGAAAAACCGATCCTCGTTATTTTCACTCATCCTGAGAAACCTACTGACCAGTTCAAGGAAATAGCCCGAAAATACAATGTTCCGCTTATGTCAACTACGATGATTTCAAGCGTTTTCACAGACTATGTGAGAGACATTCTGAATACGGCACTGGCGCCGACTGTTTCGCTTCACGCGCAGCTCATTGACGTTTTAAGTGTCGGGATGCTCATCATGGGTGAAAGCGGAGTCGGAAAAAGCGAAACGAGTTTGGATCTCGTCATGCGCGGTCACAAACTTATCGCCGACGACTTTGTCGAAATCAGGCGCTTATCACCTAACAGACTTATCGGAAGCTGCAACGAGATCGGGCGCAATTTCATCGAAATCCGCGGAATCGGACTTGTAGATCTGCAGCAGATGTTCGGAATAACCTCGGTCGATTCCGAAAAGGAGATCGACTGCGTCGTCCGCCTCGTTTCGTGGGAAGAGATTCACAAATTCGACTATGAGCGCGTCGGAGACAAAATAAACTACTACGAAATCCTGGGCGTGAAAAAGGCCTACTACATCATTCCGGTTCGCAACGGCTCGAATTTAAGCTCGCTCATGGAAGCTATAGCCCGCGACTACCTTCTCAAGAAAATGGGATTTTTCGCGGCAAAAGAAATGGAAAAAAGATTGGACAATAAACTTAAAGGATTGAAGGGGAATTAAATGTACTCTTTTGTTTTTATCACTCACGGAGAGCTCGGAAGCACTCTTTTAAACATTGCTTCACGCATAATGGACATTGACGTAAAAGAAAGGACCGCCTTTTTTTCGATCGAATTTTCGATGGTGACGGAACTCGACTCGATGAAGACGAATCTTGAAAATACGATAGACAACTTCATCAAACAAGGCCATAAAGTATTGATTTTAGTTGATATTTTCGGCGGAAGCCCTTCAAACATCGCGCTTTCTCTTGCAAAAAAAGAGGATGTTGACGTAATTTCGGGCGTAAACCTTTCGATGGTTATGTACAGCCTTGAACACATGGATGACGATTCCGACATCAGAACGATGGTCGACGGCATCATCCGCAGCGCAAGACAGAATATCACCGGCGCAAAACAACTTCTTGAAAAAAGAGAGTCAAAATGAGAGAAGTTGAACTTACAATAAAAAACAAACTCGGTCTTCATGCGCGTGCCGCCAGCCTTTTCGTTAAAACAGCGGAAAAATTCAAATGCGGAGTCGAAATGGAAAAAGACGGCATCCGCGTGAACGCAAAAAGCATCATGGGGATCCTCATGCTGGCGGCTCCGCTCGGCTCCACCGTGAAAATAAGCACGAACGGAGAATCGGAAGAAGAGTGTCTGAACGCTCTCACACAACTTGTCGAAACAAAATTCGGGGAAGAATAATTGCGGGAAAGGCTTGAACTTCAGGGCGAAAAAGTCTGCGGCGGAATAGGCGCGGGAAAACTTTTCTTTATCGACCGCAAATATTCCAAAATCCCGCACATTGACCTGAAAATTGAAGAAATTCCCAATGAAATCGAGCGCTTTCAATCTGCCGTAACAACTTCGGAACGCGAACTGGAAAACATTTTATCCCAGAAGAATATCGGCTCGGAAACCGCTTCCATTCTTGAAGCGCATAAAATGATGCTCACCGACCCTACCCTTTCGGAAATGGTCGGAAACATGATAAAAGAAAGCCGGATCAACGCGGAATGGGCAGTTCTCGGAGTTTTCGATAAACTCATTTCGGTGCTTGACCAGAATACGACAGACTACTACGTCAAAGCAAAGATTGCAGACTGGGAAGTTATCCGCGACAAACTGGTTTCAGAGCTTACCGGCGGCACTCACTCGGTTTTAAACAGGCTTCCAGACGAAGATTTCATCGTATGCGCAAAAAATCTCACAGTAGACGAGCTTCACATTCTTTCCAAAAATCCGAACGTAAAAGGAATCGTTCTCGAATCTCCCGGCGGAGTCAGCCACCTTACGATGGTGCTCCGTTCGCTTGAAATTCCGGCAGTCATGGGCGTTCCCGACCTCATCCATCTGCTTGACTACGGCGACATGCTCATCGTCAACGGCTTTAAAGGGCGCGTAGTTCTCAGGCCGGCAGCCGATGAAATAAACAACGCTCTTCGCAAGGCTGACGAATTCAAAAGCTACTTTGCAAGATTCTTAGAAGATATTTCGACTCCTTCAATATCGCGGGACAACCGCAGGCTGAGAGTCGGCGGGAACATCGACCAGACGGGCGAAGTCGATTTTGTGAAAAAATACGGCGGCGAATTCATCGGTCTTTTCAGAACAGAACTAATGTTCTCGAAAGACGGCGAAATCCCTTCGGAAGATGCCCACTACGATGTTTACTATCAGGTGCTGCATCAGGCTCTGCCGCTTAGAGCCGCAATAAGAATTTTCGATTTCGGCGAGGACAAAAGCGGTGCGATAGTTACGAAAGGTTTCATGGGAATGCGCGGAATCAGGCTCTGCAAAGGTCGACCCGACGTTTTCATTCCGCAGATAAGAGCACTTGTCAGAGCTGCAAAACTCGGAAACCTGGACATTCTTCTTCCCTTCGTCAGCACGACTCACGAAGTCGACGATTTCAGAAATCTTCTCTACAAAACAGCCGAAGAAATGGGGCTTTCGGAAAACCTCAAAAGCATCAGGATCGGCGCGATGATAGAGGTTCCGGCATCAGTTTTCATAATCGAAAAGATTGCCGATGAAGTCGATTTTTTCAGCATCGGAACAAACGACCTCATCCAGTATTTGATGGCGGTCGAAAGAAAGGATCAGTTCTCATCCGACTATTTTTCATACTACCATCCGGCTGTTCTCAGAGTGATAAACCAGATCGTGACTGTCGCAAAGGCAAAAAACAAACCGGTCAATATCTGCGGCGAAATGGCAAGCGACCCCTATCTTCCGCTTCTTTTCCTAGCTATGGGAATAGACGCGCTCAGCATGAATCCGACATCGATCCCGATAATAAAAAAGATTATAAAATGCGGCTATCTGCGTGAAGGCGAAGAGATTCTTTCGCTCATGATGGCGGCTAAGGACAGAGAGGAAGTAATAGAACTCCTCAAACGCTGCATGGTTGATAAATACCCGAATATATTCAAAAAAGAATGGAACTACTAATCAAAAGAATTTTGTTTTTTCTCTTTTTGGCGACCCTTTTTTTCGTCTGCTGCAGCAAAAACGGCAAAGTCGAAAAAGAGGATTCGACCGATTTTTACGAACTCTGCTTCTACTTTTCAAAACTGCCATCGAATGCCGTTTTGAGCGATATCGAAAAGGCGGCGGAAAGTTATTCCGAGACTTTTTCAAAAAGCGGGATCAGTGTTTTAAGCAGAAAATCGACTCTTTCAAAAAGCTGCTGGTTTCTGGATAAAGAACCAAACATTTCGGAAATTTCTGCTGGAAATACGCAGAATGAAGTCGCGAACTATCTTTTGAAAGCGTTTTTCAAAAAAGAAAGTGCTTCTCTTTACGGAATAAAAAATTCAGGCAAAACAATAAAAAAGATCCACGACGAAACACGCTTTACCGATAAACTTCCCGCAGCCGGAACTTACGAAGAAGGGCTTTCGTTCAAAGGCTGGAACGCAAAAATGCTCTACCTTTCGCACTACCTCGACAATATCGGAGTACAGCACTCTTTCGGCACCGACAGCGGTAACGGAATCATACTCAACATTCCGGCAGACCTTCAGGGAAGATGGAAAATCGCTCTTTTCCTCTACTCGTCAATCGACTTTGAAAATACTATCAAGCCTGTTCCGGGCGATTTTGCGCTTTTTACTTTGTGCGGAAATGAAAAAGCCGAAGTCAGCGTGAAAAAAAGCGGCTGGAATAAGACTGAAGCAGGAAAAGCCGATATTAAAAACGGCAGAAACGCGATAATTTTCAAGTCAGGGGCAGCAGATCTCGCAGTTTCGGAAGAAGTAGCGCTGAAATACTTATATTCGCTTGCACAGAGCCACAAACTTCCTTTTGAAAGCGGTTCTTTCTACTCTCCCAATTTTGCAGCTTCTTCAGTAACTGCACAGCTTTATCTTTTTTCAGGAGAACTTGGATTTTCGACTGAAGTTAGCGACCCCGAATCGCTTTTTTTGTGGGTGATTTCTTCCGAAAGGCAGCTTGAAACTTATCCCGACACTATGTACGCGAACCTTCTTTCACTCAAAATCGCAAAAAAATTAGTGTTTGCAGACAAAACTTTTTTAGGCGGCAAAGTCCTCGACAACAAAAAGCAGTTTGTCGATTTTGAAGCAGTCAGAGATTCGTTTTTCTCTTCCGGAAATGTCTTGATTTCGGGTAAAATGCCTGAAAATCTCTACCTTTTTTCTGGCGGAACGATAAAAGAATCGACTTCTGTCGCAGATATTTCGGAAGTTTCAGGATTTAAGGCGCTTTTCGGCGATCCTGAAATAAACGATACCTCGATCGTCACTTTCGTTCTCCGCAGTGCAAACGCAAAAGAAACGCTTGAAAAAATCGAAGAATCGCTTGCAGGAAAAGGGTTTGAGCCGATCCACAGAATGCTCGAAAAAACCGGCGAAAACGACAGCTGGGGCTCAGTTTCGGTCAAAACCGCAATTTCCAACGAAAGCAGACTGATGTCGCTTTACGACAAAGAATATAAAACATTGGATAAAACACTTTCAATCGGAGTTTACCGTGTCGCAGAAAAATAAAACTACAGAAACACAGAAACCGAAAAAAACCAAAGATACAAAAGAGATAAAAACCGTCGAAAAAAATTCATACACCGGTGAAATCGTGACCTGCATCCTGGCAGTTCCTACGATTTTCACGCTGATTTCTCTAATTTCATACTATTCGGCGAAAGCTTCCGGGGAAAAAATCATCAACGACAACTTTTTCACAGGCTCGCTCGGTTACGACTGCGCGCATGTTCTCGATAACCTTTTCGGAATCGTTTCTTTCTACATTCCGCTTTGTATCATCGCCTTTGTCACGATTTTTTTCCTAAAGAAGAAGCTTTGGAAGCACCTGTTGCTGAACCTGGTCAACTTTATCATTCTGCTTCCGTTTTTATCAATGATAACAGACACTTTTTCTTCGAGCAAGGCAAATTACGCGGGACACTTTTTGTACCAGAAATTTTTTGAGATCTATATCGGAAGAACCGGTTTTATCCTTATTTTCGTCTGCTGGGCGATACTTTTTATGATACTTACATTTCACGTAAGTTTTTTCAAACTCTGCGCAAAAATTGCTCTTCTTCTGAAAGAGTTCTTTACCGACAACAGGCCTGACGACACTATCGAAGAGAGTAAAGATGAGCCTGAAGAAAAGAAAGAAACAAATGACGATCAGAACTATGTCAGCATAAATTCTGGAAAATCGATGGAAGAGATCGAAGACGAAATCGAGAACGACAACTACGGTCCCTCGGTAGTTTCTCTTGCCGAAGAAGAACCTGAACCGCCGAGGATCAAAATCAACAGCATGAAAGACTTCAACGAAATTCCCGAAGAAGAACCTGAAGAGATCAAAGAAGAAATCAAAGAAGAAATTCCAAAAGAAAAAGAACTTGAAAATATTGAAGAAATTCCTCAAAAAGAAGAGGCTCCCGAAGAACCTCGTCAGCAGATAGAAGTCGTCACGAGCGAACTCAATCAGACGATAGCTACGACATCTGTTTTGAGAAAACTCAAAGACTACCACCTGCCCGACGTATCGCTTCTCGTTCCGGGCGAAGACCTCGAAACTTCCGAAAAAAGAGAGCAGGAAGTCAGCAACACCGGACTTATCATCGAAAGAAAGCTCCTTGAGCACAAAATAAAAGTCAAAGTCCACGGCGCAACTATAGGCCCCGTCGTCACGATGTACGAAATCGAGCTCGGCGAAGGCGTCAAAGTCAGTCAGGTCGAAGGAATGGCGAAAGATCTCACCGTCGCTGTCAGCGGAAAAGAAGTGCGCGTCGTCGGTTTCATCCCCGGCAAACCTTACATAGGAATCGAAATTCCGAACGAAGAAAGACTTACGATCAGACTCAAATCGATTCTTGAAAGTCCGGTTTTCAAAACCGCTTCGACCAAAGGCCTGCCGATAGCTTTAGGACTTGACGTTGCCGGCAAACCGTGTGCCGCAAACCTCAACAAAATGCCGCACGTACTTGTCGCAGGAACGACTGGAAGCGGAAAATCGGTCGGCATAAACAGTTTCATTATCTCGCTCCTCTACACTCTCACGCCGGACGAGGTCAAATTCATCATGATTGACCCGAAAGGAAACGAGTTCAATATGTACGAAGGAATCCCGCACATGCTCCTTCCGGTCGTTGTCGACAGCAAAAAAGCGGCAAAAGCGCTTCAGTGGGCGGTCATGGAAATGGACAACCGCTTCAGAACGCTTGCTGAAAACAAAGTCAAGGATATCGGCGAATACAACCAGAAAATCAATGAAATCAACAAAAATCTGGCTGCTGAAGAGAGCCATCTCAAAAAAATGCCGTTTATCGTTGTCGTAATTGACGAGTTTGCAGACCTCATGATGGTTGCAGGCAAAGAAGTCGAAATCGCAGTTGCCAGAATCGCTCAGAAAGCAAGAGCCGTCGGCATCCATCTGATTATCGCGACGCAGAAACCGACACGGGATGTCGTCACAGGACTTATCAAGAGTAACCTTCCCGTCAGGATCGCATTCAAAGTCGCTTCTGCCATGGATTCAAGAGTCATTCTCGACACGAACGGCGCAGACGCCCTGCTCGGAAACGGAGACATGCTCTATATCGCACCCGGCACATCGATTCCGATGCGAATCCACGGAGCTTTCGTCAGTACGCCTGAAATGGAAGCGGTCATCGACTTCATCAAGCAGGAAGCTGGCGGCGACTACCATCCCGAAGACATTCTCGAAAACTTCCAGAGCGACGGCGGCAAAAATGGCGGCTCTTCCGGAGATTCTTCGGGAAGCTCGAATGACGACGAACCTCTTTACGACGAGATCCTCGCCTACATCATGAATACCGGCGAATGCAGCGCAAGTATGCTTCAGCGCAAATTCAAACTGGGCTACAACCGCGCAGCCAGGATAGTCGACAGATTCGAAGATGAAGGGATCGTCACTCCCGCAGACGGCTCAAAACCGAGAAAAGTCATCTACAAGAAAGAACAATAAAATTCTGATTTTATTTTGATTGTTTTTTCAAATATTCACTCGCCTTTTTTGCCGCATTTTTTCCGCTGAAATAGGCCGGCGGCATTCCATAAGGAACTTTGTATCTGTTCCACCATGTATAATCTCCGGCCAAGAAAACTCCGGGAAGCGGATTCAGTATGCTTTCTTTGAAATTTTTGTATGACTCCGCAACCAACGGACCTTCCTCTTTCCAGAGAACGGAATCAGTGTGCAGTATTTCCGATTTTTCGTCCAGAACTTTCATATCTTTTAGTCTTTTCATCGCAAAATCCACACTGTTGCGTTCCTGTTTATACAGATAACAATAGATACTCGCTACATTGTTGCCGTTATTTGCAACGTAAACCTTTAAATTTTCGCCGCTGATTGAAGCAAAGTTAAGCGGTTTATCAAGTTTGACAAGAAAAACTACAACGGCACGACTTTTGTAAGATATCGATTTTAAAAAATTTTCAGATTCTGTTCCCATTTCTTTTATTATTTTCGATGCAACTGTCGCCGTAGTTGCAACTATTACGGTTTTTGCTTTGATTTTCTCTTCTTTTCTACCCCTTTTATATCTGACCACATTGCTTCCGTTTTCATTTTTGACGGAAACGACTTCGGCATCCAGAATAAATTTTCCTTCAAGTTCCTTTTCATAGGCTTCTATCATTGTTCCGTTTCCGCCGGTACGATGAGAAAGATAGCCGTATTTTCCGTACCTTTTTCCATTACCAAGAACATTCGAAACTGAAGTCAGAAAACTATCGTATTTATCAATAGCAGTTGAAAATGTCAGCTTTCCATTCTCATATACGCCATAAGAATTCGGCTCTACTACCAGTTCAGGCAGTTGAAAATCTTTCGGCGCAAGAGTCGGACTGTATGCGAACATTGCTCCCAGTTCATAATCGTATTCGCCGAACTTTCTTGTAAAAACCCTGCCGCCAAGCCGGTTTTCCTTTTCCAGCAGCACTATTTTTGCATTTTCTCCGAGCGTGTTTTTCAAATGATATGCGGCACTCAGACCTGCAAGACCGCCGCCAGCGACAACAGCATCATAAATATTTTCATCGGAATCCTTAGTTTCCATGCAGCTTATCAAAGAAAACAGAATGAAAAAAACGGTTGCGATTTTTTTCATTTCATCTCACTGTTTGTGCAGTATTTCTGCTCCAGCTTTTTATAAAGATACCTGTAATACAAAAGCGCTGCGGCGAAAAAAAATATCGAAAGCCATTGGGAAGTTGTCAGACCGAGAAAATATGCTGCTCTGTCAAACCTGAAGAAATCAATGCAGAAACGGTATGGTCCGTACATCAAAAAAAAGAGTGCGACATAATTCAGCGGCACTTTTTTTGTGTCTTTGAAACACTTTAGAAGAAGAACGAAAAATATGACGATTTTTGCAACTATCATTATCGGCTGGGTCGGGAAAAGCGGCGGAGTCGGCATTCCCGCTTCAAGAATTCCGCGCTTAATCAGCTGCCTCGCTGCTGCACTTTCTGTCGGATAAACAAGACTTAACGGTGAGTCAAAAGGAAATCCGAATGAATCACTGAACGAAAAATCAGCAAGCCGTGAAAATATCGCTGTAAACGCAAAACAGATAATCGTAATGTCAAAGCAGCGGATGTACGCCGCCTTGTCCTTTCTTAAAAACGGATAAACAAACGCAATACCTATCATGCTTCCTATCAGCGAGCCGTAGAACATTATGCCGCCGGCATAAGGAAACAGGAAAAAACGCACCTGCCCCTGCCAGTCGAAGTATTTAATAAGTCCGAAAAGCTCGGTTGCATCAAAAAATGTATGGAATATGCGCCCGAACAGATATGAAAAATAAAGGGAAAGCAGGGAAAAACAGAAAAATTTGATTTTAGAGACTCTGAATCTGCCGGCAAGATAAAGCTCCAGAGGAATCATCAGAACGAACGACATAAACAAAACTTGTGACGTTATGCCGTAAGAAGCGAGAAAACCGTTGAAAAGAGATTCAAACCACATTTATTTAATCTTCTTCATTTCTGATATTTTTCGATCACGCACTCGTGAACTTTTGTTGTTTTGCCGAATCTGCTCGGTCGTGGAACATTTGCCTCTCTCCTATCTTCCATACCTAAAAATTGCATTCCGGAGACGGAACTGCCTCTCCGCACTCTGTCTCTTGTCGTGAATCTTTAGTCCAGTTCAATTCGCAGGAATCACATGAGCTCTGATAAAGATCATATATGGAAATATCTTCACCGCTGCATGTTCCGCAAGATTCTTTACTGATCAGCTTATAACAAGTTTGTGCGGAGAAAGATCCCGGTTCGCAGGTTTCACGATACTCTGGCTGGACTACTCCGTCTCCACAATATCCTTCAACACATTGTGAAATTGAAGCATGCCAATGGTAGTTGTCTGTACATCCGCAGCTGTATTCTGTTGCACTTGTTGCGGTGCATATTCCGTTTGAATTTGTTATTCCGGCGCATCGATATGCTGTACAGGGTGTTACACATTCCGAACCATTCCAGAAATATCCTGACGCACAATTCGCATTCCAAGAAAAATCATCGATGCAGAATCTGTCCCATCCCTTATTTACGCTGTTATCTTTTGTGTAAGAGAATTTCAAAGTGTGAGTGCCGCCAGCCAGGCTTACACTTTGCGAAGTCCAGTCACTCCAACCGTTCTGATCGTCTGCGAGAGTCAATCCTTTACTTGTCAATACAATATTTGAATCAGCATTACCGTCGACATAGAGATCAAAGTAGTCATAATCCTTGCGGGAGGTTTCTCCGTTTCCTTTTATGTAGAAAGATACTATTCCATAGATCGGCATATTTACAGTTACTGTCATTACAGCAGTCGAGTTATGGACATTATAATTGTCAGAACACATTGCATAGCTTCCGCTGTGTGCACCGAGAGTCGTCATTCTTTCCCAATGATACTCAGCAGAATTGTTTACGGAAATAACTCCTGAAGACGTGTCAATTCCAGGATTTTCAAAGCTCCATGTATTTTTGAACTGACATCTTGAGTCTATCCATGAGTAAGGGTAATAGCATCCGCAAGTGTATTCTGTTGCACTTGTTGCGGTGCATGTTCCGTTTGAATTTGCAATTGCGGCGCATGGATTTGCATCGCACGGATTTACACATTCCGAACCGTTCCAGAATTTACCGCTTTCGCATATGTCGGATTTTACGCAACGGGCATAAGCTGTGTCACCAACCAACCACACAGAGCTGCTGTTTGCACTGTCAATTGAAGCATTGTCAAAATCCACGATCCAATTTGAGGATGAGGATGAATATGGATCACTGCTTCTACTCCAGAATTTTCCTGAATCGCCGAGTTTGCTGTAAACATTGCTTCCTGAAGAACAACCGTAACAGGCATCATAAAAACAACTGGATGATGAACAACTGTCTGTAACTCCGCAGGAGCCGCCTGTTTGTGTTGCAGGACAGTTTTTGATCAATGTTCTCAGCTCACCGATCGTTGGCAAATACCACTCATCATATCCGCCTTCATATAGTTCGTCACAATATGTTGTAGCGTTATTGTATTTTGTACTCTCGGATCTTGAAGACCAGATCAGGTTGTTTGCCGAATCTACGCACGGAGTATTGCCTGTCGAATCACATTCCGGGAAAAGAGTGCATTGCGAACCGTTCCAGAAATAACCGTTGCTGCACCTGCATGTGTACTCTGCAGCACCTAATATTATGCAGACACCTGTTGAATGTTCTGCACTGCTGCAAGGATTCTCTTCACAGGGATTCAGGCAATTCGAACCGTCCCAAAGATAATCCCCCTCACATCCGCAGGAATATGTTGTTGCAGTTTTTGAAGTACATACTCCGTCAGAATGAGCCACACTGCTGCAAGGATTGTCAATGCACGGATTGATACATTCTGAACCGCTCCATTTATAGTCGGATTCGCAGCCGCAGGTATAGTCTGTAATACTTGATGCTGTGCATACTTCTGTAGAATTAGCCAATCCGCTGCACGGATTGGGATCGCACGGACTCAAGCATGCAGAACCTTCCCTGAAATAATTTGTGACACAGCCGCATGTGTGTGCTGTTGCACTTGATGCTGTACAAATCGAGTGATCTCCGCACGGATTGGGATCACACGGACTCAAGCATGCTGAACCGTCCCAGAAATAATTTGTGTTGCAACCGCAAGTATATTCTATTTCACTTGATGCGGTGCATACTTCCGTAGAATTAGACAATCCGCTGCACGGATTAGGTTCACACGGGCTCAAGCATGCTAAAGAAGAATCATCCCAATAGTAATTGATGCTGCATCCGCATGAATACTCTGTCATACTTGATGCAGTACATACTCCGTTTGAATTAGACAATCCGCTGCACGGATTGGGATCGCACGGGCTTAAGCATGCAGAACCGTCCCAATAGTAATTGGTAATACATTGGAATCTACATTCTGTCGTACTCCCATCAATATTGTATGTCGTATCACTGGCTGCAGGGCTCCAATCTGAACCATTCCAAGTCTGAGTGTATGAAGAAACAGTGTTCCAGCTTGATTTTGCAGGTTTGCTTGGACATGTGTAGGTTTGAGTGCCGGCTTTGCATGTTAAATCAGAACTGTTCCAAGTGTAGTGCTCTTTGCATCCGCAGGTGTAAGCAGTTTTACTTGTCGGAGTACATACTTCAGTAGAACCATCCAGTCCGCTGCACGGATTTGCATCACACGGATTAACACACTGTGAACCGTTCCAGAAGTAATTTGTTTCACATCCGCAAGTGTAGGCAGTTGCACTTGTCGGAGTGCATTCTTCCGTAGAATTAGCCAATCCGTCGCACGGGCTTGCATTACACGGATTAACACATTCCGAACCGTTCCAGAAGTAGTTGTTAATGCATTTGAAACGGCACTCTACAGAACTTCTTGCAGTGTTATAGGTTCCTGTTGCAGACGCCGGATACCACTCCGTTCCGTTCCATGTCTGCGTGATGCTTGAAACCGTATTCCAGCTTGCATTTGCCGGAAGCCCGGTGCAGTCGACAGTTTGAGTCTGCAGTTCTTCACATGTAGAGCCGTTCTTGAAATAGCCCTGCTCACATTCATTCGTTCTTACGCATAAGAATGGATTGCTGCGAGTGCTGTCATAAGTGTTTAGCGCTCCTGTTGTATACAATGTCCAAACAGTCACATAAGGATCAGATGTACCATTTCCTGAAGACGTTGTAATACCATCTGCAGAAGAAGACCAAAAGTATTCTGCTGCCGGAATATCCGGAAAGTCGGATGCAGGGTTATATGTAGCATGGTCTGCCAAAGATGCAAGCTCATTTTTATTCGGCAGTCTCCAGTCAGAATATCCTGCATAAGTGAGGTTTTCGCAGTATGAAAGAGCTCCTTTCCATGTCTTTTCAGCATTATAGTCCTTTTGCCAGATCAAATCGCTGTTTCTGTCAAAAACGATAATGTGGTCATTCTTTTTATAAATTATAAACGAACTTTCCGGAAGAGTTTCACCCCTTATGCAACGGACACTATTTTTATAATAACTATAATTAGAAATACCATAATCGCTATCATAGGAATAATAGTTCATGTTTGCAGAAGAATTATAGGTGGACCAAAAAGATTGATTATTATTGATAAGGAAGTAGTCGGCATCGCTTCCTGACTTGGAAAGCAACTCTTTAGGATACGGAAGGCGCCAGTCGTCATATCCGCCGTAATTCAATTCTTCGCAGTAAGTTTTTGCTTCTTCCCAAGTGAAAATTCCGTCTGACAGAGTCTGCTGCCATTCAATTCCCAAATTGTTGTCAACAATAACATTCTGACCTTTTACCGTCTTATTTATAGAGAAATTCTGCGTAGCGCAGAATCCGAGGTCGGCATACACAGGATCCTGACCGTAGAAATCACCTTGGGCAAAACAACCTATTCGGTCGCTGTCGTTATAACATAGTCTTATATTGGTGCAGATATTTGCAAAAACCGGTTTTTTGTTTATGCAGCCTTTGCTGTTTCCCCACCAGTAATATTCGTCGATGCATTCACAGACATATTTATTATAAGATTGAGCATTGCAGATTCCTGTAGCATTATCAATATTTGTGCACGGGTTGGGATCACACGGTGTCATACACTGGGAATTATTCCAGAAGTAGTTGTTGTAACATTCGCAGGAATAAGTATCCTCACTTTCTGCAATACAGATACCTGTCGAATTTTCGACATCATCACACGGGTTGTCATCGCATACTGTCGATATTATTGTTTTTTCACACTGTGTGCCGTTCCATGAATAATTTTCATTGCAGCCGCAGTAATAATTACTTAATGATTCTGCCGTGCATATCTTGTTCGAATTTGCAACATTTTCACACGGATTGGGATCACACGGGCTTACGCATTTTGAGCCGTCCCAGAAGTAATTTTCCTCACAACCGCACAAGTAAGTGTTTGTTCCTATAGTGCAGATACCGTTTGAATTTTCGACTAACAAACACGGATTGGGATCGCATGTCGGTGCCACAGCCGTTTCTTCACACTCTGAGCCGTTCCAATAATAATTTTCCTCGCAGCCGCAGGAGTATATTTCATGGCTTTCTACATTGCAGACACCTGTCGAATTTTTAACTTCCGCACACGGATTATCATCGCACGGTCCTGAGCACATCAAACCGTTCCAGGAATAATTTTCAATGCAGCCGCAGGAATATGTGTCGAATGTTTTCAAGGTAGTTCCGAAAGTACAACTGCCGGTAGAATGTTCATCACTTTCACACGGATTGGGATCACACGGATTTTTACATTTTGAGCCGTTCCAATAATAATTTTCCTCGCAACCGCATGAATAAATCTTATTCTTGTTATCCTCGGTCGTGCAGATTTTATCGGAGTGTTCAATGTCTTTGCAGGGATTGTTTGCACAGGCACTTATACAGTCCGAATCATTGCATGCTGCTGATCTGACGCAGAGGTAGAAAGCGTTGCCTCCTTTTGCAGATTCTGAAACTTCTCCTGTTTCAAAATCGACGACCATCGCTTTTGCGGTACTGTCGCTTGAAGTCGAGCTCCAGTACTTCTTTTCTTTCCTGAATTCAGGGAAACTCGTTGCAGGTGAAGTCGTATCGTAGTTTGCAAGCGAAAGAAGCTCGTTCAAATTCGGGAGTCTCCAGTCATCGTAACCGCCGTATTCGAAGTTTTCGCATGAATTCAGTGCCGATTTCCAAGATCCGCTCCAGCTCTTTGCATCGAGGTTATGCTTCCAGATAAGATGGGTGTTTTCGTCAACTATTACGAGTTCTCCAGTGGATTTTGACTTCATAAACTTAGTTGTATATGTGTACTGCGAGCCTCTGACACAGCGGACAGCATATACTTCTTCTTTGTCAGCATAGCCGAGTGTTCCCTGAGCAATGTTTAATTTCCATGCTTTTGCATTGTCCGAGGTAAGTGACTGCGATGTCCAGAAATCCGTTGCTTCTGTGTTGAAATACTCATAGTCCATCGCCGGATCAGACATCGATTTGTCTAAAATTGAAACAAGTTCCATTGGTGTCGGAACTCTCCAGCCGGTCTCCCCGTCAAGAGTATGGTCTAGACCTGAACAATAGGTATTTGCTTCAGTCCAACTCTTTGATGTTGCATATCCTTTCTGCCACACCAGATTGGTGCTCTTGTCGGTTATTGTCACCGCATCTTCAGGATCGGTGAAGTCATTTGCCGTGCATACTCCTGATTTCGCATACTGGGCATCCTGTCCGAAATAATTCCTGGCTGTAGGAGCAGGACATTCCATGTCTCTCGTATCGTTATAGCACAACGTCTGACCTGTGCAGACATTTCCTAGTGCCGTTCTTTCGCACTCGTAACCGTTCCATCTGAAGCCGTTTTCACAGCCGCAGTAGAAGGCTGTGCTGCTCTGCGGGATGCAGTTTGTTCCTGCAGGACATGAATTCGTATCGCACGGGTTGACGCAATTTTTTTCATTCCAGAAGTGATTATCTTCACATTTGAAGCGGCATTCTGTCGAGCTTGCCTCTTCGTTGTATGAGCCTTGTTCGCTTGGTTCCCAGGCAGTGCCGTTCCATGTCTGACTTATTTTGTCTGCGGTATTCCACTTTGCTCCTGCAGGAAGTCCTGCACATTCGACATTTTCGTTTGTCGCTGCATCACAGCTGTTCGAGCCGTTCCAGTTGTAGTTTTCTTCACATTTGAAGCGGCATTTGTTTTCAACTGCCGTTTCGCCGAATTCTATGCTTACTCTCGGCAGCCATTCCATACCGTTCCATGTCTGGATTATGTAATTACTGCCGGTCCATTCGGTGTGTGCATACGGAAGAAGTCCGCAAAGCGTGATCTGCTTTTTGTTGACACATTTTTTATGATCCTTATCCCATTCGAAGTAGCCTTCGCAGATAAAATGACACTCTTTCGTGCTCGGATTTTCGTTGTACTTTCCTGTACTGTCAGGATACCAGTCGTCTCCCGCAAGTATCTGGCTGATACCTGAAACGGTATTCCATTTCGCGTTTGCAGGAAGTCCGGTGCAGGCCGCGTATCTGGTTTCTTCAACGCTGCATGTCGCGTTGATCATGTTCCAGGTAAATCCTGATCTGCAGCCGCAGTAGAACGAGCCGCCTGCGGATGTGCAGAATCCGGTCGAATGTTCTATTTCTCCGCACGGTTCGAATTTGCATGCGTTGACGCACTCAGACTCATCACCGAGGCAGATGTTTTCACTTCTTACGCAAACGACAGACTTTATCTCGGATTTGG
>CAMZDX010000015.1 GCA_947305505.1 uncultured bacterium | reverse complement strand
TATCCATGATCTGCCTTGTGACAGATTCAAACTCTTTTGCTGCCGGATTGCTGTCAGCCGCGTAGACATAAGGAAGTCCGCAGTCGCCCGATTCGCCGATGGCCGGATCGAACGGGATCTTTCCGAGCAGTTTGATGTTGTATTTTTCCGCGATCTGGGTTCCCGCACCTGTTTTGAAAATCTGCGTGATCTTGCCGCAGTGAGGGCAGATGAAACCGCTCATATTCTCGACTATTCCGAGAATTTTTATGTGTGCTTTTTCGCAGAAGTTGACCGATTTTCTGACATCGGCAGCGGCGACTTCCTGAGGAGTCGTGACTAAAACCGCGCCGGTGAGATCGTCGACCGTGTTGATGAGCGAAAGAAGCTCGTCGCCTGTTCCGGGAGGCGAATCGATCACGAGATAATCAAGGGTCCCCCAGTCGACATCCTTGAAAAACTGCTGGATCATTCCGTGTTTTATCGGGCCTCTCCAGATTATCGCGTCGTCAGAATCCTGAAGGAAAAAGCCGACCGACATTATTTTGAGCGCGCCGAAAGTGACCGGCAGCAGTTTGTTGTTTTCATTGACATTGATTTTGCCGTCTTTCATGCCGAACATAGTCGGAATGCTCGGTCCGTGCAGGTCGATATCGAGAAGACCTGTCGTTTTGCCTTCCAATGCGAGTTTCATCGCCAGATTTACCGCGACAGAGCTTTTGCCGACACCGCCCTTGCCTGACATGACAAGGATTTTGTTTTTGATTTTACAGAGATTTTTCTTTATCTCCTGTCTTACGAGAAACTGCTCGTCGTTTTCATTTGCCATTTTCTTTTTAGCGCTGCAGGTCGTGCTTGTGCAGCCTTCGCAGGAAGAGTGATCAGTCATTTTCGCCTCCAATCAACTAAAAACGGTAGATTATAATGATTTTTCGCGCCGCGGCAACTTTCTCGCGGCGCTTTTTGCGCTTTCGAAATATCGATTCGCGCCGTCGGTATATCGAAATTTCGAAATATCGATATTAAGACAAGATTTTAGGCGCGTCGAAAAGAACGACAAGAACGATTATTTCAAGAATTTTTTTTCCAGTTCTTTGCGGTATTTCACGAGATCAAGCTCAACTCTGTTGACGCCTTCTTCTACGGCGGCTGAAGCGACTGCGAACGCGACTTCGACTAAAACTCTGGGATCGAAGGGTTTCGGGATGATGTAGTTTCTGCCGTATTCGAGCGAATCAAGCCCGTAAACCTTGAGGACTTCAGGCAGAACCGGCATTTTCGTCACTTTTATGAGTGCTTTCGTTGCCGCCATTTTCATTTTTTCGGTGATCTGACGCGCTCTGACATCGAGTGCGCCTCTGAATATCGCGGGGAATCCGAGAAGGTTGTTGACCTGATTCGGGAAATCTGTTCTTCCTGTGCCTACTATTGCATCGGGACGAGCAATTTTTACTTCTTCGTAAGTTATTTCCGGATCGGGGTTCGCCATCGGGAAAATGACAGGATCAGGTGCCATTTTTTTGAGCATTTCAGCTTTGACGAGCCCTTTGATGCTGACTCCGATGTAGATGTCGGCTCCTTCAAAAAGTTCCGAAAGCGATCTTGCTGCCGTGTTTCTGTACAAAAATCTGTGATATTCAGAAAGTCCGTCTTTTCTTCCTTCAAAAAGAACTCCGTCTTTGTCGTAAGCGAAGACGTTTTCCTTTTTCACACCGCAGTTTATGAGGTGCTTTGCAATCGCGACTCCGGCTGCTCCGGCACCGGTGAGTACAACTTTGCAGTTTTCGGGTTTTTTGCCTGCGATTTCAAGCCCGTTGAGAACTCCCGCCGCGCAGATTACAGCTGTTCCGTGCTGGTCATCGTGGAAAACGGGGATGTTCATCGCTTTTTTGAGCTTTTCTTCGATTTCAAAACAGCGCGGAGAAGAGATGTCTTCAAGGTTTATGCCGCCGAAAGTGGGCTCGAGTGACTTCACTATCTCGACGAATTTGTCGGGATCGTGTTCATCTATTTCGATGTCGAATGCGTCGATCCCTGCGAAGCGCTTAAAAAGAAGCGCCTTGCCTTCCATGACCGGTTTTCCGGCGAGCGCACCGATGTTTCCGAGCCCGAGCACTGCGCTTCCGTCGCTGATGACGCCTACGAGATTTCCTTTTCCGGTGTAGTCGTAAACTGTTTCGGGGTCATCCTTGATCTCAAGGCAGGGAAGGGCGACTCCCGGCGTATAAGCCTTGGCAAGATCGGCCTGAGTTGCACAGACTTTGGATGGAACTACTTCGAGTTTTCCCGGTTTAGGATTCTTGTGATAGCTTAAAACTTCTTCTCTGTTCATTGTCTCCCCGCTCAAAAATCAAGAAACATTGGTGAAAATCGTCAAAAGAAGGCAAAAAAAAATGGTCGCGGGGATTGGATTTGAACCAATGACCTTCGGGTTATGAGCCCGACGAGCTACCAGCTGCTCTACCCCGCAACCTCATTGCCGCGCAGTATGATACGCAAAAGCTTTTCTATGTCAATTTTTTTGTGATTTTACAGTCCTATTTGAAAAATCCGATATTTGCCCGAATCATCTTTTCGAGAGCGTTCCTCGCCCTGAAAAGACGCACTTTGAGAAGATTTTTGTCAATTCCCAAAAGCTCGGCGGCTTCGGAATGTTCCATTTCCTGTAAATCGATAAGCGTGATAACTTCGCAGTAGGGAAGGGGAAGTTCCGAAATAAGTTTTCTGAGCATTTTCGCGCGGTCTTTCCTGATGAGTTCAAGTTCCGCGCTAATATCGGATGAAGGTTCGAAACCTTCGATATCTTCAAGGCTTACCTGTTTTCTGCTGTATGTCAGAAAATCAATGTAACTGTTTTTGATTATCGTCCAGATCCAAGTTGAAAAAGAAGATTTTTCCTCGAATTTTCCGATGTTTATAAACGCTTTGGTCAACGCTTCCTGATAGATTTCTTCCGCAATGCCGCGGTTTCCGGCACAGATCGAAAGAGCAAATGAAAAAAGCTTGCCGCCGGTTTCTTTCAAAAGTTCGTTGAAAGCCTCGACGTCGCCTGCAACGGCGCGGCGTACAAGCGTTTTTTCATCGAAAGGATCCATGCTGCCGCTTAGATAAGTTTAAGATTTACCTTTGCGTCGTGTTTTAAGATTTCAAGTGCTCTGTGCTTTATGTCGCGAAGATACCATTTTTTGGATTCGTGCGGCATAAACGAACTCTTTACACCGTTGAGTATCAGATCGAGTATGTTTTGACCGGAAAGGTTGAAAGTCTTGTAAATCAGATAGTATTCATCGGTCATCGTCGTGTTTGTTATCAGTCTGTTGTCTGTGTTGAGAGTGACGCGCAGACCTAAATCCAGATAGAACTTGACCGGATGTTCCGCGATGTTTTTAACGGCGCCTGTCTGAACGTTGCTTGAAGGGCAAAGTTCGAGCGGTATTCTGTGATCGTTGACATAGTTGAGCAGATCTCCGTCTTCGCGGAGTCTGACGCCGTGTCCTATCCTGTGAGCTCCGCAGTAGTGGAGCGCCTGATGAATGCTGTCCGGGCCGTAAGCTTCGCCGGCGTGTATCGTTACGTTGACGTTGTTCGATAGAATCAGCGAAAATGCACCGATATGGTCGCGAGCCGGATAATTGTATTCCGCGCCGGCCAGATCGAAGCCGACTACTCCGCGGTTTTTGAATGCAACCGCAAGTTCGGCCATTCTGAGGCTGACTTCCGGAGAAATGTTGCGCATTCCGCAGACGATAACGCCGCTTGTTACGCCGAAATCGCGCTGTCCCGCCTTGAGTCCTTCGATGACTGATTCGAGAATGAGCGGCAGGGAAAGTCCTTTCTGAGTGTGAAGTATCGGTGAATAACGTACTTCAAAATATCCGACATTCTCTTTTGCGCAGTCTTCGGCAAGTTCGTAAGCCGCGCGGTAAAGGTTTTCCTTGGTCTGAAGAACTTTCAGGGTTATATCGAAACCTTTAAGGTAATCGTTGAGAGATGCATGCATTTTTCCGGGAGAAATTATCTCGCGAAGCTCTTCAATCGAGCCTGCACCAAGGTCGATACCGTCTTTCTGCGCTAGTTCCCAGACAGTCTCAAGTCTTAACGAACCGTCAAGATGAACATGGAGATCGGTTTTCGGCAGTTTTTCGAAAAATTCTCTGGTAAGCCCCGGTACCGGTTGATTCGCGTGGTTTTTCTCCTTTCTCAGTTCATCGCTTTGCACTCACGCACCTCCATGTCGATCATATCTGCATAACCGTCGACTTTAAGTTCTTCGCCGATGCGGATGTTGCTGGTGTAGATGTTTACCTTGCCCTTTGTGGAATCGGGTTCCTGAATGTAGCAGATCTCCTCGATTTTTCCCGTGTCCGGATTGAGTTTGACTCTCGCTTTGTAAAGTTTGTCGTTATTGAGATAGTAGGTTTCGCTCTTTGAAGAAACCGACGATCCCTCGAGCTGCAGAATGAAGTATATAACTCTTCCGTCTTCATCAACATTTGAAGAATTGTCTGCGAAAAAAATCTGAAGGATCGGAACTTCATGACCGGAATTCAGCGTGATAGATTTTTTGATAGCCCATGAAGCCGAATTTACGGTTATCGTGTCTCCCAAAAGGTCAACGTATGTAAGAAGACCGGAACCGTAGTTGATCGTTTCCGCATTGCTGTCGTTTATCGTGCCGAGAAAAGAGAAGTTGACATCCCAAACCGAACCTGCGACGTCTTCGTCGGAAATGAAATCTTCGTCTTCATATTCCATGTAGTAGGATTCGTTATCCTGCTGATAGTCTTCAACGCCGTCCGCATCTTCACTGTCTGGAATGCATCCGGTAAAAAACATTGAAAAAATCAAAGCCGAAAAAAACAAAAAAACTTTTTTCATAGTTGCCTCCGAAAAAACAAAATCCAATTATTATAGCGAAAATGATTTTTTCTGCAAATAAGGCGGCAGAAATAAGACCGGATATTCTGTTTTAAGATCAAAAAATTGACACAAAGGCTTCATTCCTTAGAATTTTGTGCTTTAAAAAGGCAATGTTTTTTCATATAGGAGGAAAAAATGAAAAAAAGATTGGTTATTTTGGCAGTTTTGGCGGGACTTGTTTTCGCTTCGTGCGGAAGCCAGCCGGCAAAAGACGAAGAACCGGCAAAACAGTCGGAGACTCCGGCTGCGGAACAGGCTGCTCAGCCTGAAAAAGTTGAAGAAAAAGCTCCCGATTTCGGTGAAAAAGGAAATGCTTTCTACAAGCACTGCGCTGACGAGTTTGCTGCTGTAAAAGCGATCATCGCAGACATCAAGGCAAATCCTGAAGGAAGAACTTCTATCGAAAAATTGCAGCTTTTCAACAATTTCGAAATCAAAATCGAAGATGCATGGGGCAAAATCGAAATTTATCAGATGAATCACCCCGACAAAGGAATGAGAGATGCGGCTATGGCTGCTGAAAGCGAACTTATGGCTATCCTTTCCGAGATCAACCTTGACGCAGATCTTTACAAAGTCATGGCAGCGATCCCGGCTGATGATCCGTCATTCGATGATGAAGACAAGCACTTCCTCAAAGATGTCATTGACGATTTCAAACGTTCGGGCGTTGACAAAGACGAGAAAACCCGTGAAGAGATCAAAAAAGTCAATGCTGAACTTGTTGCCATCGCTCAGCAGTTCAATGCAAATATCGCAAGCGACAGAAAGAGCATCAAAGTTACTCCGGAAAGACTCAAAGGGCTTCCCGAGGACTTTATCAACGGTCATGCAAAAGACGAAAACGGCATGATCACTCTGACCAGCGATTATCCTGATTACTTCCCTGTAATGGAATCGGCTGACGACGAAACTCTGAGAAAAGAGATGTATTTCATGGCTCAGACAGTCGCTTATCCTTCAAACGAAGAAGTTTTCGACAAACTTCTTAAGGCAAGAAAAAAACTTGCAAACCTTCTCGGTTACAAAAACTGGCCTGAATATTCCCAGGCTAAACTTATGATCGGAAATCCCGAGAACGCAGAAAATTTCGTTAAGAAAATAGCTGCAATATCAATGCCTTATGCTAAAAAAGAGTTGGAAATTCTTCTTGCAAAGAAAAAACAGCTCGCAGGTAAAGACGATGTCGAAGTCGAGCCGTGGGACAGATTCTACATTCCGCGTCTTGTCAGAATGGAAAAGTTCAACTATGACCCCGAAACAGTAAGACCTTACTTCGAGATCCAGAAAGTTCTGAACGGAATTTTCACAGTAAATTCAAAGATTTTCGGTCTTGAGTTCAAACAGATCAAACGTGACGACGTATGGCACGAAAGCATTCTTTCATACGACGTTTACTCGAACGGCGAAAAAATCGGAACTTTCGACCTTGACCTTTATCCGCGTGAAAACAAATACAAACATTTCGCAATGTTCACGAACCAGCAGGGAATCAAAGGAAGACTTCCGAGAATGGCTATCGTCGGCAACTTCCCGACTCCTGTAAACGGCAAGGCTTATGTAGGTCACGACAGCGTTCAGACCCTTTTCCACGAGTTCGGACACCTTATCCACGGAATCCTTGCAAGCGAACACAAATACATCCGTTTCGCAGGAACCAACTGCCAGAGAGACTTCGTTGAAACTCCGTCGCAGTTCATGGAAGAATATGTCTGGGATGCTCCGATCCTTCAGCTCTGGGCAACCAACGACGCAGGCGAGCCGATCCCGGCTGAACTTGTAGAAAAAATGAAAAAATCAGATGAATTCGGCAAAGGTCTCCACACCTCGAGACAACTTTACCTCGCTATTCTTTCGCTTGAAGTCTACCTTCAGGATCCTGATGCAGAAGGTTTCAATCACCACGCTTTCGAGAAGAAGACCGAAAGGGAGTTCTCTCCGTGGAAAACCTACGAAGAGACTCATCAGATCGAGAATTTCGGACACCTGGAAGGATACAGCTCGAACTACTACACCTACATGTGGTCGCTTTCAGTTGCGAAAGACTTCTACGGCTACATCCAGCAGAACGGCGGTCTTATGAACCCCGAGATCATGGGCAGATACAGAGATCAGGTCCTCAAAGCAGGCGGCGCGAAAGACGGTATGCAGATGGTTCGCGATTTCCTCGGCAGAGAGCTTTCGTTTGAAGAGTTCGAAAAGTGGCTCAACAACTAAGTTTTCAGTAAATCTTTAATGATTTCACAAGTTTATTCTCCGGCAAAAATCAATATTTTCTTAAAGATCGAAGGGCGTGAAACTGAGAGCGGAATGCACTTCATCAACTCTCTTTTCGCCCCGATCGACCTTTTTGATATGATCGAAATTGCAGAAAGCGGCTCATTTTCGGTAGTCACGAAAGGAATTTCCGAAAATATCCCGACCGAAAAAAACATAACTTTCAAGGCTTACTCCGCTTTGCAGAGTTATGTCGGGAAAGAACTTCCGAAATTTGAGGTCATCATCAGAAAAACGATCCCGAGTGGAGCCGGTCTCGGCGGCGGAAGCAGCAATGCGGCGGCTTTTCTGAAGTTTCTGAACGAATACTGCAAACTTGATCTGAGTTTGACTCAACTTATTGAAATCGCTTCAAAGATCGGAAGCGACGTGCCGTTTTTCGTTCTTGGAAAGCCTGCGGTCGTCAAAGGTTTGGGTGAAAAAACCGAACCGGTCGATCTTCCGCAGAGCGATGACTTTTTCGTTCTTGTAAATCCTGAAATTCACGTCAACACGGGGCTTGCGTACTCGCTTTTTGATAAAAAATTTCCGAATTGCAACACGAAAAACCGCGTTCCCGAGCACTTTTCATGGAAAAACGAGGATGTTTTCAACGATTTCGAAGAGATCGTTTTTGCAGAATTTCCAGAAATCGCCCGCGTCAAAATAGAACTTGAAGCTATGGGCGCTCACAAAGTTTTCATGTCGGGAAGCGGCTCAACACTTATTGCAATGACAAAAAGCGAAAATACTGCTCAAAAAATCGTTGCAGAGTTTTCAAAAAGGTTTAAGACCGTGAGAAGAATTACGACAACAACTTGCAAATAACGCAAAATTTCCTCGCAAAACCACGCAGTTTTTCACATTTTTGTGCTTGTAACTTTCCTGAAATTAAACATTTCCATCGCATCTACATCGAGTGCACGGGCAATTTTTTCGACATTCACGATGCTGATATTTCTGATCCCGCGCTCCACTTCCGAGAGGTATGTTCGGTGAATTCCGGTGGCTGCCATAAGCTCTTCCTGACTGATGTTGCGAGCTTTTCTGAGCTCTCTTAGGCGAAGCCCGAACTTTATTTTGATATCGCACTCTTCCATAGCGGAAAAAGATAAAAGATGCATGATTTAAGTCTACATGAAATAAGTGACATTTTCTTGATTTTTCAAATTTTGTATGATATAAGTGACAATGTCAGCTGGCTTTTGTATCTTTTTTATTGTTTTTATTAACTTTTTTTAAGGAGAAAAAAATGGAAGCTATCGCAACAGTAAAAAAACAGGGCGATTCGTATGTTATCTACAATACGGCAGGAGCTCCTATTGGAGCAATCGGTGTATTTTCACACCAGACACTAGCAGGATATACTTCTGACACGGTATCTATTTATGACAAAAATAGCAATACTACTTTCTTGTATAATTGTTATGGAAATCTGAAAGGGCAGTGTTAAAGAACCAACAATTCAGGGCTGAGTTTTGACTCAGCCCGCATTTAAGGAGATAAAATGAGTCAGAACACTGAAGATTTCAACACCAATCCTGTTGAACGCGAACACCGAAGCATCGGGCAGAATTTATGGATAATATTTAAATTCATAATTTTCACGCTGATAAAAATGATTCTCGTTGCTCTTGCAGCCGCAGCATGGTTCATCGCCCTTTTCGGCGTAATTATCAAAACGATGGGGAAATATCAAAATACTTTTTCCTATATCAAAGATGAACACCACATAGTTTATCATTTCGGCAACCTCCTATCAGCACCGTTTCTTTTTCTGGTAAAATTTTTCAACTCTTATCTCCGCGCGTATTTGTGGCCGGCTGTCGGAGGATTGGCTATTTTAATAGCGATTTTCGTCCTTTTATAGGTCATTTTTAATTTTCCATCCCTCGAATTAAAGACATTTGGACCTCAACAACACCTGATTTTTTCCCATTGCTCTGCTCACAAACATGATTGCACAGCATGATTTTTGTGATCACAAAAATCAGGATATTGAATGGAAAACTTCTCTCTGGAAGCAAACTGCTGCGGGTTGCGGAGTGACTGCTTCGGAAAGCTCAAGGAACGATGATTAAGTGTTTGATTCTCTTGATAATTTCTCGTTCCATGAACAGAACTTAATCCAGCAACTTTTTCAATTCTTCAATGGTTTGTTCGTAGGAAATATCTTTCGCATACTGAAATTGTTTCCGGTATTTTTCCCACATTTCTTTCAATTCGCTGCTTTCACCTATATTCTCAAGAATATGTGGGATTTCATTGATTATTCCGGCAGTTCCGCGATGTTCCGAAGTCGCTTTCAAGGCTTCCTTGAAAATAGTTTTGTCGTATTTTTTTGTCGTGCACAAAATGTAAACATCATAAAAATCACGAGGGCGCGTATTCAAAATTCCGCGAGACAAAATACTTTCAGTTTTTTCGGCAAGAATCGTCTCAATATTGTAACCCCAGAGCGGGATCCGCAAATCAGTGTCGAAAATTTCCGAAACCTCGTATTTCATCGCTTGCGGAGTTATTATGTCGCCCGTGGAAATATCAATGGAAAGCGGCGTTTTGATTGATTCAAAAACAGCGTCAAGGCGGACTCTGTAGCCGCCGTATTTGTCGTCTTTTCTGATCGGCGCGACAGAAACAAAACTGAAATGGACACCATCCGAAACCGTAACATTGCAAATTTTATCAATAATTTCCGAGATATTTTCTTCTGTGAGAGTCACTCCCCTTACCGTTGTGTCAAGATCCATTGTCGAGCGGGTCTGCAATCCGACAAGCACGGAAATCAGAATTCCGCCTTTTATAACGAACTTGTCACGGTATTCCGAAATCGAAAGGCGTTCCAGAAAACGCTCAAACATATAGTTTTGCAGAACAACCTGCGAAGGCAGACTGCATTTTTTCGCATAATTATTGATTTTTGCTTTGAAACTTCTCGCAGCTGAGCTTTCCGTCACAGCAAAACCTCCAGATATCTTTTAACTTCCGAAAAAACTTTGAATTTCTGCGCATATTCAGCAAGCAGGTTCAAATCTTTCTGCTCGGATGCAGCATAATTTTTCATTGCTCCGGCAATAGTTTCTTCATCCAGCCTGCTTCTTGAACGAAGAATGTCGCAAATAGTCCGTTCCGCATTGTAACAGCGCACTTCGTTGCCCATAGTCGTCTTTCTTTCAGTCAGCCCCAAAGCGAACAGATCCGGTTTTACATAAAAACAAATACACTCGTTTTTTATAGAATTAGGAAAATAAAAATTGCTCGGAATCGTAACATGATGAATAAACGGCGTTCTCTCGGCGATTCCGTTCAAAAAAAGTGCCGAACCGTGGCTGAAAACTATTTTTGAAGAGCGGAGCATCAGCGTGTACATATCGTCATGCACCGAATCAGGAAGAATATAAACCCCATGCCGGACTCTGAGCAATGTTCCGGATTTCACGTATTCCGAAAGCAAAGCTCTCGAAAAACCAAGTTTCTCGACATTTTCAGTGGTAATAATGCCGTTATTTCTTGCTGCTTCTTCCAACAAACTTTTGTTCAACTTCATAAAAGCCTCAAAATTTAACAAACAACAAGAAATTGTATAAAATATCAGTTTAAAAGTCAAGAAATTTGCTCGTATTTTAATCAATTCTTTCATATTTTGAGAATAGAACAAAAAATCATATGATATTAAATTATATTTTGCAAAATATTTGTCAACAAAAAATCTAATATTTCCATAGAAAAACATCGTTCAAAAAAATCCGCTATATTTTTTATATTTGCAGATTTGCCATGTAAGCGATTGATTTATTTAAGATTTTTGATTTTAGAAATTCATACAGTTTTTGTATTCAAGGAAAGGTTCGACCCAGTCTTTGTTTTCAAGTCCGTTTTCTTCGAAGAAGTGAAGGAATGCCTTGATTATCGAGAAATCCATGCTGATGAGGGCATTGGAAAAACCGTCTTTTATGAGTTCTTCCCACTGCTCCTTGTTCATCAATCTTATCTTTCCGAGCAGGAACATGATTTTTGATTTGAAGTAGGAAACGCCGAATTTTTCCGCATAGTTAAGTGCTTCTTCGAGAATTTCTGTAGCCTGCGGGAAATTCTTGAGCATTATGCAGATCTCTGCGAGTTTGCACGCGCTTCTTATATAGAGAATATAGATGAATTCAGCCGGACGTACACCTTTGCCGTCGGATTTTACGATGACGTCGCGCAGAAGTTTGTAGCCGCGGACCGCAAAAGTGTTCGCTTCGAGGTGGTTTTCATTGTCTATGAGGATGTCGGTCGTTTTGTCGATAAGACGGAACTCATCTTCGTAGCAGCCAGCGATGTGGAATTTTTTGATTATGTCTGCGACTGCGGCGAAATTGATGTTTTTCTCGTCAAGAAGGAGAAGTTCCGACTTGGCCAGAAGTTCAAGGTGATAGTCAAAATGCTGTTTTGCATAGGTCAGCAGCTTTTCCCAGAAGATCTTCGCCCACTGCGGTTCGACTATGCGCCACAGACGCGCATTTTTGATTTCAGGAAGGATTCTGAAGTCGTCCTCGGTATCATCAGCTTCGAAAGAAGAAATGATCGTCTGGTAGCTTCTCTGCGCGATTTCGAAGAATCCGAGTTTTTCCATGTATGCGGCAGACGAGAAAAGGAACGAATTCATATTCTTGTCAACTATTCCGCCCAGATTGATGTAGCTGAGAAGCAGCCAGTGCTTGTTTATCGAAACGATGTCGGCCTGCGAAGCGGCAAGTTTGTCAACGATATTACGGTAGAAAGTGCGCTCAGATTTGCCGATTTTAACCATTTTTTTGAGTACGTTCATAACGGCTCTCGAAGCGAAACGCAGCGAATCTCCGTCAGATACGATGTAGCCTTTCTTGATAAGTTCGTCCACGCATTCAGTGCCTGTCGTCGAAACAAGTGCGAAAAACTCTTTCGGAACGGAATAGAGGTTGAGAAGCGTTATTTCTTTCAAGGTGAGCAGCAGATCTTCCGAAAGCAGGGCTACACGCTTGTTTATCAGTTCGTTGATGTTGGCCGGACATACGAAATCATCGGGAAGTTTTGCAAAACGCCAGCTTCCCTTCATTTCGAAAATAAGTCCTAAATCTTTAAGATATTCAGTGAGTTGGATGGCAAAAAGCATGTTTCCGCCGGCTTTTTCGCGCAGAAGTTTTTCCATGTCGGCGGGAATCCTTTTCGTGCCCAGAGCGGCAAAAATGGTCGCTGTAAGCTTTTCTTCACCGAAACCTTTGAAATCATAAATATTTTCCTTTTCGGCAGTGGCAAGAACGGTAGCGTCGGGATCGACCATGCAGATGACAGCCATCGGCGCATAATCGAAGAAAGAACGGAGATTCGACAGTAATTTAACGGTCCTGACATTCAGAGCATTTGCGTTGTTTATGATCCAGAGAACCGGTTTGTTGCGGCTCAGGCAGTAAAGAACATAGGAGATAAGATACTCCATGTCGTGTTTCGGCAGCTTTGTTTTAAGCGGCACGAAATTGAGGCATATCAGCGCGGTGAGACACTCCTTTTTACCTTCGGGAAGGGCGTCTCCGAAAAGAGAATCGAACTTTTCCGCAACGGTTTTCGGGTCGGTGCAGTCTATTTTCATCAGTTTTTTGATGAGGTTGATGAAAATCATGAAGTCGAAGTCAAAAATATTCGCGTCGCTTGCAACGACTCTGAAAGCCTGATTTTCGGTGTTTTCTATTTTTTCGGAAAAAGCCTTCGCATTGTTGAAAAAACGGCTTTTTCCTATGCCTGACGGACCGCGCAGAAAGAACGCTCCGCCTTTGCATATCTTGAGATTCTGCTCGATTTTCCGCAGCATCGGTATACACGATTCTTCAAATTCCGGCGTTACCGTGTCGCGGATGAATCCGTCGAACGAGACATCGTAAGTCTCGTTAACCTGACGCGGTTTAAGTTTGTACATGTCGGCGTTTTTAACCCACATTATTCCGGAAGCTGCTGCGGCCGATTGTTCAGTTTTCGGTTTTTCAGGCTGTTCAGGCTTTTTCTCTTCTGCTTCTTCGACAAAAAGTTCGTGTCCGATTTCTTCTTCCTGCTCCTGCTGTGCCGGAGATGTCTGAGGTTCGATTTCAAGCGTAAGTTCTTCAGCTTCTTCCGTTTCTTCGGATATCGGTTGGAGCTCGGTTTTTTTCAATTCTTCAGGCTTGTTTTCCGGTTGTTCATTAACCGTCTCGAAGGATATTTCAGGCTCGTGTTTTTTATGATTTTCGGGAACTGCTGTTACTTCCTGTTCCACAACTTTAGTCAGAGAAGTAAGCTCTTCAAAAAGGGCGTCGAAACTGTCCGGCGCCTTTTTCGGCTTTTCGCTTTTTTTGGATTCTTTTACCACATCCTTTGTCGATTCCCATTTCGTGATGAAATCGGTGGCTCCCTTTTCACTTTCGATTGATTCAAGCGTTGTTCTCCGGTGTGCCCGTGATTCTGTGGTGTTCCGTTTGCGCTGCTCCGCGACCCGTTTTTCGAACTCGAGTTCCGGACCTGAATCTTCTTTTGCAGCTGGCTCTTCGTCCATTTTTATTTCGATCGTGACACGGGGTTTTCTTTCCTGCGGCGGTTCGGTCTGGACCTTGAGTGTTTTTTCGCCGGGATCGTCTTCTTCAATGTTTTTGATTCCGAGATCTATCTCGAAGAAATCCTCCTTTCCCTGCTTTGCGGAAGTCTCTTCGACATTGGAAACGCCGCGCGGAATATCGTCATCGAATTCTATTTTTATTCCGTTATCTTCGGGCTGTTTCGGTGCCGCTGCAGCACTTTCGGCTTTTCGAAGCGGAAGATCTTCAAGTTTTCCGCCGCACGACATGCAGAATTTCGCGTTTTTTTCATATTTTATGCCGCAGACCGGACACAGACGCGCCAATTCTTTTCCGCAGCCGTGACAAAATCCCGCTTCCTTGATTTCATCCGTGCATGAACAGTAAAAACATTTCATTTGGAAACCCATTTTTCCTATATTATTTCACCACTTTTTTAAGACCGAATCTTCTCCGCTCAAAGTATATATTTTTACGCGGAATTTTTCCATAATTTTTTCAACAGCTTCTTTTTCGTGCAGAGCAACCGAAACTGCGGTCGCAGCAACATCGGCAAGAGTCGCATCATCTCCGATAACAGTGACCGATCTCGCATTTTTGACCGGTTTTCCAGTTTTGGGATTCATGATATGCGAAAAAGTTTCTCCTTCTATCACAAAAAAACGCTCGTAGTCGCCGCTTGTCGCAACACCTTTGCAACCTGAAGTGCCGAGTTCCAGCTTTTCCAGTATTTCGGAAGGTTTGCCTGGATTTTTTATCCCTATCGACCACGGTTTGCCCCCTTTGTTTCCGCAGAAAAGCATATCTCCGCCGTAGTTCACGATGAAATTTTCGACTCCGTATTTTTTCATGATTGCGCCGGCTCTGTCTATCGCGTAACCTTTGGCTATTCCGCCCAAATCGATTTTAACGCCAAGACCGGCGAATTTTATTTTGTTTTCGGTGCAGTTGACACTCAGTTTGTCGCTGCCTACGAAACGCTGTTTTTCTTCGATTGTTTTTTCATCGGGAATCTTGTTTTGGTTGTTTTCCCAGAGAACGCCCGAACTTTTGTAGGTTATGTCGAAAGCTCCGCCGCTCATTTTTCCGTATTCGAGGCTTTTTTCGATAAGTCTGCAGACGTGTTCCGGCACAGAGATCTCTTTTTCGTGCGCTTCCCGGTTGAGAATAGAGACAAAACTCGATTCGCGGTAGTAGCTGAGATCTGCTTCAACAGCTTCCGCATCCTGTTTCACCGCATTTTCGAGAGCTTCGTTTCTTTCGCCTGTGTAAATGACGCTCAGCACTGTTCCCATACCTGAAAAAGTAAGCGTGTTCAGCACTGTTTTATGTTCGCAGCCGCAGAAAAAGCTCAGCAGAAAAACAAGAAAAATGATTTTTGCCGCGCTTTTTTCTTCGTCCATTGCAGCTCGTCAGAATGAGTTTTTAATATTGAATTCAAACTGGAATTTCGGATCTCCCGGTCTCGGAGTGAGCGGGAATCCCCATTCGAAGGAAAGCGGAGCCATCGGCGTTACCCAGCGCAGACCGAAACCGGCGCTCCACAAAACGCCCAGCGGAAGGTCGTAAATATCCTTGTCCTTTGAATTTATGTAGAAAAGATGTTCGTCTTTAGCCCAGGCGTTTCCGAGATCGACAAAACCGACGATGCTTATGCGCATTGATTTTACGACGGGGATTTCAAGTTCGTTGTTCATTATGAACTGTTTGTCGCCGCCGATAATATAAGGATAAGTCGAGCTTGTCGGATCTTTTCCGTCTGACGGGATGTTGTAGTCGGTGTCGGATCTGTCGTGGTTGGGGCCTATCGAATAGAACGGATATCCGCGGACGCTGTACATGCCGCCGAGTTTGAATCTTTCCGCATAGGGCAGAGACTTGTTCTGAAGGTGGATATTGTAGCCGAGTTCTATATTCGTTCTGAAAACGAGGCCTAAGAAAAGTTCCTGATACCACCTGAAATTGAAGTCAAGATTGAGTATGTCTTCGTCGCTTCCCATCCAGCGCGGGAAATATTCAGCTCCGCCGATAACGTAGATACCTTTTGTCGCGTACATTCTGTCGTTTCTTGTATCTACTGCTAGTCTTGCAGTCAGACCTGACGAGAAAATATCTCTGTAAAGATAGTTCATCTGATGCTCGGTCGCGCCGTTGATATCGACTTTTTTCAATTTGTAGCCGATGTACGCCCTCAAATATTTTGCAAGCGGGATACCGAATGTAACGCTGAAACCGAAACTGTTCTGGCTGTAATCGGCATAGTATTCGTAAATGTCTGAATCGTAGTTGAGGTATCTGTAGTAGAAGGAAACGTTGAACGAAACATTCGAATCGACGAACCACGGCTCGTAGAAGCTGAGGCTGATTTCCCTTCTCATTCTGCTGAGCTGACCCGCAAGACTGATGCTCTGACCGTAACCTAAAAAGTTGTTTTGCTCGACTTTTGCGTTGAAAAGGAAACTCTCGAATGACGAGAAGCCTGCACCGACGTTGAATGTTCCGCTTTTACGCTCTTTGACTGTTACGACGACTTTAGCCATATTCGGAGATGAGCCGTGGACCACGTCGATTTTTACTTCGTCATAGAAACCTGTTCTTTTCAGGTTGTATTCGCTTTCCTTCTGTCTCGAATAGTTGAAAAGTTCACCTTCGGAAATTTCCATTTCGCGCCGCAGGACTTTGTCGCGCGTTCTGTCGTTTCCGGTGAAAGAGATTTCTTCGATGAAGCACTTTTCTCCTTTTCGGACTATGAAATTCATGTCGACTATCTGGTTTTTGTCGTCAAGATGCCTGCCCGGCATGATTTCGACAAAAGGATAACCTTCGTTGCCGTAGATTTTTTTGAGATTTTCAAAGTCGCGTATCGTTTTTGAGTGCTGATACCATTCGCCCGGTTTCTGCGTGAACTTCATTTCAGGCAGTTTGCCGCTGTCGAGCGGATCGCCTTCCACAGAATATTTGCCGACATGATAGCGTTTTCCTTCTTCGACGATGTATGAAATATAGATATCGCGCTTGTCTTTTGAGATCGTTACGGTCGGTTTTGAAACTTTGACGTCGACAAAACCGTTTTCGTTGTAGAGATATGTGATTGCTCCCATGCTCTCTTCAAGCGCGCTTTTCTTGTAACCGCCGTCGTTGAAGATCGAGAAAAGTCCGTCTTCCTGAATGCTCATGTACTTTTTGAGCTCGGCTTCCTCAAGGTATTTGTTTCCTACGATCGTAACTTTTTTTACGCGGCTTTTTTTACCTTCCGAAATCTTGAAATCAATGTTGACTTCCTGTTTTTCCTTGTTTATTGCGACATCTGCATCAACAGTCGCCGAAAGGAATCCTTTGTCGTGGTAAACACCTAAAATTGCTGCAGTATTCTTTGAAATTTTGTTCATGTCGAGGAGCTCGTTTTTCTTAACGGTGAGAACTTCCTTGATGTCGTCATCGTCGATTTTTTTGTTTCCCGAAAATTTGACCGATCGGATTATCGGAAACTCGACGACTTTGAATTTGATAAGATGTTTTGCATCGTCGTAGTAGATCGAAACGTCCTCGAAAATCTCGATCGCTATGATTTTTTCAAGGATCTCGTTGATCTCTTTCTCGCTGTAATCCCGTTTTTCCTTGAAATACTGAGTCAGAATGGACTGCTCGGTTCTGATAGTTCCTTCGACCGCGACATTATCCACCTGCAAAGAAAAAAGCGGCAGGAAAAGAAGAAATATAACAAAAAAGAGAAAAAATTTATTCATATACTGCGGATAACTCCTTCGCTTATTTCAATGACTCTTCCCATTTCCGCGGCGAAATCCTGATTGTGCGTCACGAAAAGAGTCGTCAAATTTCTTTCCTCAGCAATGGAAAGAATGAGTGCTATTATCATTTTTCCTGTCTCGTTGTCCAGATTTCCCGTAGGTTCGTCCATCAAAAGGAGCGATGGCTCTGTGACAAGTGCGCGGGCTATGGCGACACGCTGCTGCTCTCCGCCCGAAAGTTCCGCCGGTTTGTGGTTCAGACGGTGCGTAAGAGCGACTCTTTCAAGCATTTTTTCAGCCTTTTCGAGAGCCGTTTTTTTCGACTGAGTGAGCATGAGCGGGATCGCGACGTTTTCAAGCGCCGTAAATTCCGGCAGAAGGTGGTGAAACTGGAAAACTATGCCGATTTCGCGGTTTCTGAACGAGCTCAGTTTTGAATCGGAGAATTTCGACGGTTCTTCGCCTTTAAGCAGGATCTTTCCGCTGTCGGGCTTTTCCAGAGTCGCCATTATGTTGAGCAGAGTCGACTTTCCCGAGCCGCTTTTTCCGGTGAGAGAAAGGCGCTCGCCCTCTTTCATTTCCAGATCAACGCCGCGCAGAACGTCAATTCTGTGTCCTTCGACAAAGTAGGATTTTTTTATGTTTTCCAAAGTCAGAATTGCATTTTCACTCATGTCTAAGCCCCTCTACCGGAGTTATTCCGGAAGCCTTGATGCTCGGATAAAGCGTTGCCGCAACCGAGATCAGAAGTGTTGAAAATATAACGACTGCAAACGTTCCGAACGACATCTGCACAGGGAGAGTCGAAAAAAAGTAAACCTCTTTGCTTATCTGAAATTTGACGTTTTTCAGCAGAAAACAGATAACTACGGCAAAAATCGAGCCTAAGAAAGTGCCCAGAAGTCCGATTATGAAGCCGTCAAGCATGAAAATTCCGCGAATCACCCGTTTTTTTGCTCCTATCGAGCGCAGGATCGAAACTTCACGCGTTTTGTCGATAACCAGCATGATGAGCGTCGTAATTATTCCGAACGAAGCGACTACTGCGATGAAAACGAGGATTATGAACATTATCAGTTTCTGTAAACGGAAAAATTTGAAAGTTGTTTTGTGAAGGTCGCGCCAGTCCTGTACGGCAAAGGGAAAACCTCCGACGCGTTCGGTCATCATTGTCCTGAAATCCTCGATTTTTCCGGGTTCGTCTACTTTTGTCGAAACGAAACTGACATTGTGTCCGATGTCCAGAAGCTGCTGCGTTTCATCAAGTCCTGCGTAGATATAGCGCGCATCGTAATCGTACATTCCCGATTCGAAAATTCCGGCAACGACCAGATTACCGCTGACCGGTACAGCGTCTTCTCCGATAATCTTTCTGTTTCCCGAAGTGACGAGCGAAACAATGTCTCCGGGTGAAACCTGAAGTTTTTCTGCAAGATCAACACCTAAAATCACAGGAAAAAGCTGCGGTTTTTCACCCAGAAAATCGTCCATTTCGCTCATTGCCGCAATCTTTTTTTCGACAAATTCACACTTTTCCTTTTTCGCCAGACATTCGTAATCTCCTTTGACTACGAGTTCCGACAGATCGGAGATTTTTTTGTAACCTTCGGGATCAATACCGTTCAAAAAGGCAGTTGCAAGCCCTTTTTCCGACATCAGAAGAACTTCTCTGAAAACGACGGGGGTCGCTCCGATCACGCCCGGAATGGATTGAACCTGCTTTTCAACTTCTGTGTATGTGTCGAAATTTCCGATAAGCCTGTAAACATTGGCGTGAGTCGTCGATTTTAGAACGATTTCTTCCGTTTTGGCGATGAGACCGTCCATAACCGAAAGGACTGTTATCAAAGTGGCGACGCCGAGTGAAAGTCCCAGCACCGAAATCAGCGAAATTAAGGAAAGCGTATGTTTGCGGTGACTTTGAGTGAAATATCTTAAAGCTATAAACCTGACAAATTCACTCATCCGGATCTCTTAAACGGAAAAAATAGAATGTGCGGAACTATTTCGATTCTTCTGCCGGTTTGGCTTCTTCTTTTGCAGGTTGTGCTGCAGCGGGTTCCGGCTCTTCGGAAGTTTCGATTTCGACCTTTATTTCGTCTTCCGGCTTTTCCTGAACATTTTCATCCGGTTTAGCATCCAGTTTTTCGTCAACCGGAGTGATACTTTTGAAACCGTCATCGCCCGGCATTTTGGAAACATCGGGGGTGCCGTCTTTGTTCGTATCCTTTTCGATTCTTTCGATAACGCCGTTTCTGTAGTATTCCCAGTAATCGACAATGCCGTCGCCGTTCTGGTCGAATTCTACCGCAATGACCTGACCTTCTTCATCGTAATTTTTGATGATGTCAGGATTTTCGTCGAACTGAAAATCAAATTCGCTTCTTCTTACAAGACCTCCGATGAAGTAGTCGGTGCGGTCGACTTTGTCATCGAAATCAAGGTCGAACTCTTCTTTTACGATAGCGCCGGTTTCTTCGTTGAAATAACGCCATACATCAATCTTAGCATCGTGGTTGAGATCCATCATTTTTACCGAAATCAACAGATCGTGTCCGCCTTTTTCATTCGGAACTTTCTTGAAAACATTGATGATATCCGGTCTTTTGTCTTTGTTGATGTCGTATTGTTTCAGCTCATAAACATTGCCGTCAACTTTGATTTCTTCACCCTTGGAAGTGAGTTTGTAACGCTCCTTCATTTCTTTTGCCGCAGCGGAAGTTCTTGCAGAAGAAGGTTGATCGTCTTTCACTGAAGGTTCAGACGCACATGAACAAAAAATAGCCGAAAAAACCAAAAAAATCGCTAACTTAATCATTTCAAACCTCAAACATATAACAAAATCGCGCGTGATACTACATAAAAAAAGGCAAAAAGCAATTTTTTGAGGAATTAACACTTCTAAGGAAAAGGTTTTATCCGGTTTTTACCCAAAATGCTCACTTTTGTGTTCACTTTTTTGGGATAGAGCCGAACGCCGTTGGCACGGCTGTATGAAGCGATTTCGGAATTGTTGTATTCGATGGAATCGAGATCGTTTCCGGTTGCTGTCTTGCGGACTGTCTTGCCGTCAGGATAGGTGAACTGATAGGTCTTTGCATCGGTCATCCTGCGTGAAACGGTCTTTGTGACGTTGTTGGAGGAAACTGATTCTGAATACGGGTTGCCGAAGGAGTCGTAATTCAAATTTGTTTTCATTTTGTTTCTAGCGTTACTCTTTCTTTTTCAACCACTCATCTTTAATTTCGACACCGTCGTCGGCGCAGATTTCTTTTAAAGTCCGCCCGTTATTTTTGATTTTTGAATAATCAGCACCGTTTTCCATAAAAATTTCAATTATGTCCGGGGTTTTAAGGCGACAAGGTTGGAGCAGAGGATTAGGAAAAACATCAATGGATTCTGCAAAATCCTGCTCTGTTTTCCAGAGCAGCGGCAGGACTTTTTTTATTCCTTCTCTCTCTTTTTCTGTCCTTGTGCCATGAAAATACATTGTCATCAACTGACTTAAAACGGTTGTCTTATGATTGCGAAGATTCCAATAGGTGTTCGCTTTTGCACCGTTTTCGAGAAGTTTTTTCAAACCGTCATAATTGCTTGCCATTGCTGCCGCCATTGCGGGTGTAAGATCCCGGCAGTCTTTAGCATTTAAATCGGCTTTTTGACTGATAAGATAGGCTAGGACTTTGTTTTGATGCAGGAAAACAGCAGTTAGAACCGGAGGTTCACCTTCTGAACTTTTCCTGTAGCCATAGCTCTCTTTTTTCCTTATGAAATCCTTCAGAACTTCGTCGACAACTCTTCTGTTGGCAGCCATTCTTCTTACCGCATAAGTATCGATTTCTTTATTTTTCAGATCTTTTTCAAGAATAATATTGCTCAGAATGGTTGCAAAGGCATCTCTTCGTTCCGCTTCATTCGCTGCTTTCAGAAAATCGTTAAAAACCGGAGATTTGCTCGGCTTTAACTCCTTCGGCTTTATGGATTCATAAAGTTCGTTTGATTTTATCAATTCTGAAAGTTTATCGTTTGATTTTTCCAAAAATTCAAGCACTCCGTCCATTGTCTTGATTTCATTGGGCAATACATTCCAATAGTTCAAACAATCGCCTTTTTCATCTGGAGAAACACCCGCTTTCTCAATTAAATATTTTACGGTTTCGAGATTTCCTTCTCCGGCGGCAGCTCCGAGAGCACTGGTATAAGTTCGGGGGACATATTTTTGATTTATTCCGATTATTCCTCTTTTTCTGACGTCTGCACCGTTTTTGACGAGAAAATCAAGAAGTTCCACATCATCATTGTATGCCGCCCACATTGCCGGGGTAGCCCCCGTTTCATCGGTGGAATTTACGTTTTCTGCAGTAACGTTTTTTTGGACTTTTTCAAAATCTGCATTTTTGACAGCTTCAATCAGATTTTCTCCGCTTCTTGATGTACAGGAAATAATTAAAATTAAAGAAAATATCGAAATTATTATGTTTTTCATCAGTATCACCATTAAACATTATTGGTTAGTTTTCCATTCTCTCTTTTTCAACCACTCGTCTTTGGTCTCAATACCGTATTTAGCACATATTTCCTTCAAGGTTTTGCCGTCAATTACAATTTTGCCATAATCGGCACCGTTCTCCATAAAAATCCTGACAAGATCTTTGTCACGACATAGACAAGCCGTTTTTAATCCGGATTTAGAGTCTGTAATCTCCTCTTCACTCTGCCAAAGCATCGGTAAAATTTCATTCAACTTATTTTTCAGTTCAGGCATCTCGGGTGCGTCGCATCTCATGGACAAAAGTGTGTCTAAAATAGACTCGTCTTCATTAAGCACATTTTTATAGGTATAATTCAAAGCCCCGTTCTTGAGCAAAATAATCATTCCTTCAAAGTTTCTCGCAATAGCAGCACTTCTAAGAGGTGTGATTCCGAAACAGTCTTTAAAATTGACATCTGCACCTTTGGAAATCAGCTCGCGTATCACTTCAGTTCTTTTGTAGAAAACGGCTGAAGAAAGCGGAGTAGACATATCTTTTTCTTTTATAAATTCATAACTTTCCATTGGCTTGACAAACTTTGCAAACACTCTGTCGAACTCTTTCCTGTTGTTGATAATCCTTCTGACAGCGTATTCATCAGGAATCTTGTTGATAAAATCAAAATCTTTACCATAGATAAGTTCTCCAATAATCCAGCTGAAGTAATAAGGAAATATTTCATCTGTCGCATTTACAAGATTTTCATACCCTTCATGCTCTTTGATCAAGTCAAAAATTTTCCCGTGAGACCTTTGTATGAATTTAACAAGTCCTTCCGTTGTTTTCAAATCCTGAGGCAACGGGATAAAATTATTGCTGCAACCACCTTTTTCATCCGGTAAAAGCCCGGCTTTTTCGATTAAATATCTGACTATTTCAAGATGACCTTCTCCAGCGGCAGCATCCAAAGTAGTGTCATAAATTTTTGGAATTTTGTCTGTATTGATGCCAATGATCCCTTTTTTTCTGATATCAGCTCCGTTTTTGACCAGAAAATCAAGGATTTCGACATTACCGTTGTATGCAGCCCAAATCGCTGGTGTTGCCCCCATTTCGTCTGTAGAATTTACATTTTCGGCAGCAACGATTTTCTTAACTTTTTCGAAATCGTTGGCTTTAACTGCTTTGATCAGGTTTTCGCCGCTTTTTGAGGTGCAGGAAACGAACAAAAACAGTAAAACAATGAACATGGTTAAATTTTTCATTATAACCTCCTAATACCAATACGGATCGACATTTGTCTGGATAAAACCATTACCTTGTTGCAAATTTGAATATGGATCGACGTTTGTTTGTGGGAAACCTGATTGCTGAAATTTTTCATAAGTTGTAGAATCATAACCGTATTCTGCGCCAGGTGCGAAATAATTCCTGACAAATCCATTTGTTCCGTCGGCGTTTTGCTTTTTCCAAAAGAGTTCTTTTAACGGATCTTTTTCCCTGTAATAAGGATTGAAAATAAAGACCTTCCTCCCATCGTCGTCATATTTTATGACAGGTCCTTCTTCTTCCATCATTTCAAATAAACTTTTCTTTTCATGCATTTCAAGAATTTTTTTGATAAATTGATTTGCAAAATATGTTTGAACACTATCTGTTGAATCCGGTTCCGAAGGATGAAGACCTAAATCTCCACAAGAAGGTCCAGAACAAGAAATTGTATTGTCTTTTGCAGATTTAACAACAATTGTTCCGTCTTCGAATAGATATAATTCATCCCCGGTTTCTTCATTGACATACATCGTTCCTTCTGATATAAGACGAAAAGAATTTTCTTCATTATTAAGATTAAATTTGTGATTTTCTTTTTCATATGTAAAGGTTCCGACCTCATACCAAGGATTTTCTTCTACAATATTTTGCTGCATGTCAATATCATCAAACATCATTTGACTAATATCATACATCGTATCGAAAGCATCAAAGAAATTAGTTGTAGGAGAACAATATAGAGACACTCCTATTCGAGCAAAACTAGCATTTCTATCTGCAATCTCTGGAGATTTGCCAGCCTCAATATTATATTGATATGATGTATAGTATATAAGATTACTTATCCCTGTTGGAGGATCCATCATCTGCAACCCCGTCGGGTCACTCGCTTCAATGACCATTCCGGCGACATAGGCGAAGCCGTTGCCGAGGTTATTGGCATCGCCCCAGATGCCTATCGGGTCCTGATTGATGAAGCGGTGCATGTCGATGTGATAGTATCTGTTTCGCATCCAGTAGAGATTGGTTTCGGGCTCGTAGAGTGAGCCGCCCCAGAGGAACGGAGACGCTGCTGCTGTCGATTTGGGTGTGAAATCAGCGTTCAGGACTTCATGTTCTCCGTAGACGCGGTAACGGTAACGCTCGTAGATTGTGCCGTTGCCGTCTGATATTGCGATGATGTTGCCGCGCTCGTCTTTGTGGAACCAGATTCTCTGAAGGGTCGATTCGTTGGGCGAGCAGTTGCCGTTGCCGTCGTCACTGCATGAAACGGTGTCCATTATGATGTGATTGTCGGTGCCTTGGTCAACATATCTGCGGAGTTCCCATGCTGTTGTGGTGACCGGATTATCCGATGTGCGAACTGTCTTGATTTCTTCACTGATGATATCCCAGCCGTCGTAGGCGTATTTATGCGTTCTCTCGAATGTATCGCTGTTTTCAGTGTAGTAAACAGTTTTTTCAGTGCGCCTGTTGAACGGATCATAGCTGTATTCGACGAAATAATCTGCATTTGTGACGCTTGTCAGGCGGTTAAGTTTGTCGTAAGTATAGACAATGTCTGCATTCTGATCACCGTCAAGGTCTTCACCGGTCATATTGTTGTTTGAATCGTAGGTATAAGTGATACTGTCGTTATTCCACGATTTCTGAGTGAGCCTGTTGAATCCGTCAACTGTCCAGCTGAAATCGGTCTGATTTTCGCGGCTTGCTCTGATGTTGTGGACTCCGTCAAGCTGGAAGTCCTCACAATCGGTTTCAGACTGGTTGCATTTAAAGACATTGTTTCTGCCAGTTGCACATGTCGGATCGCTTACATCGTAGTCACAGTCGTAATCGACTCTTCTCAGGCGGTAGTATGAGTCATACTGATAAGCCGTCCTGCGGCTTTCTTCGTTTTCCTGTTTGCCGATGAGGTGAAGCCCTTTCGAATAGGTGTATTCGTAATCCGCAACGGTAGGCGCATTCTGTGCCGTGAACTCCTCTGTTCTGCGGCTGACTTTGCGCCAGTTGTTGTAAGTGTAGGAAAGCTCGGCTGAATGGTTGTCCTGCAGATCAAAATTCTTGCGGATGCTTGTGAGAACATTGCCCGTGCCGTAGTTATACTGCAGGAGCTTCGTTCCGTCGTATTCAAGAGCTTCCGGGAGTCCGCTGAAAGCTGTTTCAACGATGTTTTTACCGGTCGGAAGCGTGGTTGTTTCTGTCATAACTTTGGTTGAAGAATTCCACGAAATAGCGCTTGATACCGTGCCTGAATCAAAGGTTTCTGATTTTATATTGCCGAATGAATCGTAGGTTCTGGTTACTTCCGAAAGCGTGGATGTCGTATTCGTAGGATCAACGCTTTTTGCAGTTTCAAGCAGGTTTCTGTTGTTGTAGGTGAATGTCTGAGTCACCGGAACAGAACCGTTTGATGCTTTGCTGATTATCCTGCCGTAAGCGTCACGGGTGAAAGCGACTTCCATTGAGTAGCTGTTGCCTTCTTGATATTCGACACTCGCTTCGTCACCTTTTTCATCGTATGTGTAAGTGTATGTCTGAGTAACACTGTCTGAATCGGTATAGTTCAAATCATTGTCTGTCAGAGCAGGAGTGATCTGAATGCTTTGGAGTTTGTTGCGGCAGTGGCTTCCTGCCATGTTGTTCTGATAGTAGCTGTAAGTTGTTACACCGGAACGGTCATTAATCCTCGACGTGATGCGACCGAAGATGTCATACGTGAAATTTGTCGTGATCTGACTGTCATTCAACCACGGATTTGTGTCTGGAGAGCCGAGACCGATGCCTGTGTTTGTCATAATATGTTTTACCAATATCCGAAATCTCCTCTTCTTCCACAGGCATAAACATCTTTCCAGTCAACTCTTCTAAGCCATTTCCCGCGAAGAACAATATTACCAGACTTGTCAATGTATAAAATATTTCCGCTTTGTTCGACACGTGCCAAACCGTCAACGAAACCGCATGTTCTGCCGTAAACAGAAATTTTCGAAGGGTTGTCGTTTTCTTCTTCGACAGGATCTTTACCAACAGGTGCTTCTACAGAAATCGCGCCATTTTCATCCAAAACAACTTTTTTTCCAGCCTTTTGAACAATTATTTTGCCGTCTCGGACTCCAAGAATCATATTGATATCAGAAACAATAGCCTCTGTTTTGAGATCTGCACTTATTATTTTTAGAGCATCTCCTTCCAATGCGACAATTTTCCCGCTGTCAAGCACTCTGATATCGTAATATTTCGGTTTTATTTCCAGAACATATTCGCCGCTTTTATTCATCAGACCCTTTTTCGAGCCTTCTCTGACCAACAAATATCCGTTGTTTAAAATACTTACCCTATCGAATTTTGCCGGAGCAACAATATTTCCATCACTGTCTATTGCACCGAATTTTCTGTTCTTTTCAAACACAAGCAGAGAGTTCTCAAATTCTGGATAAACTCTGTCGGCATCGTCTTTGCTCATTATCACCCTATCATTTTTCACAAGCGGAGGGAAAATAAGTCCATCAGCATAGACATTGTCCCCAATGGGCGACAGCACCGTCAAGCTTTTTGAAACATAAATCGTTTCCCACTTTTTATTTATGACATGGTTTTCATCACCTTTTTTCACGACGGCGACTCCGTATCGGAAAGGCTTTGCCGAATCAAAAACAAAACCTGTCGGCGAAACACCGTTTTTATCGATAAATCCTGCTTCCCCGTTTTTGGAAACAACAGCGTATTCTTCTGAAAAATTGGAAGCTTCATCAAATTCAAAAGGTATTTTCATCTCGCCGGATCTGGAAATATAGCCCCATTTTCCCTCTTTTTTGACGGGGGCGAAGCCTTCGGAAAAGTTTCCTGCATCTTCATACTCTAAAAGGATGACGACTTTTCCGCTTCTGTCAATAAATCCCCACTTGTTATCTTTTGATTTAACAGATGAAAGATCTTCCTTGAACTCGTTTATATGCTGATATTCGCCAGGCAAAATCTTTCCCTTTTCTGAGACAATCACAGAATATCCGTTTTTCATAGCACGCATCAACCCGTCCTGCATAGTGAAAACTTTGTCGAATATCGGGGGAAGAGCCTCGCTGAAATCATCAAATAAAAGGGACTTTTTTCCGTTGTCGTGGCTGAGGACATACAGCACTTTTTTATTTGCCCGTGATGCTTCATCCATGTAAACGCATAAAAGAGCCAAAAGTGACAAAGTTATTAAAATTATTAGGTTTTTCATTTTGACCCCCCTAATGCCAATACGGATCAACATTAGTCTGGATAAATCCCTTATTCTGCCACTTTTCGTATGTAGTAGCATCATAGCCATATTCAGCACCTGGCGCAAACGGATTCCTGACAAATTCATTAGTTCCATCTGCGTTTTTGGTTTTCCAAAAAATTTCTTTCATAGGGTCTTTGCCTCTGTAATAAGGATTGAAAATAAAGACTTTTCTTCCGTTATCTTTATACCTTATGACAGCCCCTTCTTCCTCCATCATTTCAAAGAAACTTTTCTTTTCATGCATTTCCAAAATTTTTTTGATGAACTGATTCGCAAAGTATGATTGTTTTTTATCTTCAGAAGAATCTGGGTCTGCGGGATATTCTTCTTTTTTGTTCTTTTCTAATTCTTCCTTTATTTTTTCAGCATCTATTCGGTTTTGTTCTTCGACATAAAAATCTGGATCAGCTTCTTTAATCATTCCTTTTCCTTCACGTCCCGGATGACCGAATTCATGTCCGAGAGCACCTTCTATAATAACTTCTGTAGGAACTTCATCATACTCGACCATAGTTTTCCCAGATTTTGCCAATTCGGTATCAACATAAATTACAAAAACTCCTTGCATTGGCTCAGTTTCCTTAGAACTCAAATAATCAGCCAATTCTGATGTTTGCATTGTCTCACTATTCAAATAATCAGCAAATGCAGCTCCGAAACCTGCCTTTTCCTCATCGCTAAAATCTTTGACAATGATAACAATATCAAAGTCTACCCAGTTTTCTGATTCTCCATCTTCGCTCATATTTATGATTAAATTCTTTATCTCAGAATATATATCGGAAAATGTTTCGGAATGAGCCAAACCGTTTTGGATAGCATCAGTTATCCAAGCAGAATCCCAATAGATCTCCAATCCGCTCGGGTCACTCGCTTCAATGACCATTCCGGCGACATAGGCGAAGCCGTTGCCGAG
>CAMZDX010000014.1 GCA_947305505.1 uncultured bacterium | reverse complement strand
AAAATACTCAGTTCGTTTCTGTCGTTTTCGACTATGAGTTTCAGCAGAGCCATTCCAACCTCAAAAAACGTTACCGCAGAATTTTCAACAATTTATCGAATCTGTCAAACATTCCTGAAAAATCTCTGTTTTCTTCCTCGAATCTGCGGATTTTTTCTCCGATATCCAAGGCGAGCATACGCTTTTTTTCAGGTGACAGCAAAGAAACGGAAGTCTTGAGCAGAAGACAGAATATCTCGTCAAGATACCTGTGATACTCGCCGAAACGGTATTCGACGGCTATTGACTTCCTTTCATCAAGCAGACTTTCCCAGTTTACGCTTCCGTCACTTACCGAAAACGCAAGTTTTGAATAAAGCTGCGGATATCTGCCGCGAAGATATGAAAAAAGTTTTTCGGAAAGCTCTTTTACCTTTCCGGCCGGCATAACCTTGGCAAAATTATCAAAAACCAGCTTGAAACAGTCAAAATAAACTTCCGATTCCGCCTGAACGGGATCGTTTTCAAGAAAATCGAGACCGCTGCTGAAAAAAGAGGACGCCAGAATTTTTTCCGACACCTTTTTGCACAAAACTATCGGCTTTGAAACATCGAGCGAACCTAAATACGAGCCGAATTTTACTGCGTTTTTCTCAAAGACATAGCGCTTTTCGGCAGGATCAAAATATGAAAATCCTTTAAAATTCCCTTTTTCAAAAGAGACGATATTCATCACAGATCCGTGTTTGAAGCAAAGAAGCGCATTTTCCTTATTTTCCGAAAACGACGAAATGAGTTTCGGAACATCAACGAAAGCACACGGTGCGTAAACAGAGACCGGATAAGTGAAAAAATCAGTTAAATCACTGAAAACACTGTCATTTTCTATACTGTAAAGATAAAGGTCGACCGACTTTTCGGCAAAGATTTCGTCAATCGGAATATCGGAAAGAAGATCTTCTTCATCAGAAAAGGCAAGCACTCTTGAAATGACGGCACAACCGTCCGAAATCAGCACATAAAGCGTTTTGTTTCCGGCTTCGGCAGCAACAAGACCGCGTCTGAGCCCGCCGTCGCGCGCCAGATCATTTACAAAAGATGGTATATATTTCCCTTCAAAAGCCGAAAGATAAAGTTTTAATTCAGAAAAAGGAATGATCATGCCGCCCCCAACAAGTCGTTTCCTTATAGCACAGCCGATTTTTTTTGCAAAATGAATTTACCGTTTTAAAGCAGAAAAATTGATAATTCTCACAAAACTGTGAGCGAGCACCCTTTTTCGGTAGTTTTTACCGGCAGCATCGAATCATCGGGAAATTCGTCAATGTCGCTTCCCATTTCAAGATCTTCCGGTTCGTAGGTTTCTTCTTTGATTTCGGGAAGCCCGCCTGTGCATTCGTGCCTTTCGCAGAGCAGCTGAAGCGCGGCGAGAGCGTTGATTCTGCCGTAGCCGTATTTTTCACTGAAACCGTTTTCATCGTAGGCCGCATCAACTGGAGAAACTTTGTCGGCGGTTTTTGTGATTATTTCGTAAAGCTCATCCCAACTTAATTCCGGATAAGCCGAAATCAGAAGCCCTGCGACTGCGGCAGCAAGAGGGGCTGCGCTGCTTGTTCCGCCGAAAGTTCCCGTGTAATCGCTCTGCGAATATCCGTACCAGCTCCGTGCGTCGATCGTCCAGATCCCGTCTTTTATCATGTCGAACGCGAACGGATTCCACACATAGTCGCCGTCGATATCGGATGAAGGTGCCATAATATCGAGATCTCTGCCGAAATCGCTGTAGTTCGACCTCTGTCCGTAGGCATTCAGCGCACCGACCGCGATCACGTCTTCGTTTGCGGCATATCCGTCAAAACTCTCTTCCGCGCTGATATCCTCGTTTCCGTTTCCCGCTGCGAAAAATATGACGACACCGAGACCGTTTCTCTCTTTTTCACGGGCATATTTCACGATTTCCTTAATAACTTCGGGCATATCCTCGCCGCCGCCGTTATCCGCCGGTCCCCAGCTGTTTGAAATTATCTGAACTCCCTGATCCAGAACAAAATTGAAGGCATTCGCCATGTTTTCGCCTTCACCGAGCATATCACCTGCTCTGACCGGAACGATCTTGCATTCCGGACACGCCCCCGCGACTCCGAGATCATTGTCTTTCACTGCGGCAATCACACCTGTAACGCAGGTTCCGTGCGGCTCGTTTTCATCAGCATAAGGATAATCGTCGCCGTCGATCAGATCGAGTCCTTTCAAATACTTTCCTTTCATGTCTGGATGATGCAGATCGAAAGCGTCGTCGATTATTCCGATTTTGACTCCGGTTCCTGCACTAAGTCCGAGACTTTCAAGATAATCCCATGCCGCCGAAACTTTCGCATCATTTCCTGCTATTCCGCGCTGACCGGTATTTTCAAGATGCCACTGGTTAGCAAAAAAAGGATCAATGCTTTTGTATTCAATATTTATTTTTTTATCAGGGACCGCCTTTTTAACAAGCGGTGATTTCAAAAAACAGTCCGAAGATCCTTTGGAATCAGAGTGCACCGCGTAAAAATTCGTCCGTTTTATCTTATAAAAATATGTTATCCCGCAATCTGCGAAATCACTTTTCAAAAACTTCCGCGCATCGTCTTTAAGCTGCACAAAGACGGTATCTTCAGCAAAAACTGTTGAAAAAATCAGTAAAAAAGAAATAAAAAAGAGTTTTTTCATACTTCACTCCGATAGTCTCAAAACAGACTCATTTGCTCGGGTTTTTCTTCCTTCACAAGCTTGAAACTTTTTCTGTAAATTTCGCACGGTCCAATTTTTTTCAAAATTTCGTAATGTTCCGCAGTCGGATAGCCTTTGTGTGACGAAAGATGGTATTCGGGGTAGATTTTGTCCCACTTGTCCATAATGCGGTCACGGTATGTCTTCGCCAGAATCGAAGCTGCGGCAATATTTATGCTTTTTGCGTCGCCTTTAACAACGGCGATTTCGTTTTCAAACTGACCGGTTTTTTTGTTTCCGTCGATCAGAACCATGCAGTTTTGTTCGGTTTTTTGCATTACCCTCTTTACGCACAGACTCATTCCGTAAAGCGAGGCGTGAAGGATGTTCATTTCGTCGATCACTTTCGGAAGAACTGAATAAACCGCCCAGAAACTATTGTGAATTATCTGCGGAACAAGTTCCAGTCTCTTTTTTTCAGAGAGTTTTTTTGAATCGTTAACGCCGGGAATTTCGCTGAAAAGCGAGACAGCCGCCGTTACGACAGGACCGCACAAAGGTCCCCTGCCCGCTTCGTCGGCACCGATCACGCGGAAACCCTGCTCCATATAAATCTTATCGATTTCACCAATCATTCTAGCACCTTATTGCATCAAAAAGTTTAAGGAGTATTGCGTTAAGGAAATCGCTTCCCTTTTCTGTGCATTTTAAGATTTTTCTGTTTTCGTCAAATTTAAGCAACCCTTCCGAAACAAGGTCAGAAACAACTTTTTCAGAAACAAGCTCAAAAAATTCTTTTCCGAATAATTTTTTAAAATCACTGAGATTTATTCCGATTTTCACACGAAGGCCCATTAGCAGAAATTCTTCCAGACGCTCCTGCAAAGTAAGTTCTACCGAACTTAAGCCCTCTCCTTCGATAAAAGCATCGATATCGTCTGCGTAACGCGATGAAACGCCCGTTTTTCGGATGAACGAAGCTGCTCCCGCCCCGATCCCGAGCCACGAAGAATAAGTCCAGTAAAGCATGTTGTGCCGTGATCCGAAGCCGGAAAGCGAATAGTTGCTGATTTCATAGCGCGCAAAACCGCGTTTCTGCAGAAAATCTCTGATCTCAGCCTCCTGCCGCAGAGTTTCATCTTCATCAAGAAGCTGCGGCGCATTTTCCCGCTCCGGTCTTGCGTATCTGTAAGCAGAAACATGCTTGAACGGCGCCAACTCAAAAATTTTATTAAGCTCCTGATTTATTTCGCGATTTTTGCCAAGACCATAGATGATGTCGCAGGAAACATTGTCAAAATACTTTGCAAAAAGAGGGATATTTTTTTCCATGTCGGCGACTGTCGTCCTGCGTCCCATTTCGGAAAGGACCTTGTCGTCAAACGCCTGAATGCCTATGCTCACACGGTTGATTCCGCAGTTTTTAAGATTTTTTATCCAGTTTTCGCCTCTATCTGCCGGATTGACCTCGACCGTAACTTCGCAATCCTCAAGGTTTATTCCCGATTTTTCGGCAAATACGGCAAAATTCCGGAAGAAATCTTCATCCATCGAAGTGGGGCTTCCGCCGCCGAAATAAAGCGAGACGATTTTTGTTTCAGAAAGCTCGCCGAGCCTTCTTTCGGCCTCATCGAAAAGCGATTTACCGTATCGTTTCAAAGTGTCGCGCGGACAACCGGTCACGCTGAAAAAATCGCAGTAAAGGCATTTTTTCGGGCAGAAGGGTATGTGAAAATAAATTCCGGAAAAATTATTCAATTCGCGACCGTTAAGATTTTCTGGCTGTTATGTCTTCGACACCGATCGTCGCCTTTTCCGAAACGGCGATGAAAAGACGCGCCTGCACGCCGTGTTTGTTGAAAAGTTCCGAAACTTCGGTGTAGATCGTGTTTTTAAGCTCTTCCTTGTCCTCGAACTTGTATTCGCCGATGAAAGTTCCTTCGGGAAGCGGCTGAAGAGTGTTTCCGAGCCTGATCTGCGCGTACAGTCCGAGTTCTTCAAGCTCGCCGTGAATGAAATCCCTGTCGTAACCCATGGAAGAAAGGACTTCGAAACTCAAAAAAACAAAATAATGCTGCATAACTCACCTACTCAGAAAGTTTTTCCATAACTGCGTCCGCAAACTTTTCGGCTGCATTCGGACCGTTGCCCGTGACGAGATTTCCGTCAGTTACGACTTCTTTATTTATAAAAGTTGCTCCTGCGTTTTCCATGACTTTGCTTGTTTTCATGCCGTATTCAGGATCGTCGCCCAGCCAGACCGTAACTTTTCTGCCGCGGACGACATCGGCTTTTGCAAGGATCGTCGGAGCCCAGCAGATTGCCGAAAGAACTTTGTGGCGAGCCGAATTTTTCGCGATCTCCACAGCTCTTTTGCTGGCTCTGACAGAAGGAGTTCCCATTCCGCCGACAAAAACGACGCCGTCGAAATCAGCTTCATTAACTTCGTCAACTGAATACTGGACATTGAAAGTCGCGCCGAACATTCCCTTTGCTTCGCCTTTTTCGGTACTTGCGACCGTGACGTCGATCCCTTCACCCGCGAACTGTTTGTAAGGAACATTGAACTCCTCATCCCTGAAATTTTCATGGGCGATAATCATGAGAATTTTCTTTCCGCTAAGCATGTTTTCCTCCCTTGAACAACCCAAAATCAACAAAATATTGACTAAAACTATAAAAAAAATCCCGAAAGACCTCATTTAAACTCCCAAAGTTAAAAAACCGAAAGCGCATTATTTTATAAGATATTGATTTCCATGCAATATTTCAGACGCAAAAAAATTTTCACCGAAAAACGAAAAAAAAGTTGACTTTAAAATTTTCCTGACTATAAATCCCGCCGCTGACGTTTTTTTGATTATGAGGTTCGCAATGTTTGAGGCTTTTGCAGTCGTTCAGATAGTTATCTGCATACTGCTTGTCGTAATTATCCTTCTTCAGGAAGGTAAAAAAGGAATGGGAGCTATTTTCGGCGGTTCGAGTAGTTCTGTTTTCGGTGCAAGAGGCGCTGGGAACATCCTCACCAAGATCACTTCCGTTCTTGCGATCCTCTTCATGCTCAATTCAGTCTGGATGTCCTACATTTCCAGCAGCGACAAATCGGTTGTAAAAATCGAGCAGCAGGCTGAAAAAACGAATCCGGCTCCTGTTATGGCTCAGCCCGTAGAAGAAAAGAAGCCCGAAGCTGTTGAGCAGAAAAACGAGCAGAAAGAAGCTCCAGCTGAATAACACAGCTGGCAGCTTCGGCAGAAGCCGATTGTTCCTTTTTATTTGAGTTTTTTCCCTCCGGTGCAGGAGTGGTGGAATTGGTAGACACGTAAGACTAAGGATCTTATGCCTATTGTTGGTGTGGGGGTTCGAGTCCCCCCTTCTGCACCATCTTTTATTTTTTCAATATAATTGGATTTTGAATGTCGTTTTTTTGGTTGGCTCTCTTTTCTTATCTTTTTGAGAAAGATTCTATTCTTGAAAAGGCTGAAAGCAACGGTTTTTTCTATAAAAACACAGAAATTGTTGAAATTTCAGTTTGCAAACCGGAAAAAAACGCCGTCTGCATTAGTCACAACGGCAAAAGCTATCTCATAAAAAAGAGCGGAAACTTAGAAATCGAGGCAAAAACCGTCAACGATTCAGTTCATCTGACCGTTTCGCCCGATCCGGCCTACATTTCATACTTTCTTTACATTCAGAGCGGCTGCGATGTTCACAAAGTGCAAATAACGAAGCGTGAGATCATTCTCGAAGAAAAAGCCGCAAACATTACGAGACTTCAGATAACCGGTACAGGTGTCGGCGGTCCGGAAATTCTGTGGAGCAGAAAATTCAAGGAAGAAAAACTTCCGACCTTTTCTATAAATTTCGACGATTCACTTAAATCATTAAGAAAATCATGCAAAAAACCTGTAATTTCAATAGATAAAAAACTGGAAGAAGCGGCAGAAAAATCTCTTGCAAAGATCCAGAACGAAGGCTTGAAGCACTATTCTTCAAAAGACGGCGGCATTCGTCACACCGGAGTTCACAAAAAAATTCTCGGAGAAAACCTTTTTACCGCAAAAAATGAAGCCGAGGCTTGGAAAATGCTCGTTTCAAGCCCGTCGCATCTATACAACCTCATAAATCCTCAGTTCAGACACTATTTTTACGCAATAAAAAAAGAGAAAGACGAAATTAGCGGCGCGATAGTTTTTTCAGATTAGTTTTCCAGCATTTCAAGCATGATTTTAAGAGCGACTTTGACTGCTCCGAAATCGGGGAAAAAGAGGTTTGAATGAAGTGAAACAGGCTCGGCATCGGGATTTCTGCGGCATCCGACCCAGAACATGACACCGCTCCATTTTTTTGTGAAATAGCCGAAATCCTCTCCTACGAGGTCGCCTTTTTTGTAGATGCACCTGATCTTGTGCTTTTCAGCAGCTGTTTTGAGTTTTTTGAATAATTCCGGTGTATTGCGGACTTCGATGTATTCACCCAAAATAGTGAGTTTCGCTGTGCAGCCGTAATTTTCGGCGCATCTTTTAGCAGTTTCTTCAACTATTTTTGTTCCTAAGCTCATCATTTCGGAAGTGAAGGAGCGCAAAGTTCCTTCGATTTTGGAATATCCCGAAACAACGTTTCTAGCCGTTCCCGAAACAAGTTTGCCGAAGTGGGCGTGGAAAGTTTCAGTCGGATTTATGTTTTTGCGGATGTTGTGCTCGATCACAGTCAGGAATTCAGCTGCTGCAGCCAAAGCGTCGTGACCGCGCTCCGGAAATGCTGCGTGAGCGGTTTTGCCCTCGAAAACGACATCGACTTCGCGCGGAATGGCAAAAAGAACATTGTCGTTCGAAGCTATCTCGCCGACAAGAAAATCATCGTTCACATGTATTGCGTGAGCCGCTTCGATATCATATTTGTCAAAAACGCCGCTTTCAATCATTTTTCTGGCTCCTCCAGCTCCCTCTTCACCCGGCTGGAAGACGAAAAGAATGTTTTTTTCGGGCAGTTTTTCAGCAACTTCAGCTAAAATTCCGCAGAGAACTGTCATGTGGATGTCGTGACCGCAGGCATGCATAACTCCCGGATTTTTCGAGACAATTTCGTGTGTCGGACTTTCATCGACTTTGATTGCGTCCATATCAGCGCGGAAAAGTTTGTAAGGTTTGTCGCCGCCGTTGTGATAGTCGATAACGATCGAAGTCAGAAACGGGCGGTAAACTTTAAAAAGCGGCGAACCTTTTGTCACTTCGTTAAAAAAATCGAGAATGATCTCAGCTGTTTTGAACTCGTTAAACGAAGGTTCGGGCGATTCGTGCAGAACCTTGCGGAGTGTTTTTAATCTTTCAAGATCCATTTATTTCTCCTCAAGAAGGACCTGAACTGCCTTTTCCAACTGCGGATCGCGCCCTTCGATAATGTTGTTCGGAAGCATCGGAACTACGAAATCAGGAACGAGCTCGTTGTTTTCCAGATATTTTCCGTCGTTTGCAATGATCCCGATCTGCGGGATTCCGAAATAGAGCGATTCGTCGAGAAGAAGCGGCCACCAGACAGCCGTCGCAGTTCCGGCAACGGGCATTCCGACGATTTTACCGAGCTTCAGTTCGCGGTAAGTATACGGGAACAGGTGCGCATCGCTGTAGTTTCCTTCGTTGACGAGAAGGATAGTCTTTTTCGTCCAGCGGTCCTGCGGATCTCCGCCGAAATTCTTGACTCCGCGGTGACTGTAATGTGTATATTTTTTGCCGCCGAAAAGGACTGCTAGATCGTCGTGAAGCCATCCGCCGCCGTTGAAGCGCGTGTCAATCACGATTCCTTCGGCGTTGTTGTAGCGCCCCATGATCTCGTCGAATATCGTTTTGAAGCTGCCGCCGTCCATGCCTCTGATGTGAACGTAACCGAGTTTGCCGCCTGAAAGTTTTTCGACTGATTCACGGTTCTTTTTGACCCAGCGGTTGTAGAGAAGTTCGAATTCGGCTCTGTAACCGATCGGTTTGACGACTTCTTCCCAATGTTCCGAAGTTTCGAGATTCCAGAACGAAATACGAACTTTTTTGTCGGCTGTGCGGTTGAGAAGTTTGTCAAAACTCTCGGCAGTTACCGCCATTCCGTTGATTTTTTCAATGATATTTCCTGCTTTGACTTTGCTTTCAGTCTTGTCAAGCGGGCTTCCCTTCATGATTTCTTCGATTTTCACGCCGTTTTTATCAAAAGAGTAGAAAATTCCAAGTCTTCCGGACGCGTCGCCCATAGCCATGTAGGGCATATATCCGCTTCCGGTGTGTGAGACGTTGAGTTCACCGAGCATTTCGGAGAGAAGTTCGCTGAAATCGTAGTTGTTGTTGATAAACGGGATATATTTTTTGTATTCATCTTTGTATTTTGCCCAGTCGACGCCGTGAAGTCCTGTGTCATAGAACTTGTCGTTCATGGTTTTCCAAACGAATTCAAAGAGATACGCATATTCCAAAGATTTATTGACCGAAAATTCGGCATTCGGTGCGATTGGCTTAACTTTCCCGTCGGCAGCACCGATTTTGCTTGCCTTTCTCATAGCTAAAACGAAAAGCGATGTTCCGTTTGCGTCCATATTGAGCGAAAAACGGGGATCATCCCAGAAGGCAATGTTTCTCGGATGCGGAATTGACGTGAGAACTTTCTCCTTCTTTTCGCGTAAATCCTGTGCAAAAACGCGGAATTCCGTCGGATCGAAAGTCATGTAGTAAAGTGTCTCGCCGTCTTTTGAAACTGCGTTCTCGACATAATTTGCCGGGCTGAGCGAAGTTTTCACGATTCTTTCTTCGATATCTTTCGTGTCAAACTCAACCGGTTCTTTTTTCTCGGCAGCTGCCGGCTGAGCCGGTTTCGCAGCAGCAGGAGCAGGAGTTTTAGCCGCAGCAGCTTTTTTGTCGGCCTCAGCTTTTTTCTCCTCTGCAATCTCCTCTTTTGTTTTCATAAAATTGTCCAGACCTTTTTTGTTGAGGAAAAACGCGTAAAGATCGGAACCGCTTATCCACGAAATAAATTCGCCGTTTCCGCTCCATTTCGGCAAAGCGTCGAATGCACCGGAATTTGTGATGTTTACGACTTCGCCGCCTTTTGCATCAACAATTCCGACTTCGCCGCTCCAGCGGTCTCTGTCGTTGAAGACGACTGCAAGGCGCGAACTGTCTGGCGACCATGAATACTGCTGGTCTCCGTCAATGTAGGAGACATTTTTTTCGCCGGGAAGAACAGTCGTGTGTGTATTTTTTTCGGTGTCGAAAACAACGAGTTCTGTCCTGTTTTTGAGGTATGCGATCTTCTTTCCGTCGGGCGAATAGTATGCCTGAAAAGCGTTGAAATCGCCCGAAATCACAACTTTTTCGCTGATTTTCGTCGAAGTAGCGAAATAAGGCTCGTTTTCGTCTTCAAGAGTCGTTTCATAGACTTTCCAAGTGCCCTCCCTGAATGAAGAATAGAGCAGTTTTCTGTTTTTCGGATGAAAGTTTACCCATCTTTCCTCATTCGGCGTGTCGGTGATTCTTTTTGTCGTTCCCGTTTCGGTGTTTACGACATAGATTTCACCGCGAAGCACAAGCGCAGCCTCGCTTCCGTCGCTGTTGGGAGCGACTTCGTCAGCCGCTGAAAGCATCGAGCGGAGTTCCGTTCCTTTTCTTTCAACAGTAGAAAAAACTTCAAGTTTTACAGGTTCAGCACCCTCTTTCAAAGTGTAGATCTGGCCGTCGTATGAAAAGCAGAGAGTTCCGTTTTTACTTCTCGTCAAAAATCTTACCGGATGAGTGTCAAACTTGGTGATCTGCGTTTTCGCACCTGCCGCAGAACGCTTCCATACATTGAAAGAACCGCTTTCCTCGCTCAAATAGTAAATATCGCCGTTCTCGCCGAAAACAGGGTTTCTGTCTTCTCCGTCGAAATCACTGAGTTTATTGAACTTTTTCACATTTGTATCGTATTCCCAGATGTCGCGGGCATTGCTTGAAACGTGGTGCTTGCGCCAGTTGTCTTCGTAACCTTTTTTATCGTGATAAATGAATTTCGAACCGTCGGCACTGATTTTGAGATCCATGACAGGAAACGGAAGTTCAAGTTTTTCCTCGCCGCCTTCAGCCGGAACAGAGTAAAGCTGCGGCATTGCTCTCGACGGGAAAAGCGAACTCTCTTTCGTGCCTATCCTCGGAGAATAGAAATAGATCCGCGAATCGTCGGGCGAAAAAGCCATCGGAATGTCGTTTGCCGAATGGAAAGTTACCCTTTCAGCAGATCCGCCGTTGCGCGAAATGACGTAAATATCGTGGTTTCCGTAACGGCTGCTGACAAACGCCAGTTTTTTGCCGTCATTCGACCAGATCGGCATCGATTCAAAGGAAGGAGCCGAAGTCAAAGCGCGTGCAAAACCGCCTTCGACCGGCACGATGTAGACATCTCCCATGAATGCAAACGCGATCTCGCTACCATCCGGAGAAATCGCCGGATATCTGAGCCAGCCGAGCAGATTCCCCGACTCTTTTTCTGCCTGAGAAAGTGCCGCTGCCTCGACATTTACTATTTTGTCAACCGGTTTTTCCTTTTTTATTTTGGTTTCAATACCTAAAAAAGAATCAATCTGCTGACATGAAACAAACAAAAAAACCAGTGGAATTAAAGCAAAAAACCTTTTCATAAGACCTCCGAAAATCATAAAAATCGCCGATTTTTACAACGCAAAGCCGTTTCAGTCAAGAAGAAGCGGAGAGTTTCAGGAAAAAACTTGCAGATTTATTCATTTTATGCTAAAGGGCGGCGGCTTTTTTTAACAACTCTCAGGAGGTTTTCCATGTCAGGCCACAATAAGTGGAGCACGATCAAGCACAAAAAAGGTGCAGCAGATGCAAAAAGAGGCAAAATTTTCACAAAACTCATCAAAGAAATCACAATAGCTGCAAAAGGCGGCGGCGGAGACCCCGACGGCAACCCGCGTCTTAAAACCGCCATCCAGTCTGCTAAAGCGGCTAACATGCCTCTCGACAACATCACCCGTGCAATCAAAAAAGGAACAGGCGAGCTTGAAGGTTCGAGCTACGAAGAAGCAACATACGAGGGATACGGTCCGGGCGGAGTCGCAGTTATGGTTGACTGCCTTACCGACAACAAAAACAGAACCGTTTCCGAAATCAGAAGAATCTTCACGAAAGCCGGCGGCAATATGGGCAACAACGGCTGCGTAAACTGGATGTTCAGCCAGAAAGGCCAGATCATCATCCCGAAAGAGGGTGTTGACGAAGAAAAACTTATGGAAGACGCACTTGAAGCTGGTGCTGAAGACGTTATCGACAACGACGAAGTTTGGGAAATCAGAACTGAAATGGGCGATGTTTACGCTGTTTCCGGTGTTCTTACCGAAAAAGGATACCAGTTCGAAGAAGCGAAGATCGCGCGTATCCCGCAGAATTTCGTAAAAGTCGAAGGAAAAGTCGCAGAACAGGTTCTCAAACTCATGGAAGCGTTTGACGACAGCGACGACGTTCAGGATGTCTATGCAAACTACGACATAGACTTCAGCCAGCTGCCAGAGGAAGAATAGTTTAAGTCTTGGATAACAAAGGCTACATCATTTTAGGAATCGACCCCGGCAGCATCAAAACGGGCTACGGCTTGATTAATGCTGTCGGGCGTTCTTTTTTTCACATTGACAACGGTTTGATAATGCCGCCGAAAGGGCTTGATTTCAAAGACAGGATCGGCTTCATTTTCCGCGGCGTGTGCGACGTTATGGATGAATTTAAGCCGAATGCAGTCGCTCTGGAAGATGTTTTCATCGCAAAAAACGCACAGAGCGCACTGAAACTGGGGCACGTCAGAGGTGCAGTCATGAGTGCCGCCGCAATTCACGGACTTCCCCTTTTCGAATATACTCCTACAAGGGTAAAACAGTCGGTCACCGGCAACGGCAGAGCTGAAAAATTCCAGATTCAGGAAATGATAAAAATCCTGCTCAGACTCAAGGAAGCGCCTTACGAAGACGCGGCAGACGCTTTGGCTATCGCAATAACTCACGCATTTACGGTGTAAAAATGATAGGTTATCTTAAAGGAACAGTCGTTGCAAACGAAGACCGCGAACTCACGGTCCTCACTGAAGGCGGTGTCGGCTACGTTGTCGGCGTAACTCCGACACTCAACGTAAAATATCCGGAAGGAGAGGCGGTTTCGCTTTTCGTCCAGACTTTTGTCCGTGAAGATGCGATAGATCTTTACGGATTCGAGAGGATCGAGGAAAAACATCTTTTTAATCTGCTCTGCGAAGTGAACAAAATCGGCCCCAAAACGGCGCTTTCGATCCTTGCGGCAGCCCCGATCGAAGAAATCGTCTCGGCTATAATTTCAGCAAACTCGCAGTTCTTTAAAAAAATCAGCGGAGTAGGAGCAAAAACGGCTGAAAAGATAATCATCGATTTGAAAGATAAAACCGATAAATTCTCGGCGATCAGCCCGGCAGGAGCTACTGACGCTCCGGCTCTTTCAAACGACAGACAGACCAAAGAAGCTGCAGAAGCTCTCACAGCTCTCGGCTACAATCCGCTTCAGATCAGGCACGCTCTTGCAAAAGTTGCAGACAAAGAATCGAAAAACGCAGGAAATATTGTCAGAGAAGCACTTAAAATTATCAGAAACAGCTGATTGGACGGTGAAAAATGAACGAAGAAAGATTGCTCAATTCGCAGGAACTTCCCGAAGATTCGTCGCTTGAAGGGGGTTTAAGGCCCAAGAATTTAAGCGGCTACATCGGACAGAAAGCTGTCGTCGACAACGTTAAAATCTATATCGAAGCAGCAAAGAAAAACGGCAGACCGCTCGACCATCTGCTTCTTGCGGGGCCTCCCGGACTCGGCAAAACCACTCTCAGCCAGATCATCGCCAACGAAATGGGAGTAAATATGCTGACGACTTCCGGTCCGGTCATCGAGAAAAAAGGCGATCTTGCAGGGCTTCTTACCGCTTTGCAGGATCACGACGTCCTTTTTATCGACGAGATCCACCGCCTCAATCCGGCTGTCGAAGAGAGCCTTTATCCGGCGATGGAGGATTTCCGCTTCGATATCATGCTGGGTGAAGGCCAGCACGCGAAAAGTATGCCGCTTCCGATCGCTCCGTTCACGCTCATCGGTGCAACTACAAAGACCGGACAGCTTTCAAGTCCGCTCAGAGACAGGTTCCAGATAGTTTTCAGAATGGATTACTACACAGTCGAAGAACTTGAAACTATTGTAAAACGTTCAGCTAAAGTTCTGGAAATAAAAATGGACGACGACGGTGCGCACGAGATCGCAAGACGTTCCCGCGGAACCCCGCGAATCGCAAACAGAATTCTGAAGCGCGTCCGCGATTTTGCACTCGTCAAAGGAAACGGAAACATCGACCTTGCGATAGCGAGATACGCTCTCAATCAGATGGAAATAGATGAAGACGGACTTGACCAGATGGATAGAACGATACTCATGACTATCATTGATTCTTTCCGCGGCGGTCCTGTCGGAATAGAGGCGATTGCGGCAAGCGTCAGCGAGGAAAAACGGACTCTTGAAGACGTTTACGAACCTTACCTTATCAAATCAGGTTTCATCGCGAGAACTCCTAAAGGAAGAATCGTCACGAAAAAAACTTTGGATAAATTCGGGATCAAACCCGACACGGTTCAAGGAGAACTCTTTTGAGAAAATATTACGAAGATCTGAAAAAAATTGAAGATTTCAGCTCTTTCGACAGAATGCGGCTGCTTGAATACATTCACAGACAAAAGTTCGAGGCAACGGCCATCTGCGCCCTTGGACCTACTTTCTGGGTCGAACTCGACTATGTCATAGACCTTGCAAAATCTGCTTTTACCGACACTACCGAAGAAAAAAAAGAGTTTTTTGTCAAAAGCATCCTCCCTCTCATGCAGGAGAAGATCGCTACTATACAAAAAATCGAAAAAACTCTTCCCGAAAATGAGTTTTTTTACCTCAGAAAAGATCTGAAAACTTTTGAAGAGATTTTTTCGCACGCTTCAAACATCATCGGAAAAAGACTTGATTATTTTCTCCCTTTTTCCCTTTTTCTCCATGCTGTAGAATCAATGACCGTCCTCTATCCGCTGCGTGAAAAGTCTTGCGACGCCGGAACTATAGCGCGAAAAAACTACGACATTCTGCTCGCACGTTATCTGGCAGGCGATTTTTCGCAACAACTAGTTGACATTATTGACTATTTCATTTGGGTTCAGGCAGTATTTTCAAAAGCTCTGGATCAGGACAAACAGAGTTTCCGCAGCCAAATCGTTCACCGTCTTTCCGAGTTTACAGGTACAAGGTCGGATTTCACGAACGAAACGGAATATTCGGCAAAAAATTTTGTTCTTGAACTCCACGAAGTTCTGACCGACATCAACATAAAAGGTAAAATAAAAGAACTTTACAACAGAATTCTCGAGACGGAAGTGAGCGTCGGCGAATGCCTCAGAACAATAGTTTCAATATTCCTGGATCCTCAGTCCGATTCAGGCCAGATCAATACTTTGAGAGACCTTGCAATAGCTTCCGATCTCGCTTCATCGGTAACAAACCACATAAAAGAAGGGAACAACAAAGGTCTTTACGAAGACATAGCTCTTTCGAAAGCCCTGAAGTCTTATTTCATGCAGGTTTCACGCCACATGCTCGGCATAACGGAAGATATGGAAATATGCAGACTTTTCGAAATAATGTTCTATCTTGAAGAGACCGCTCCCTCTTTCATCATGCACGACGACATCATCACTCTGCTCGAAAATTCAATCGAAAAATTCGAAAATCAGAAAGAAGCGATTTCCAAGAGTCTCAATAAAACTTTAGACCCTGAATCGGCAGAACTTTTCAAAGCCAAGGCAAAACAGGTCTACGCAGGAAAAATTTAAAAATATCAAAGCGTTATTAAAAGGATCATCTTTTTAGAATCTTTGGCGCGATTTATTATTTAGCTTTGTTCGACCAGTGGTTCCAGTGGATTTTTGCTTTGTCGAACTTGTCTTTGGGTTTGTCACTTCCATCGGGTTTTCCTACCGGAATAAATGCGAGCGGAACGATATTTGAAGGAAGTCCCAGAATTTCTACAACAGATTTCATTCTTCCGGCATCCGGATAAACCGCGGTCCAGACAGCTCCAAGACCGAGCGATTCAGCTGCAAGAAGAATATTCTGGGCAGCCGCACTGCAGTCCATGATCCAGAAAGTCGAATCCTTTCCGCCCGCCTGTTTTTCGATGTTTCCGGCAACTACGATCGCATGTCCCGCTTTTCCTACCATTTTTGCGTAAGGAAGTGCGTCATGCAGCTTTTTTATGGTTGCTTTGTCGTTGATGATGATAAATTCCCACGGTCTTCTGTCGATAGCGGAAGGTGCCGCCATTCCCGCTTTTACCAGAAATTCGAGCGTTTCAGGCGAAATCTGCGTCTCGACATAGTTCCTGACACTCTTTCTGCTGAAAATGGTTTTTGTTGTTTCGTTCTCCATCTTTTCACCTCCGAAAACTGCAAAAAAACTCAGTAAAACTGCCAAAAAAACGATTTTTTTCATAATTTCCCCCTAAAAAAGTAATGACTTTCAAATTTAATTGATCGCAAAATAATGTCAATTTATTGATTTTTCTCTTCCCTATTCCTAAAATCCCGCGTTTTGCTTATTCTCTGCGGGGATGCATGGGTTACGCCGAAATAACTTTGAAACTTCCGACCGATTATTCGGAAAAACTTCTGAAAAAGCTGATTTCAAAAGAAACCCGTAACGAAAATTTTTCTTTTCACATTATCAGAAGAAGTTTGGACGCGCGCAACAAACGCGACATCCACTTTTTGACAAAAATCGGAGTAACTGCAGAAAATCTTTCAGGAAACGAACCGACAATAGAAAAGCTGCAGATTCCCGACAGGCGCGGAATAAACAGAAAGGTAGTCGTCACAGGCTGCGGACCTGCCGGAATTTTTGCGTCACTTGTTCTGCAGCAGGCTGGATTTTCTGTAACTATCATCGAAAAAGGGTGCGAAGTTTCCGAAAGAAACGAGCGCATTGCTCAGTTTGAAAAAACGGGAGTTTTCGACAACTTAGGCGGCTACTGCTTCGGCGAGGGAGGAGCCGGAACATTCAGCGACGGAAAGCTAACAAGCAGAACAAAAAGTATAACACTTGAAAAAAACTTCATTTTTGAAGAGTTCATAAAAGCGGGAGCGCCCGAAGAAATAGCTTATGAAACTTATCCGCACATCGGAAGCGACAATCTCAAAAAAATCATTCCTGCACTCATTGCAAAATTCAGAGAACTCGGCGGCGAAGTGATTTTCGGAAGCGAAGTCACCGAAATAAACAAAAGCGGTGACAAAATAATTTCGGTCGGTATCAGCGGAAGAGAAACCGGTATCATCGAAGGCGATCATTTTATTTTTGCAAACGGCCACAGCTCGTTCAAACTTTATAAGTTACTGATTTCAAAAGGAGTTTTATTCACACCTAAACCTTTCGCAATAGGCTTTCGAGTCGAACACATTCAGGAAGAACTAAATTTTTCGATGTGGCGAAAACGCTCGCTTCCCGGAGTAAAAGCGGCGGAATATCACCTGACTGCAGACTGCGATCCGGGACACGCATTCACTTTCTGCATGTGCCCCGGCGGAAAAATCGTGCAGTCGGCGCCAGATGAAATATCCTCAGTCGTAAACGGCATGTCGAATTTCGCACGAAACGGGGCCTTTGCGAACAGCGCCGTCGTTACGCCGTTTTCGCTTGAAGAACCTGCCGGAAAAGAAATAACGGCTGGAACCGCACTTGATCTGCTTGAAGAAATGGAACATAAATTTTTCAACTATCGGAAATCATTTGATGTTCCTGCAGCAAGGATTTCAGACATACTTCACGGCAGAAAAACGGCAACTCTCCCCGAAACAAGCTTTCCTTTCGGAATTTCGGCAGCCGACATGAGCGGATTTTTCCCGAAAAGCGTCTATGAAAGGTTGAAAAAAGGGCTTGAAATCTTCTGCAAAAAACTCGAATGCTTCGAAAACGGTATCGCGATGGGATTTGAAAGCAAAACCTCCGCTCCGATAAAATGCCTTAGAAATCAAGACCTTACCGCCGCGCCGTTCACGAATTTATATATCTGCGGCGAAGGAAGCGGATACTCCGGCGGAATAGTCTCAAGCGCCGCAGACGGAATCAAAACGGCAATGAAAATCGCGTCGCTTTAAATCACCGGATATCAGAACAGCAATTTTTCATCATTAAACAGCGTTATTCCTTGATTTTTCGGCAAGTTTTTGTATAAAAACGCTGCTTTGCTGCGGGAGGCATTCATGAGCAGAAAACTTGATACTTTAGAAGAGCAGTACAATTCAAACCCCAGTCTGCCGAATCTGATTGAACTTCTTGAAGAATACAAAAGAGCTTCGCAGTGGGAAAAAATCATCAAAGTTACCGAGATCAGAAGCGGTTCCGAAACGCCTGAAATCCACTTCTACCGCGGAATAGCACTCATAAACATCGACAAAAAGAAAGAGGGAGTAAAAGAACTTCGCGCCGTTATTGCGGCAAATCCGAACCACTTTGCGGCAAAACGCGAACTTGAAAAATACGCGGATGACGAAGAAGTCGAAACTTCCGACTCCAAGGCCAACAAGGCTGTACGCGACATCGTCATCGTCAAACCGGCGCTTGAAACAAACGAACATTACAACAGGCTGCGTCTCAGAAATTTTTTCATAATCATCGTTGTAGCCGCCGGAATAATCGCCGGGCTTTACTTCGCTTTGAAGGAAAATCCGGCAAAAAAATACGAAGATATGCTTGAGGATCCGCTTTCAAGCTTCACTTCCCTCTCTTTTGCAGACTATTCGGCAACAGTCAGGGAATTAAAGCTCGCCGACATCCGCGAAGGAATGGGCGACAACATAAAAAAGTCGATTTTGTGGATGTATGCTCTTGCAATACTCGATTTCCACATCACGCCAGACTTCGAAGACAGCGATATCCCGCAGTTCAGAATATATTCGACTCTCGTTTCCGACAAGGGAAAAGAACTGACGCTTCTTGTCGATTCGATCGAAGGGAGAGTTTCGCCGATAGGAACTGAATTTTTCCACAAACTCGACTCAGAGTATCCCGCAACGAAGCAGAAAATCGCGGTTCTCGAGCTGAATATCCCTGGAAATATCACGAAATCCAACCTCAGAAACAGTTTTTACACTGCGCTCATGCTGTTCAGGCAGGAAAAATTCCAGGCGGCCGAAGAGCTTAACAACAAAATTCTTGAAGCATTCCCGCACTATGAACTTTCGCAGAAACTCAAAGTGATGATATCTTCCAAAGCGGCCATTCTGGCTGAAAAAGAGCCCGAAAACGCATCTCACGATCTTGCGATCCTCGACAACTGGAAGAATCTGAGCCAGGAAAGATACTTCTTCGGCGAAGCGAAAATCCTTATCGGTCAGGCGCTGAAAGATGAAAACGTCGTCGTTGACGGCTTCTATTCCGTTTGCCCGGGGCGCACTTTCTGCCGCGATATTGCACGTGATTTTATTAAGAAAAATCCGAATGAAGCATACCGCATGGCGCTTTACATGAAAGAAAAGAAAGATTCGGCGCGTGACGGCGAAGATATAAAACTGGTCCTTGAAGCGAGCCTTGCAAACAACGATTACAGCAACTGCTACTTTGCCTACCATGAGCTTCAGCAGTTCTTTCCGGACACAATTGACAGTGAAATTTTTGCAGCAGGAGCACTCTGCAGCGAGAAAAACGGCTACTTTGAAGAGGCTGTAGCGGCTTACGAAGAGATCAACGAAAAAGAGAAAAACGACAATATCACCGCGAAAATCCTCAGCATGAAATACCGTCTCACGAAAGAGGAACTTTACTTGAACCAGCTTAAAGGGCTTGTCGAGAAAAATCCTGAAAATCTGGAGATGCTCTACGCATTTTTCGACGTTCTTTCGCACAAAAACGATATTCCCGAGGTGATAAAACTGCTCGAAAAGATCTATGCTCTCGAGCGTGACGAGAACAAGATGAACGTGATAAACGAACTTCTCAAGTTCGGCGCGGTCTATCAGGCTGTGAAAACGCTCGAAAAGCTCGATACGAAGGAAGCACGTGCAAAACTCAACGAAATCTACAACAGATACATGCTTTTCGACAAAGCCGATTCGTATCTTGAACTCGGCAAAAACAACGATCCGGTCTGGATCGCTCTCAGAGAGCAGATAAAAATGAAAGATGCGGGCGAACTTGAAATCGTCTCCAAAGAGACCGACAAGCTCATGAGTTCGCTGCATCACTGCGAACCGGCACTGCTTTATCTCAAAGCCGAGATTTACAGAAGTCAGGGCGACAAACAGCGCACTTTCGCGACTATCGACGCGATGATCGAGTGCAACAGATTTTATCTTCCGGCGCTCGCATTCGCTTCGGAAATAACTTACTATCAGGGCGACATGACAAAGGCGAAAAACGGGCTCAACTACATTCTGGAAAATGAAAAATTCCTCTCGCCCGGCACGCTTATCCTGCATAACTACCTGATTTTACTCAATGCCGAGATCATGGTAAACGAAGGTCAGGAAAACAGGATCCTTGCATACATGCAGAAAAATCTCGACAAAAAGCAGCCGTTCGGGCAGCGCGAAGTCGAAATAATCACCGACATAACGGAAAAACTCAAAGATTCCAAGCAGAAAGCTTTAAGAAAGTTCCTTTTGAAAAATTATAAATTTTCAGTTCCTTTCAACGAAAGGTGATTTGGAGGTATCATGCTTTACGAACACAAAAAAATAGAGCCAAAATGGCAGAAAAAGTGGCGTGAATCGGGCGTTTTCGAATATAAAGGCTCGTCAGATCCGCGTCCGAAATACTACATGCTCGAGATGTTCCCCTACCCGTCGGGCAGACTTCACATGGGGCATGTCAGAAACTATTCGATAGGCGATGTCGTCGCGAGATATCACTTCCGCAAAGGATTCAACGTCCTTCATCCTATCGGCTGGGATTCATTCGGTCTTCCGGCAGAAAACGCTGCAATCGAAAACAAGATCCCGCCGGCAAAATGGACTTACGCGAACATCGACAACATGCGCGAACGCTTCCATCAGCTCGGTTTCAGCTACGACTGGAGCCGCGAAACCGCGACATGCAGACCGGAATACTACCGCTGGGAACAGAAATTCTTCATCGAAATGTTCAACCGCGGTCTTGTCTACAAAAAGAACAGCGAGGTCAACTGGTGCCCGAAATGCAACACCGTCCTTGCCAACGAGCAGGTTGAAAACGGCATCTGCTGGCGTCACGGCTGTCCGGTCGAAAAACGCAAAATCGAACAGTGGTATTTCAAAATCACCGACTATGCGCAGGAACTTCTTGACTGTCTTGACGAGCTAAAAGGCTGGCCCGACAACGTAAAGGAGATGCAGCGCAACTGGATCGGAAGAAGCGAAGGAACATATATCGACTTCAAATTTGCCGACAGCGATGAAACCGCGACAGTTTTTACGACACGTCCCGACACGCTCATGGGTGTAACTTTCGTCAGCATGGCGGTCGAACACGAGTTCACGGCGAAATTTCTGGAGGATGCTCCCAACCGCGCCGAAATGCAGGCATTTATCGACGAAGTCAAACGTCTGCACCTTGAGACACGCGATGAAAACTACGAAAAGAAAGGCTTCTTCACGGGCAAATATCTGATCCACCCGCTCACCGGCGAGAAAGTTCCGCTCTACTTCGCGAACTTCGTCCTTGCAGGCTACGGAACGGGAATCGTAATGGCGGTCCCGGCTCACGACCAGCGCGATTTTGACTTTGCAAAGAAGTACGGCCTTCCGGTAAAAATCGTTATCCAGCCTGAAGACAAAGCTCTTGAAGAACCGCTTGCAGAGGCTTACACCGAGCCAGGCATCCTCGTCAACAGCGGCATTTTCGACGGCACGAAATCGACTGACGCCAAAAAGAAGATCAGCGATCATGTCATCAAAGAGGGAAAAGGAAGGATCGGCATCAACTACAGGCTTAGAGACTGGGGCATCAGCCGTCAGAGATACTGGGGAACACCGATCCCGATGATAAACTGCCCGAAATGCGGCACGGTTCCCGAAAAAATCGAGAATCTTCCTGTCAGACTTCCCGAAAACGTCGAATTTACCGGCGTTACAAGCCCGCTCAAGGATATGCCCGAATTTTACGAGACGACTTGCCCGATCTGCGGCGGCAAGGCGACACGCGAGACAGACACTATGGATACTTTCGTCGAAAGTTCGTGGTATCACATGAGATACTGCGATCCGAAGAGCTCTGACGTTCCCTTCTCACGCAATGAAGTCGACCACGCGATGCCGGTCGACCAGTATATCGGCGGAGTAGAACACGCCGTAATGCACCTTCTCTACACCCGGTTCTTCACAAAAATTCTTGCAGATTTAGGTTATGTCGGATTCCGCGAGCCGGTCAAAAACCTTCTTACGCAGGGAATGGTCTGCATGGAGTCTTATTCCAACGATTCCGGCTACTTATATCCTGATGAAGTTTACAAGAAAGACGGCAAATATTACACCATTTCCGATGATTCTCCCGTCAATGTCGGCAGAGTCGAAAAAATGAGCAAATCGAAGAAAAACGTCGTCGATCCGCTCGTCCTCATTGACAAATACGGCGCTGATACCGCGAGACTTTTTGTCCTCTTCGCAGCTCCGCCCGAAAAAGACCTCGAATGGTCTGAGGAAGGCGTTGAAGGCTGCAGCAGATTCCTCTCAAGAATCTGGAACATCGTCACCGCGAACGAAGAGCTTATCAGAAACTTTGCTGATCCCGAGAACGCTGAAGGAAACGGCAAGGATCTCTGGGCAAAGACGCACGAAACCATCAAAAAAGTCGGCGACGAGATCGAAAGATTCCACTTCAATACGGCTATCAGCGCGATCATGGAACTTGTCAACGCGGCTTACAAACTGAAGCCCGTTACCGACAACGAAAAAGCAGTACTCGCTCAGGCTCTGCGCTCGATAATACTCCTTCTCAACCCGTTTGCGCCGCACATCACCGAAGAACTTGCGGAAATCTGCGGAATGAAGGCAATCACCGAAACTCCGTTCCCGACAGTCGATGAAAACGCTCTTGTCAAAGACGAGATCCTTGTCGTCGTTCAGGTAAACGGCAAACTCCGCGACAAGATGAACTTCCCCGCAAACGTCACCGCGGCGGAAGTCGAAACGGCAGTCAGGGCGAAAGACTACTCCAAATTCCTCAAATCAGGCGAAATCAAGAAAGTCGTCTACATCCCGGGTAAACTCGTGAATGTGGTCGGATAAGTTATTTTAACTATTTATGGAGGAAAAAATGAAAAGATTTTTGGTTTGTGCAACTGTTTTTGCTGCAATGTTTTTGATGATTTCATGCGGTGGAAGCGACAATAGCAGCGAAGACACCAGCGACTGCATAACAATCACACCGAAATGGAATGCAGTATATTTGGATACAGAGCAGATCTTACTTGAAGGAAGCTACTATCCGTCGACAGGAGTAAATCCCAACTATAGTGATGTTATATATTTTTATGTAAATCATTCCGGAGAGCCGAAAAATGAATACAACCTCTCTTCAACTATAGATGCCGGTGTTAATGTACTTGAAGGCTGGCGTGAAAGTGATTATGAAGAAACCGGTCACGACAACGATTGGAACAGAGCATATATATCAGTAAGCGGTAAAGTAAAAATCAGCAACTACGATTATGACAACCAGCATGTTTCTGTTTCTTTGCAGAATGTCAAAGTTCAGGAAGCGACTATTGATCGTGATTCCGAAGATGCACAATGGACTATGGTAAAAGACGGCGCATGCCTTGTTATAGAATCTTCTTCGCTTGAAAAATAAAAACAAAAATCAACAAAATATCTTATCTGATTTTCAGAAAAAACTGGACGTTTAAGAAATATTTCTACAAAAACAATAAGGTTTTGACTTTATTCGTTGTTGTTGATCCTGCCCCAGACGTTGCGGACAGATTCTTTAAGAGTTTTTACGTCTTCGGCGTCTTTTGTCGCCGTAATTCTAAGGAAAACACACTGATCGAGTTCTGCTACACCGCGTGCTATATCCTCGGCAAGCGACTGGCAGGATGGAGAGCCGCACATTCCGCAGTCGATATTCGGAAGGACCTGCATGATCGTATCGACATGCTCCATTTTTTCGAGAGCTTTTTCCATGTCATCATCTAAGGAGAGCATTGATCTCGGCTGGAGTTTCTCAAGTTTGAACGCTTCCGGCAGATATTCGCTTCCGCATTTGCCGAAAAGGCGGCAGTTCTGACACGCCGCATCGTTTTTGTCGGCTGTCTTTCTGCACGGCGGCAGGACTTCTCTTTGCATGAGGTTCCGCACTGTCAGGAAGCGGTTGCCTGGAACCAGAATACCACCGGCGCAGCTTTCGTCGCACGCCCTGAGTTCGAGGAAAGTGATGTTTTCGTCAAGCTCGCCGTTTTCAAGTTTGTCCAGTATTTCGATTACATTGTGGATCCCGTCGATCGCCATTGCGTGGTTGTCGCGCCTTATGCACTCGCCGCCGGTAAGTTCCCAGGTTACGTGCGTGTTGTCGGCCGGGCGGCAGAGTTTGCCGGAATCGGCCTTGTCGTTCGACACGAAAGAATAGATTTTATTGTAGATCAGATCCATGTTGATGACGCCGTTGACTGCCGATTTTTTCTCACCGACCGGGTGTTTTATCGCGACGATTTTTGCTGCACACGGAGAAACATAGAAAATTCCTATATCAGCCGGATTTATTCCTGTCTTTTCAAGTTCGTGGCGACAGTGAGCGGCCGCAATGTCAAGAGGCGGCTTTATCAGGGTTATATGCTTGAGAAGCGAAGGAAATCTCACCTGGATCAGCCTGATCACAGCGGGACAGAAGGAGGAAATCAGCGGAAATTCGACATCGCTCCTCTGCTCATACTCGTCCTGAGCCTCCTCAATCAGCGAAGATGCGCGCGAAACTTCGTAAACATGGGTGAAACCGACGCTTTTCAAACCTTCGAAAATCGATTTTGTTCCGGAATTTTCGTCAAACTGCCCCATCAGAACCGACGGAACAAGGGCAACGCGGCATTTGTAGTCGAAAATTCTCTGGAAATCATCCTGTTCGACAATTATCGCGTCGTGTTTGCACGAAATCATGCACATTCCGCAGTCAACGCACTTGTCGGGATTGACCGAAGCCTTGCCGCCGCGGATCCTGATCGCGTCCGTCGGGCATGTCCTCATGCAATGCGTGCAGCCTATGCACTTGTTTTTATTGATTCTGAGCGCGTGATGAAAAAAAGGTTTTTTATTGCGCGTCGTCATGCAGCCTCCGTTTATGCAAGGTTAAACGAAAGAGTGAGCTTCGTTCCCTTGCCTACAACGCTTTCTATCTTCATATCGTCAGTATTGGCCTTGATGTTCGGAAGTCCCATTCCCGCGCCGAAACCCATCTCGCGCACTTTTGTCGAAGCGGTCGAATAACCCTGCTGCATCGCAAGACCGATATCCGGAATGCCGGGGCCTTCGTCGTCAAGAACTATTTCTATCTTCTGAGGCGAAATATCGGCAGTGATGTTTCCGCGGTAGGCATGCGCCACGATGTTGACTTCGGCTTCATAAAGCGCGACGACGACGCGTTTCAGCACGCCCGGGTCGACATTGAGCTTTTTGAGGACTTTCTTTATGTTGCCCGAAGCATTGCCCGCGTTCAGGAAATCTCCGCCTTCGACGTGATACTCGAATTTCATGGCTCACCCTAAAAAAATCAATAAACCGGCTTCAATCCGTGCTCGAAAAGTATTCCCGAAATGTGGAAAACCGACAGCGGACACTCGATTATAACCGCATCGTTTTCCTTAGCTAAACTGATCATCTCTTCGGTCGCTTTTTTCCTTCTTGCAAGAAGTATCACCGAAACATCCATCATGTCTGCTGTCCTTATCGACTGCGGGTTTGCAAGCCCCGTGATAAGAATTCCGTTGTCAAAAGGAGTGGTAAGAACATCACTCATCAGGTCTGATGCGAAAGCTCTTTCGATCTCGCGGTCGGCAAACTCTTCCCCGCATACGATTTTTGCATTAAGAAGATTAACGATTTCACTTATTTTCATGTTTCAAACACCTTAAATAAAAAGTAATAAACAAAAAACGCGGAGTATTTTACTCAAAACCTGAAAAATAGCAAAAGATTATTTTTTTGAACTCGATCGGTTTTTGCGTATAATCGAGCGCTTTTTTTGAACTTTTATGGAGAGAAAAATGTCTTCAAACAAACAGGAAAAACTCAAAATTCCGCTGAAACAGTCAATGATGATGCTGCTCGGCTTCTGCAAGGACAAGCTCAAAGAACAGCTCGTCTCCGTTCTTCCGGTTGTTATTTACCTTATTCTTTTCCAGTCGATGATCCTCGGTATGCCGATTTACGAAGCCGGTGTCATTTCTGTCGGTATCGGACTTGTCATTTTAGGTCTTGCCTTCTTCCTTGAAGGTCTTTTCCTCGGGATCATGCCGCTCGGCGAAATTCTGGGTATCAAACTGCCGCTCAAAAGCGGACTTTTCACGATAATTGCGTTCAGTTTTATCCTCGGTTTCGGAGCGACTTATGCAGAGCCTTCGATCGCGATCTTAAAAGCGAACGGCTCTTTCGTAAAGCCGTGGGAAGCGCCTCTCCTCTTCGTTATGCTGAACCAGAAAGCCGAATATCTTGTAGCGTTCGTCGGGATCGGTGTCGGCATCGCGGTTATCGCCGGTATGCTCAGATTCATGAAGTCGATTTCACTTAAACCTTTTATTTTAATAGTTATTCCGCTTCTTCTCCTCTTCACGCTGTGGGGCGTCTTTGACCCGAACCTGCTTTATATCACAGGTTTGGCCTGGGACTGCGGCGCTGTAACAACCGGCCCGGTAACGGTTCCTCTTGTTCTTGCTCTCGGTATCGGTATCTGCCGGACTGTGGGCGGCGAAGACAGCGATTCTATGGGTTTCGGTGTCGTAACTCTTGCCAGTGCTTTCCCGATTTTAGCAGTCTATATTTTCGGCGCGGCACTCAACATGAGCCTTCCTGCACCGATGTCGCAGACTGATTTCTTCAACCCGGCAAACCACGAAAAAGCACTTCAGATAGTCGGCTCGGAAGAGAGATTCGAAGCTGTAACGAAGCAGTTTACCGAAACATCGATCGCGGCTGCCGACAAAGTTGAAGAGGCGATAAACCTTGTCAATGTCGCAAGCGTAAAGTTCTTCGAAGCGGCCAAGGCGATCCTTCCGCTCACGATCTTCATTCTCCTCGTTTTCGTTGTTCTTCTCCGCGAAAAACTGCCGAAAAAGGATGAAATTTTCCTCGGAATTTTCATTTCGATTCTCGGAATGGGACTCTTCGGGATCGGCATGGAATACGGCCTTTCCAAAATCGGAACGCAGGTCGGATCAAGACTTCCTGCATCTTTCAGCGCAATAGAACTGAGCGACAGCCAGGAGACGATGCACAATTTCGACAAAGAGATCGTCCAGAAGTCGATCACTCCAGACGGCGAAGTAAACGAATTCTTCTTCAAAAAAGAGGGCGACAACAAATATTCGCAGATCCCGTTCGTCGAGAAAAACTACGACGAACCGAGAAAGATCTACCGCTACATCCCGCAGATAGGCCCCATTTTCGGCAAGAACGGCGGCAGCGGCGGATACCTGATCGTCATACTTTTCGCCTTCATCATGGGCTTCGGAGCGACACTCGCCGAACCCGCTCTCAATGCGCTCGGTATGAAAGTCGAGGAACTTTCTGTCGGTACTTTCAAAAAGACGACTCTGATCTACGCGGTCGCTTTCGGAGTAGGCTTAGGTATCGCGCTCGGAGCGGTAAAGATCATCTGGAACATTCAGATTTTCTGGATGCTCATTCCTTCATACCTCATCCTTCTTGTTCTCACGGCGATCTCGGATGAGCAGTATGTCAATATCGGCTGGGACAGCGCGGGCGTTACCACCGGTCCCGTCACGGTCCCGCTCGTTCTCGCGATGGGTCTCGGACTCGGTGCCAGAGTCGAAGGCGTCGTCGAAGGTTTCGGAATCCTCAGTATGGCTTCGGCCTGCCCGATCCTGGCGGTTCTCCTTATGGGAATCAGCGCGAGCCGCAAGGCTAAGAAAATGCAGAACGCAACAAACGGAGGCAGATAATGAAATTCACGAATATAGCGAAATTCACTTGCAGCGTTTACAAGAACATCTCGCCGAAAATCGTTGAAGCCCTGAAGGAATGCGGCATTGACGAATATATTTTCCAGCGCAGCAGCTCTATTGTATCTACCGACAAGCACTGGTTCTTCAACCGCAAGGGCGTTGCAGAAAACATTCTCGAAACATACCATTTCTATGTTCCGGCAGAAAAAGAAAAGGAAGTTTTCGACAAGATCGTTTACGGCGCCGACCTCTCGCAGGAAGGACGCGGCTCTATATTCACAGAACCGGCAGTTCTTATCGAAAGCAGCGAAAACAACGAAAATTTCGACGGATTCGACTTTGCTTTTGAAAATTCCCAGGCAAACTACATGGGCATCTGCGCCATCACACAGCGCGGAAGAGGTCTGACTCTTGCCAAAACAGCGATCGACAAAGGTTCGAGCGTCCCGATGATCTCCTACGGCATCGGCGGCGGAATACGCGACAGAATGGGGCTCATCAGGATCACGATCCCAGCTGAAAAAGAGACGATAAACATCGTTGTCGCAAACCACGATGCACAGGGAATGATGGATCTTCTCATCGAAGGCGGACATCTCGACCGTCCCGGCATGGGCTTCATCTTCTCATATCCGGTCAGCATGGCAACTCTCGACACGAAAACTTTCTTCGGAGCAAACCGCGCGGCTGCCAGCATGGGCCAGATCATCAGCGTGATCGACTCGATCCAGGGCGGCACAGAGTGGAGAAAAAGAACTCTCAACGCCAAAAACGCTGTTGAAAGAACATACTTCACCAACCTTGAAAACATCATGCTTATCTGCAACGACACGCAGTCAAAGGAAATGCTCGATGCGGCAATGTCGGCGGGTGCAAGCGGTGCAACGATTTCCAACTGCCGCGAAATGACCAAAACGAACGACGGTTTCGCGAAAAAATCAATGGAGATCTCCGACATGGTTATTGGCGCAACACAGAGGAAAGGAATACTTACCGCGCTCGTCAAAGCGGGATTCTTCTCCGACAAGACCGACGGAAAGATCATCGTCAAGAAGAGCGGAACGGCGTTTTCCTACACCGACAAAAAGAAAAAATAGCTTTCATTAAGAGGTAAAATATGAAATT
>CAMZDX010000013.1 GCA_947305505.1 uncultured bacterium | reverse complement strand
CGCCCGAGAAATCGCGGTAAAGCGTGAGCTGGTCAAGGATGAAGTCGTATTCGTGCGAATTGTCAACGATGATTTCGGACAAAATCTTGCCGAGACCGCTGCCGATCATGTATCCCTGACCGCACATACCGGTTGCAAGGAACATATTTTCGACTTCTTTCGTTCTGCCGACGATCGGGAAACCGTCCGGAGTCATCGGGTAAAGACCGCGCCACGTTCTTCTGATGCGGATATTGCGAAGTCTCGGATAGAGCGAAAGCATTCTTCCGACAACCTGCGGCATGAAGTTGCTCGTGTTGTCGATATCGGTTCCTTTGATCGAAGGTTTCGGTGTGATGCAGAAAACGAACTGACCTTCGTAGTTCTGGTAGAAGTAGTAGTTGAGCGAGATCGCGTCGGGTCTGATGTCAACGACCATCGGACGGAGGAAATATTCGACCGGCTCGGTGATTCCGCCTTCGTGGCAGTCCGGATAAACGGGAATGTCCACTCCGCACATTTCACCGATCTCGCGGCTGTATGGACCTGCAGCGTTGATGATGAGGTCGGCGCAGTAGGTATCCTTGTCGGTTTTGACTGAAACGATTTTTCCCCCTTTGACTTCCATTGAAACGACTTTTTCGTGGAAGTTGAACTCAGCTCCGCACTCTCTTGCGAGCTTGTAGAAAGCGCCTGTCGTCTTGAGCGGGGAAGCGCTTCCGTCGTTCGGCGAGAATGTTCCGCCTCTAAGTCCTTCGGGGCGTATTCCGGGAACTCTTTCCTTGATCTCGTCAGCCGAAACCCAGTCGATATTGAGCCCCATGCTCTTCTGGAGTTTGAGAAGCTCTTTCAGATTTTTCTCGGTCTGTTCTTCGAAGATCGGGTAGATGTATCCGCCTTCGACCCAGTCTACATCGATTCCGTGATTTTCTTTCATGTGGCTGATTTCATTGATGGAAACAGCACAGATCTTGATTTTCGCGGGATCGCTGAATGTTGCTCTGAGTCCGCCGATAGCAGCTCTGTTCTGGCCTCTTCCGGTGGATGCGTTCATTTCGATGACACAGACTTTTTTTCCTTTTTTGGCAAGGTTGTATGCAAGCGGTGTTCCGATGCTGCCTGCGCCGATTATGAGAATATCGTAACTTTTCATCTAATTTTCCTCCTCGTTTACAATTGCGTACATTGGAGTTTCGACAGTCAGCGGTCTCTTCCTTCCGGGAGTTACTTCCGCCCAGTCGACGCCCGCCATTCTGAAGATCATCGGCATAAGAACGCTGCAGGTCTTGCTGCCGCAAGCGCCCATTCCGACTCTGATCTGTTTGAGCTGGTTGACGTCTCTGACTTTGTTTTCCTTGATGAAATCGACTATCTGTCTGACTGTTACTCTCTCGCAGCGGCATACGATGCTGTTTTCCGGAGCGTAGGTGAAATCAGGTTTCGCAAGCGGTTTCGTGACTTCTTCGCTCTGATATCTGATTCCCGCGATCTCCGCTACATTTGCAGCTGAAACGCTGAGGGTAACGAGAGTTGTTTTGTACTTCTTGTTGTAAGCCGTTTTGATGACCGTTCCTTCTTCGATGAATTTGCCGTCGATATCGGTGAGCGGAAGTTTGTCGCCCTCTTTGAAATCGCAGTTGAATTCATAAGGAAGAACGATCTCAGCCTTCGTGTCGTCGACTTTCTTTGCAAGCGCGATTGCAAGGCCGGGGCATGCCGCTACGCACATTCCGCAGCCGATGCACTCGCCGTCGAAGTAAGGCGTATCCATGATCGTGCCGGTTTCGCCTTTGAGTTTGATCGCCTTTTTAGCGCAGACTGTGGTGCAGGGGTTGCACGGAATTTCCTGGAGACATGAGAATTTCGGTTGGAATTTCGCCGTGATGACCGGTTTTTCCGGCTCTTTCGTGTTTCCAGGTCTCGATTTGAGAACAGCCGCTTTTTTGAGCCAGCTTTCATCGATCGCCGCATCGGTCTTTCCGAGAGCCGCAGCCATCTTTCTGCCGGTGATCTTGCCGCCGAACATAGCCGAAGAAGCTTCCGCGATCTCGTCGCAGTCTCCGGTTTTCATGACGTTGAACTTATACTGGTCAGCCAGCGTGAAAAGTTCGTCAGCAGAGCTCAGACCTACAGCGACAAGAAGCGTATCGACTTCGTAGGTCCTTGCCGTTTCAAGGATCGGATTCCATTTTTCGTCGACCTGAGCGACTGTGACTCTTTCGACTTTGCCGTTGCCTTCAGCTGAGATGACTGTCGTGCTGAGGTAGATCGGAACGCCCATTCTTCTGATCTTGTCTGCATGGACTTTATATCCGTTGATCTTCGGAGCGATCTCGACTATTGCAGCGACTTCGATCCCTGCCTGGAGAGCGTGGTAAGCGCCGATGAGACCGACGTTTCCGCTTCCGATGATGAGGATCTTCTTAGCCGCTTTTACGAGATCGCGGTTGACAAGCGTCTGGAAAGCGCCTGCGCCGTAAACGCCGGGAAGGTCGTTGCCTTTGAAGAGAACTGACTTTTCCCTTGCGCCGCTCGAAAGGATGAGCCCTTTGAAATCGACTGTGACATAGTTTTTATTTTTGACGAAAAGACCAGCCTTTTTGTCCTTGAAAACGCCGATAACGCTTGTTTCGGTGTAGATTTTGACGTTTTTGAAGCTTCTGACTTTCTCTTCGAGGATGTGTGCGATATCTACGCCGCGTGTTCCGGCGAAGCAGTCTTCCTCGCTTCCGAAGAATTTGTGTGTCTGGAGCAGCAGTTTGCCGCCGAGTTTAGCCTTGTCGTCAACCAGAATGACGCTGAAACCAAGCTGTGCCAGTTCGATCGTAGCATTGAGGCCGCTTGGGCCGCCGCCGACAACGAGAACATCGCAGCTTTCGTTGCGTCTTTCGGTGTGTTCTACCGGTCTGTCGTCTTCAGCAAGTTTCGGAACGCCGTTAAGAGTTTCAATCTTCATTCCTGCTTTGAGCGGAGTGATGCACGATTTCTGCGGAAGTCCGTCGATGATTACCGTGCACTGACTGCACTGGCCGTTCGCGCAGAAGATGCCCTGCGGAGCCTTGCCGTTTCTGTGGAGCGAAAACTGTCTGACACCGTTTGCGAAAAGAGCCGAACTTACCGCCTCTCCTTCGTAACCTGTCATTTTTCTGCCGTCGAAAGAAAATTCGACTTCCTTCTGACCCTGAGGAATCTCAAGGACAGGATGTTTTTCAATTCTTGTCATGATCCTACCTATTTCGTAATTAAAGAAACAAATTCAGTGGGGCAAGATAATTCTGCGGCTTTTAAAGTCAATAAAATTTAGGGAGTTTAAGGAATCTAGGGAATCTAAGGAGTCTAGGGAATTTAGGGAGGAAAGAATCTTGTTTTTCCGCAGTTTTTCTTTAAAATATCAGACTTTTGTTTCTCCTTTGTTCCTGTCTCCACGGTGGAGAGGGGTTAGGGGTGAGGTTTTTGGAGGTGAAAATGGGCAAAGTTGCAGTATGTATCCCGACTTACAACGAAAAAGAAAATATTGCGGCTATAATAAAGGCTGTGCACGGTGAGCTTCCTGAAGCGGATATACTGATCGTTGACGATAATTCGCCCGACGGGACAGCGGAAATCGTGCGGAATCTGATGAAGGAAAACAGTTTTGTTCTCCTGAAAGTGAGACAGAGCAAAGAAGGGCTCGGTGCGGCGTATCTCGACGGGTTCAGCACTCTTATTGAAAAAGGCTACGAAAAGATAATCCAGATGGATGCCGACTTTTCGCACAAGCCCGAATATCTTCCCGAAATGGTGAAAAAATCGGACGAAGGCTACACCGTTGTTGTCGGATCGCGCTATGTAAAAGGTGGCGGAACTGCAAACTGGGGCTTGGGCCGCCGCATCATTTCAAGGGGAGGCAGCTTTTACGCAAGCACGATACTCGGTCTCGGTGTCAACGACGTCACTGCCGGATTCAAATGCTGGAACGCTAAACTTCTCGAAAAAGTGATATCGACTCCGCTAGTCCTTTCGGGTTTCGGATTCCAGATCGAAATGGCTTTCAGAACCAAGGTCTGCGACGGAAAAGTGTTCGAACTTCCGATAGTTTTCCCCGACAGGACTGAAGGAACGAGCAAAATGAGCGGAAAAATATTCAAAGAGGCGCTTTTCGGAGTCTGGAAACTGAGATTTATGGGCAGAAAAATATTGGAGAAGTAGATGGACGCATACGAAATCATAAAACTTATCAGCGAATCGAAGAAAAAGACACCTGTCCGCGCCCTTTTCAAAGGCGGGATCGAAAAATGCGACTTCTCTTCTTTCGCAGAAACCTACAAGGGTATTGATTTTATTGAAGTTTACGACGAGTACGAAAAGATTGCTTTGTTTGCAGCAGCTCATCCCGAAGTAAAGATGACGCGCTTCGAAAACGACCGCAGAAATTCGGCGATCCCGCTTGCAGACCTCACCAAGATAAATGCGAGGATCGAGCCGGGCGCAGTCATCCGCGAAATGACCGAGATCGGTGACAAATGCGTCATAATGATGGGGGCAGTCATCAATATCGGAGCCGTTATCGGCGAAGGAACTATGGTCGACATGAATTCCGTCATCGGCGGACGCGCCATAGTCGGCAAAAACTGCCACATCGGTGCAGGAACAGTGCTCGCCGGAGTAATAGAGCCTCCGAGCGCAACCCCTGTTGTTATCGGCGACAGAGTCATGATCGGAGCCAACGCCGTCATTCTCGAAGGAGTTCACGTCGGTGAAGATTCGGTAGTCGCAGCAGGATCAGTAGTCACGAAAGATGTGCCGCCGCGCTGTGTCGTTGCAGGAGTTCCCGCAAAAATCATCAAACAGGTCGACGACGTCACCAAATCAAAAACCGAACTCGTTGAAGCGCTGCGTAATCTTTAATTTTCTTCCGGTTCCCTGAAAACTATCGACTGTTCCAGTGCTTCGAAGTAGTCGTCGGTCGAGAGATGTCCGGTCTCGTTCATGATGTTGAGGATCCTGTAAAGGCTTTTGTACCAGTTTTCGGTCACGTTTTTTGTGAGAAACATGAAGTGGTATTTCGCGGGTCCCGGAATTACGGAGGCGAGGTATGCCGATTCGAGCGGGGTGAGTTCGAAAGGTGTTTTGCCGAAGTAGTAGTATGCCGCCTGCGAAATGCCGAAAATGCCGGGTGCCCATTCAATTATGTTGAAATAGATTTCAAGAAGGCGCTCTTTTGAAAGGGCTGCGTCGAGTTCTATGGCTAGCAATACTTCGCGGAATTTGCGAAGGAGCGTTTTGTCGCGGTTGAGGAAGAGGTTTTTCGCAAGCTGCTGCGGGATCGTAGAGCCGCCGCGCAGTTTGTGTTTTTTGATGTTGTCTTTTACTGCTGCGTCAAGTTCCTGAAAATCGACTCCTTTGTGGACAAAAAATCCTGCGTCTTCCGAAACGATTACAGCCCAGATGAGATGGTCGGGAATGAGCGATATCGGCGTGAAATCAGGATTTCGCTCGCCGACGAAGATCTTTCTCGTGCTTCCGTTTTCGTTTGTCCAGACGTATTCGAAAGGCAGTTTGAGGTAGTCCATGCGCTCCGAAAGCTGTTTCGGCTCGATAAGGTTGCCGACGACTGAAAAAAACGGCGGTTCGTCGCCTTCCTGCGAGTATTCCGCCAGAAGTTCAAGCGTTCCGCCGAAGAGGTAGCCTTCGAACGCTTCGTCGTGAATCAGAGTTTCGAGTTTGTTGAGATTTGCCGATTCGGTTTTTATCGAAAAATTCTTTGATGTTTTGCTGTAACTTCCAGAAAATACCGCATTGATGCCGCCGAGAGAAAGTTCTGCCTCTTTTGTTTCGGCAGATTTTTCGTCTTTGTCGAAAGCTACGTCACCTTTGAAGCGGAAAAGCGGCAGTGTGAAGGGCTGGGAATCGATCAGCGGATGGAAAAAGGTCAGGTCGTGGATCGTCATGTCGTTTTTCAGGAGAAATTTTCCTTTTTCTTCCGAAATTTCAGAAAAAGAGCTGATTTTTCCGGCTGAAACGTCAAAAGAGGTTTTGTTTTTTATGATTTCGTGAAAATCATTCAAATCAATTCCGTCAAGCCGCACCGAAGCGCTTTTATCTTTAAGCGAAAAGCGGATCTCTGCGGTTCCGCCGTTTGCTTCGCCGAGCTCTTTGAAAAGCGCCTTGCCGCCTGAGCGCGACACGGTTAAGTCGGTTTTAAAACTCTGTGTTACGCTGCCGAAAATAAAGTCGGCGTCGGTTGAAAAATCTATCGAAAGATCGATGTGCCGGCGGTTTTCATTTTTTTCTTTTTCCTTGTCTTTTTCTTTGCTTGATAAAAATGGCGCTTTCAGTGCCTTGTCAGCATGAACAGTAGATTTTACGCAAGTTATCTTCAGCTTTTTTTCGTCTGAAAAAAGCATTTTCCTTAGATTTCCCAAAGAACATTTTTCCAGCGCGGCGAGTTCGCTCCCATGTAGCGAAAAAACTGCTTTTTTTACGAATATCCGCGGCGGAAAAAGCGAGACGTCAAGGCCCGAAATTTCAGAGTTGATGCCGTATTTAGCCTTTATCAGAGCGGCCGCCTTCGATGAAAACCCGTCGATTTTTCCTTTTGAAACTTTTTCAAGCGCAAAAATAACGAGTGCCGCCGAAAAGAGCAGAAAAATGACTGCCGCAATTATTCTTTTAAGTTTGGTGCTCATAAATCGAGGAATTTCGAGATATCTTCTTTGATGAGTTCGAGAGAGTTTTTCCAGAAGTTTATGTCGTTAAGGTCAACGTCAACTATTTTCGCAACATCGGTTACGCTGCGTTTGCCCGTTTCCGAAAGGAGATATTCATACTTTTCGGCGAAGCTGCTGCCGGTTTCGGTGTATTTTGCGTAAAGTCCTTTTGCAAAGAGGAGACCGAAAGCGTACGGGAAGTTGTAGAAGTTCCACTCCGGGTTGTAGTAGTGCGGTTTGATGAGCCAGAGATAGGGGTGGAGAACTTTTTCGTCAAGTCCGTCACCGTAAGATTCTATCTGCGCTTTGGTCATTTCTTCGCAGAGCTGTTCAGGTGAAAGCGGTGCGATTTCGCGTGCTTTGAAAAGCGCCGTTTCGAAAAGATATCTGCTGTAAATATCGACGATGACCTGTCCTGCAGAGGAGATTTCGGATTCGAGAATGGCAAGTTTGGTATCCTTGTCTGCTTCTTTCAGCGTCGCTTTGTTGATTATCGTTTCGCAGAAAATAGAGGCGGTCTCGGCAAGCGGGGAAGGGTATCTTGTGTTCAGAATGACATTGTTTGCGAGACAGTGACCGTGAAATGCGTGGCCGAGTTCGTGAGCGATTGTCGTGACGTCGTTGTACGAACCGCCGAAGTTTGCAAGGATCCTGCTCTGCGAAATCGAAAAAAGGTTTTCGCAGAAAGCGCCGCCCACTTTTCCCGGTCTGATTTCGGAATCGATCCAGTTTTTGTCGAAAGCGTTCCTTGCGAAATCACCGAGTTTTCTGCTGAAAGTAGAAAATTTTTCAACAATGAAATCAGCTGCCTCTTCGTATGTGAAATTCGACTGCGCCTTGGCTGTTACCGGTGCGAAAATGTCGTAAAACGGGAGGGAACCGCTGAGCCCCAGCATCTTCGCTTTCTTTTTGTAGTAAGCTCTGAAGCAGGGGAGATATTCTCTGATTGCCGAAAACATCGTGTCGATGATGCTTTTTTCCATTCTGTTTTTGGTGAGAACCATCTCGAGCGGCGAAGCGTAGCCGCGCATCCTCGCCAGAATGATAGATTCTCCTTTTATAGCGTTGATGCAGGCGGCAACAGGCTTATCAATCTTTTTATAAGCCCTGATTTCCGCTTCGTAAGCCTTTTTTCTGATGTCGGCATTTTCGGAATATGCCATCGCGCGGATCTGCGAAATCGGTTTTACCTCGTTTCTTCCGTCTACAATTGAAATTTTGCCGGTGAGAGAGCCGGTAAGGACATTGTGGAGATTCATCCATGCCGAAGAACCGACCAGTTTGAGGTCGGAAATGATCTGCTCTGTCTGGTCGTCGAGAATGTGACGCCCTTTTGTGATGAGCTCTTCAAAGTGGAAAATGCAGTCCTCGAGGTCTGTTCCCTTCAAAGTTTTCGGATCGAATCCGCTGGAGGTAAGCCATTTTATGAATTTGACGTCGGAAAGAGATGTCCTGTTTTCTCTGACAGAAATCAATTCGATGTAGGAGTTTGCCTTCGTATTGTTTGTATCGGCGCAGAAAGAGAGGTTTGCAAAGCAGATAAGCCCGCTTGTCAATGCGGTGATTTCAGATTTTAACGCAACATATTTTTTCAGTATTTCAGGAATGTTGCCGCTTTTTGAAAGGGTGTCTGCTAAATTTTCGTATTCTTCATTTTTTGAATCGAGTTTTTTGCAGTCACCTATAAATTCCGGCGCATCAAAACCTGTATAAAGAGCGTCAAGATTCCATCGTTTATTCATAATCCACCTCTCTCAATGAAAAACGAAAGCAAAAAAAGCGAATGATTATACAGAGAAGTCAGGATAAGGCAAATTCATTTTGTAAAAAAGGGTCTATTTTTCTCTGTCTTTTCACAGTTTTTTCGCTATAATACTGCGTTTTTAGCTTTTCGGAGGGAAACATGCTGAAAATAACGATATGCGACGATCCGCTTTTTTACATCAAAAACAGGGCTGACAAAATCCAGTGGGATGCTGCTTCAAAGGATGATTTTTTCGCTCATCTGCTTGATCTGGTGCGTCAGAACAAAAGTTTCAGCATTGCCTACGGCGAGTATCTTTTCGATGACGATGCGAAGGCTGTGACGCTGCTCGAAACGCTTGACGGAAGCACTTCCGACATAACTTTATTCTGTCGCGAGGCGGCACTTCCTGCAGCACTTATGCGCTACGCGGCAATAGAAACGCAGAAACCTGACCTTTTGATATTTTCGGAAAAAACCGAGGCCCTTCCTTTCTCAAAAAAGACGAAAGAGACGATTTTCGAAAATCTCAAAGGATTCCCTTTTTCAAGAATCGACGACCTTTTGGATGCAGTTGCAAAATTTGAGGAAAATCAGGCTGTTGAATATGTTTTGCAGTCAAAGAGAAGTCTTCTCATGCAGAACGAGATCCTTGAAGTCATCAATGTCGGTGACGGGATTTCTGGAATCGGCGGCTACGATGAACTGAAACAGTGGATAACCGAGCGCAGAAACAACTTTTCGGAAGAAGCGCGCAAATTCGGTATCCCGATGCCGAAAGGAATGCTCATGCTCGGTGTTCAGGGGTGCGGAAAATCGCTTACGAGCAAGGTCATCTCGAATATCTGGAACTTTCCGCTTGTCAGACTCGACTTCATCAACCTTTTCAGAAAAGGGCAGAGCGTCGAAGAACTTTTGAAATCGGCGATCGCGACTATCGAAGGTTTTGCGCCCGTCGTTTTGTGGATAGACGAGATCGAAAAGGCGCTTTCGCAGGAAGGTGAAGGTGCCGAGATCCGCCGCGTTTTAGGCTGGCTCATGACCTGGATGCAGGAAAAAACGGAGCCTGTTTTCTTGGTTGCGACTGCGAACCGAGTTTCGCTTCTTCCGCCTGAACTTCTGAGAAAAGGGCGTTTCGACGAGATTTTCTTTGTCGATCTTCCTTCAAAACCGGAGCGCGAAGAGATTTTCAAGATCCATCTTAAAAAAAGAGGGAGAAATCCCGAAGAATTCGATACCGACAAGCTTGCAAGGAACTCTGAAGGTTTCAGCGGCGCCGAGATCGAGCAGACTGTCATCGATTCGCTAATTACTGCATATTCGAGAAACTGCGAACTGACGCAGAAAATATTGGAAGAGATTCTGCGCAGGACAGTTCCGCTTTCAAAAACTTACGAAGAAAACATCAAAGAACTCAGGATCTGGTCTAGAAACCGCGCTAGAAACGCTTCAGGCAACAGAAAAATAGAATCTTATTTCGGAAATTAACACAAAAAAAGCCTTCAAGCCTTAACTCAAAACCTTAAAAACGATGTCTTGGGAAAAATCGGAAAGGTGGTGCCCAGGGACAGAATCGAACTGCCCACACGGGGATTTTCAGTCCCCTGCTCTACCGACTGAGCTACCTGGGCACCAGCGAGCGGCATAGTATCCAAATACGATTTTATGTCAAGAAAAAAATCTCAAAAAATTAATTTTATGAATTTTTCTGTTATTATCGGGCGTTTTTAAGGAGGAATCGATGACTTTGGACATAATTTTTGCGGTTTTCGTTCTGCTTGCGATGCTTGCCGGATATTTAGGCGGCGGTTTCAAGGAAATTTTGAAGCTCGTAATCTTTGTTGTCATCTTTGCCGCATTCAAAATCCCGTCACTTGAAAGCGCGATGCAGGAACTTGCAGGGCCGAAATTCTATACCGCATTTTACGCAGTCTCCTTCGTCGTCGCATATTTCGTAATATACAAACTGCTTTTTTTCGCGCTCCGCGACCTCATCAAAGAAAAGGAAGGTGCTTTGGGTGCAACTAACAAAACTCTTGGAGTCATTGTCGGATTTTTCAAGGGGACAGCCGTTCTTTTCGTCTTGATCTATATTTTCGATTCCCTTTTAAAACACAAAATCCTTATCGAGCTCAAGCCTTACACCGAAGAATCGATCATATACAACGTGACGAGGATTGTCCTCGACAAGACAGGACTTTTTTTCTTTTAGAGGTGTGCAATGCAGGATGTAGTTGTTCCGGTATCGGCATTCGTAAGAGACCTTAAAAACGCGGTCGAAGGAGCTTTCGGCTTTGTCGCCCTGCGCGGCGAGATAACCAATCTGACGCGGGCATATTCAGGTCACATCTACTTCACGCTGAAGGATAACGATGCCCAGATCAAGTGCGCCCTTTTCAAAAACCAGCAGAAAATGAACAAGGCAGAGCTCAAAAACGATGCCGAATACGTGGTTTACGGCAGGATCTCAGTCTACGAACCGCGTACGGAGATCACGCTTGTTGCATCTCTTGTCGTTCCTTTCGGTGAAGGACTTGCGGCAATGCAGCTCAAAATGCTCAAGGAAAAACTTTATAAAGAGGGAGTTTTTGACCAATCCCACAAAAAACCGCTTCCAGAATATCCTGCAGTAGTCGGCGTCGTCACAGCTGAAAGCGGAGCTGCGATCCACGACATCATAAAAGTTTCAAGAAAGCGCTTTCCGGCGGCCAAAATCGTTCTCTCACCCGCATTGGTCCAGGGCAGAGAGGCACCAGCAAGTATAATCGCGGCATTTGAAAGACTTTCCAAACTTGAAGAAGTCGAAGTCATTATCGTAGGTCGCGGCGGCGGCTCGAAAGAGGATCTCGAGCCCTTCAACTCCGAAGAACTGGCACGCGCCGTCATAAAGTGCGAAAAACCGGTCGTCAGCGCAGTCGGACACGAAACAGATTCGACGATCCTCGATCTCGCGGCAAGTTTCTCCGTCGCAACACCCAGCGCAGCGGCAGAACTCATCTTCCCTGACAGTTCGGAGATCATTCAGAACACAAAGCACACAGTCGGTCTCATGAAAAAGCAGACTGAAGGGATCATCTTTTCAAAATTCATGCAGCTCGACAACCTCACCCTTTCGCTCAAAAACCCGAAAGAGATCATAAATTCGATCCTTCACGACACCGAAAGGCTGATGTTCAAAGCTGAAAAGATAGTCAAAGAACTCATAAATCAGAAAAGCGCGGAACTTTCAGACCTCGAAAAAAGACTGGAAACAGTCAACCCGCTCTCCCCGCTGCAAAGAGGCTTCGCCATAGTTTCGCAGAACGGAAAAACCGTCAAAAAAAGTGTTGAACTTGAACCGAAACTGCCGTTTGAAATGAGGTTCGGCGACGGGAAAGTGAAGATCGGGTAACAAACCTCACCACTTTTATTCCCATCTCCAGTGTGGCGAGGGGCAATCGTATTTGTCAGAATTTTTTACAGATCAAGTGTTTCGGCAATCTCAAGAACAGCTTTTCTGCCTTCGTCCAAAGTGCCGTAAAAGGTGAATCCGGCTGCGTTTTTGTGACCGCCGCCGCCGAATTTCTGTGCTATCGGAATGCAGTCGATGTTTCCGCGGCTTCTGACGCTGAATTTCCAAACTTTGCCCGCTTCGACTTCACGGATGCGGAATATGATTTTGACAGTGCCTATTCTGCGGATTTCTTCGACGAAAGGATCGATTTCGTCGATCGCAAGGTTGAATCTGTTGAGCTGATCGAGCGTGGTTGCGAAGAAAACGACTTTGCCGTCACGGTATTTTTCCATGCTCTGAATGACTTCTGCAAACATCGCGAACCAGTTTTCAGGCAGTGTTTCAAAGAATTGTGAGCAGAAATCTCCGTAATTTATGGTTTCTGCAAGTTCCGAAACTATGAAAAGCGCCTCTTTGTCGGTGCTTGCATAGCGGAGCCCGCCTGTATCACCGAAAATTCCGAAACAGATATCTTCCGCCTCTCCTTTTGTGAGAACGTGTCCGATGCTTTTCGCCCAGCGGTAGACTATTGCGGCTGTTGCGCTTGCACCTTCGTCCGAGACTTCGGCATCATAAAAACCGTTTTCTTTGTGTCTGTGGTGGTCAAAAAGGATTTTTCTGCTTTTTGAAGCCGAAAGTTTGGCGAAAAACGCTTCTCCGGTACGTTCGGGAGCGGCGCTGTCAAGTACGAAATAAAGGTCTGGCTCAAAATCGGGAACGGTTTCGCTCGCCGAATCCGAGTTTTCCAGAAAAGCACCGTTGTAGGGATATTTGTCGCTGCGGTAAAGATATACATCCTTTCCCATCGATCTCAGGATCGAGCAGACAGCAAGAGAGCTTCCCATGCAGTCAGGGTCCGGATTGACGTGCCCTGCGACGATAACGGTTTTTGAACCCTCCAAAATTTCATTGATTCTGCTGAAATCGCTCATAGTTACCTCCTAAAAAAAGCAGCGTATTATATTTATTAGTCCTGCATTGTAAAAAATTCGGAATAATCACTTTGTTGCATCGAAAACAGGCAAACTTTTTCTTGATTTAATGCAGGTTGGGAGAATAATTAGCCGCTTTTTGAGTTTATTGTTTTTCGGAGGTAAAAATGCTGAGAACTCACACTTGCGGAGAGCTCAATCTCGACAATCTGGGAGAGCATGTCGTCATTTCGGGATGGCTTACCCAGAAAAGAGAAATGGGACCGATGGTTTTCTTAATACTTTCAGACCGTTACGGAATGACTCAGGTTTTTGTCAGTGACCCCGTTCTTGCGGAATCGGCAAAAAAACTGACGCTTGAATCGGTCGTTTCGGTAAGCGGAACGGTCATCGACCGCAAAGAAAACAGAACCGACAAATATTCGACAGGCGCGATCGAAGTCGAAGCTGATAAAATCACGCTCATGAACCCGTCGAAGCCGCTTCCTTTCGATTTCAGGAAGGATGCCGCCGACACGATCAAGCTGAAATACCGCTACATCGACATCCGTAAATCTGACATCCGGAAGAACCTGATTTCGCGTTCGAAAGTTAGCGCACTTGTTCACGAATACTTCGATTCGCTCGATTTTGTTGAAGTTGAAACTCCTTTCCTCATCAAAAGCAGCCCGGGCGGTGCAAGAGATTTCCTTGTTCCGAGCAGGCTCTGGCCGGGTTCTTTCTATGCTCTGCCGCAGTCTCCTCAGGTTTTCAAGCAGATACTGATGGTTGCAGGAATGGACAAGTACTATCAGGTCGCGAAGTGCTTCCGTGACGAGGCTCTCCGCGCCGACAGACAGCCCGAATTCACCCAGATCGACTTCGAGATGAGCTTTGTCGAAGAGGAAGACGTCATGGGTGTCACCGAAGGTTTACTCTGCAAGATCTTCAAGGCAGTCAAAAACCTCGATATCAAGCGTCCTTTCAGAAAAATGTCCTTCAACGAGGCGATGGACAAGTACGGAAGCGACAAGCCCGATCTGAGATTCGGCATGGAACTCAAGACTCTTGACGCAATATTTGCAAATTCTGAGTTTGCCGCTTTCAAAAACGCCGCAAACGATCCGAAAATGGTCGTAAAAGGTGTCGTTTTGGAAGATCACGCGAAGGAACTTTCCAAAAACCAGATCAAAAAAATCGAGAAAGACGTTCAGGGCGACGGCGCGAAAGCTCTTGCATGGATAAAGAAAGAAGAGGGCGCGCTCGATTCACCGCTTATGAAATTCTTCAACGATGACGAAAAGGCGAAACTTGATGAAATCATTCCAGAAAACGGAATTATGTTTATTGTTGCCGATAAAACAGGCGTCGCTCTCACGGCACTCGGAAATTTGAGAAAAAGACTCGCTGCGGAATACAATCTTTACGACAAAAATTCCTACGAATTCGTATGGATCACCAATTTCCCGGCTTTCGAAGTTGACGAAGAGACGGGCGAATGGGTCGCAAAACACCACGCTTTCACCGATTTCGATTTCGAAGCGGCAAAACGCGGCGATGACCTCGGCACAATCAATTCGCGTGCTTACGATATCGTCATCAACGGCTACGAAGCGGGCGGCGGCAGCATAAGAATCCACAACACCGACAAGCAGAAAGAGGTTTTCAAATTCCTCGGGATCAGCGACGAAGAGGCAAAGGAGAATTTCGGATACCTTGTCGAAGCACTTGAGTTCGGTGCTCCGCCACACGGAGGTCTGGCACTCGGCTTTGACAGGCTGATGATGCTTCTCAACAACACCGACGCGATCCGCGATGTCATCGCATTCCCGAAAACGACGAGCGCGACCTGCCTCATGACTGCTGCACCGGCACCCGTCACCGAAAAACAGCTCAAGGAACTCTGCATCAAAACTGAGAAATAGCGCGCAAAATTATGTCGAAATATCGATGTTTCGAAATCTCGAAATATCGATGTCGCGCAGAACGATATATCGAAGCGGCGCAAAAAAACTCTTGTTTTTTTTTCTGAAAACTCTTAAAATCATTTGTTTTGGTCATTTCTATTTGGAGGAGCTTATGAAGAAAAGATTTTGGATTTTCTCGATTCTGTTTTTGGCTCTGATCATTGTTTCATGCGGCGGTTCCGGCAAAGACAACTCGAACACCGGCGGTGATGACAACGGCACGGGTGACAATTCAAGTGACGGTTCCGGTGATAATTCCGGAGACAATTCAGGTAGCGGCGGCGGCGGTGGAAACTCCGATGCAGTATGTGGCAACAGAATGCAGGAAGACGGTGAAGTCTGTGACGGCGGTGTTACGGAATGCAGCACGATCGATTCCGGCTATACCGGCGGCTACGCTGTCTGCAAGGCAGACTGCAAGGGCTGGGATAAATCCAGTTGTACGGGAACACCGACAAATTCTGAGGATGATACCGATACGGACAATCCGATTAATCATTCGGACGACGATGACGTCGAGAACAATAATGATCCAAGAGACGACACGAACGAAATCACCTACATTCATCTTAAAGGAAACTCAATTGATGTTGACGGTAAGAATGTTAGTGTTTCGGGAACAACTGCAACAATCACGGCTTCGGGTCTTTATGAGATCGACGGTACCCTTAACGACGGGCAGATTCTTGTTGATGTAGACAAGGAAAAAGACGAAGAGATGGTTCACGTTGTTTTGAACGGAGTGAATATCACAAATTCCAAAAACTCTCCTTTTGCTGTCATGGGTGCGAAGGATGTCAGGATTTTCACGGCAAAAGATACGCAGAATTATCTTACTGACGCGGCAAACTATGTGTTCGAAAACGGTGCGGACGAGCCGGATGCTGCACTTTTCAGCAAGTCCGATCTCAGGCTTGCAGGCGAGGGAACTTTGACGATAAAAGGCAACTACAACGACGGTGTCACATCTAAAGACGATCTTGATATCGACGGCGGAACACTGATCGTCAACGCAAAGGATGACGGTCTCCGCGGCAAGGATTCTGTTGTTGTCCGCAGAGGAAACGTCACGGTAACTTCCGGCGGCGACGGCATCAAATCGGATAACACCGATGCACTTACACTTTCAAGCGATCCGCAAGATCTGTATGAAAACATCAAAGGCTACATCAAAATAAAAGAAGGCACTGTCACGGTAACTTCAACCGGCGGCGATGCAATGCACGCGATTTCATTCATCGAAATCGAAAACGGAAACATTGACATCATGTCGGGCGGCGGCAGCATTATCGAAGCGACATCCGGCAGTTCCGGCGGCGGCTGGGGCGGAGGCGGCGGTCCCAACGGCGGTGCACAGCACTATACCGGTGACACATCTCTCAAAGGGATAAAGGCAAGTGTTCCCGAGACGGTTGCTGACTACGAGAATATCAACAAAACTGTTGTTTATATCAAAATTTCGGGCGGAACAATTAAAGTCAATTCTCGTGACGACGCGATCCACTGCGGCGGCAATATTGAAATCAAAGGAGGCGATATAACGATTGCTTCTGACGATGACGGAATACATTCCGACAACACGCTTCTTATTATCAACGGTTCGATCAATGTCACAAACTCTTTTGAAGGACTTGAAGCGCAGTTCCTCGAAGTAAACGGCGGTATCACTTCTGTTTTCGGAAGAGACGACGGTTGGAACGCGGCAGGCGGTTCTGACGGTTCCGGCATGGGCGGCGGCCCTGGCGGTCACGGTGGTCCTGGCGGCGGCGGATTCGGCAGCAGCAGCGGAACTCTTACACTCACTGGCGGAATCCACTATGTCAAGACGGGAAGCGGTGATGTCGACGGTATCGACAGCAACGGCGCGCTTACGATTTCCGATCAGGCGGTAATCGTTGTCGAATGCCAGATTTCTGGCGGTATGGGCGGTTCCTACGATGCTGACGGCACGACGAACCTTACAAGCCCGTGGATTCTCGGATTTACTCCCAACCAAAATTCGGAACGCGGTCAGAACTACAATGTAAGTTTCAATACCAACGGCATTTACGGAAACCAGAAAGTCGCTTTCCAGCCGACATTTTCCGGCAGCAGAATGCAGTCTTCTTCTGGTCAGCCGTCACAGATAAACGATGTTTCAGGCTACACTGCACAGACAATGCCTAACGGTGTTGTGATTTACTACCAGCAATAGGTCATTTTGAAAAAATCTCTCTTTTTTCTCTTATTTTTTCTCATTTTCAGTTTTGTTTCCGCGGATGAATTGCAGAAATACGATGAAAAAAGTTTTGACGCTCTTTTCAAGGCTGTTTCAAAGCATTATTCGAAGGACGAACTGAGAAAAATTGTCGAAAAATCACTCGAAAGCGACGAGAACACGGAGAAAAATCTCGCTTTCATCTATTCACCGCTTTCGATAAAAAAGCAGGCAGAAGACCACACCGGCTATCTCGACAAGCTGATAAACGACGAAACGGTGAAAAACGGAATCGATTTCTTTAATAAATACAAAGATTTGTTCTGTGAAACTTATTCTGAAACCAAGGTCGAGCCGAGCGATATCGTCGGGATCCTGAACTGGGAAAGCAGGCTCGGAACTGTCACCGGCGAGCAGAAAATAATCAAAATTTTTGCCGCACAGTATTTTTTCGGGGAAGCGCGAAACATCGAACTTATAAAAAGCGGCGAATATGAAAAAGAAGGAGCAATGAGCATAGAGGCCGGTAAAAAACGTGTCGAAAGGCTCAAAAAGAACGCTTTTTCAAATTTCAAGGCGCTTCTCATTCAGGCGAAAGAAAAGAATTTTGATCCGATCGAAGTCAAGGGTTCGTGGGCCGGAGCGATAGGATTTCCGCAGTTCATGCCGGCTTCGATGAAGTTCGCGAGAGACGGAAACGGAGACGGCAAGATCGATCTTTTTGTTATGGAAGATGCAATTGTGTCTGTTGCCAACTATTTGAAATTACACGGTTATTCTGAAAAGGGAAGTGTGGCGGCGTTTAAAGCCTACAACAACGACAAAATCTATGCTGAAGGGGTGAAAAAATACTCTGATTCAATCAAAAAGGAGGGCGTAAAATCCGATTCCTGCGGAAAATAATTAAGATTTATTCGTCTTCGTCCGTACCAGAGAACTCTTCGACGCTCTGGCCGAGAAGAAGTGCGTTCTGATAGTGGATGAGCGGGTCGATGATCATGTCGAGCGAGCCTTCCATGATTTCGTTTATTCTGTAAAGAGTGAGTTTGATCCTGTGGTCGGTGACACGCCCCTGCGGAAAATTGTAAGTTCTGATTTTTTCAGATCTGTCGCCGCTTCCGACAAGGCTTCTGCGCTGCGAGCTGACTTCCTGGTCGCGTTTTTCGCGTTCAAGTTTGAGAAGTTTTGCTTCGAGGACTTTCATCGCTCTCGCACGGTTTTGTATCTGGCTTCTCTCATCCTGCATCGCGACTACGATTCCCGTAGGAATGTGGGTAATGCGGACCGCACTGTCTGTTTTGTTGACGTGCTGGCCTCCAGCGCCGCTTGAACGGTAGACATCGATTTTGAGATCTTTTTCGTCGATCTGGACTTCATCGATTTCGTCAGCCTGAGGAAGGACTGCGACTGTGATCGCCGAAGTGTGAACTCTGCCCTGAGATTCGGTCACAGGAACACGCTGAACGCGGTGAACACCGCCTTCGTATTTGAGTCTGCCGTAAACATCTTCGCCCGAAATTTCGGAGATAACTTCCTTGATTCCAGCGCCTTCAGCCGTGCTGATAGACATGATCTCGACTTTCCACTTGTTGAGTTCGGCGTAACGGCAGTACATTCTGTAAATTTCTTCTGCAAAAAGAGCCGCTTCGTCGCCGCCTGTTCCTGCACGGATCTCAAGGATCGCGTTTTTTTCGTCAAGCGGATCTCTCGGAAGAAGCAGTACGTTGAGTTCGTCGGTTATCGCGTTGTATTTTTCCTCGAGTTCGGGAAGTTCCGCCTTGATCATGTCGATGAGTTCAGGGTCTTTTTCGATCGAAAGCATCTCTTTCTGATCGGCGATCTCGCGCTCAAGTTTGTCCCATTCGAGATAGTTGTCGACGATTTTTTTCAGGCGTTTGTATTCACGCATGAGCTTCGTGTATTTTTTCACGTCGCCGACAGTTTCCGGCTTTGCAATTTCTTTCTCGATGTTCAGAAAACTTTTGTGAATCTCGGCAAGTTTGTCTTTGATTTCAAGCATCGGTTCCTCTTGATAAAAAAATCCCGCCAATCTCACAAAAAAGGAAATTGACGGGCTTTAAAACTGAAAAAAGCAGAGCTATTTTTTGCCTGCGTAAGTGTCTCTTTTGTACTTCGCGTTGAATTTTTCGATTCTGCCTGCGGTGTCGACGATTTTTGTCTTACCGGTGTAGAACGGATGGCAGTTAGCACAGATCTCAACGTTGTAGCCTTCTTTTTTCGTGGAACGGGTAACATATTCCGCTCCGCATGAGCACTTAACCGTTATGAGCTCAAGCTTCGGATGAACTTTTTCTTTCATTTCAAACTCCTTCAAAAAATATGGAACAAAAAAATCGCGGGTATGGTAATCAAATAAATAAAAAAAGCAAGTTATTTTTCTCCAATGGAATTTATCTTGCATATTCAGGCGTAAAAAATATAACGAAACACGTTTTTTTGGAGGTAAAAATGCTTCGTTCAATAGTGATAAAAGGTGCAAGACACCACAATCTCAAAAATTTCGACATCGAAATTCCGCATGAAAAATTAGTCGTCGTAACGGGCGTTTCGGGAAGCGGCAAAACGACGCTTGCATTCGATACGATCTATGCCGAAGGACAGCGCAGATACGTCGAAAGCCTTTCGAGTTACGCGAGAATGTTCCTCGAACTTTCGGAAAAGCCTGAAGCCGATTTGATCGAGGGCCTCTCGCCTTCTATCGCGATCCAGCAGCGCGGACTAAATGCAAGCCCGCGCTCGATCGTGGGAACTACGACCGAGATCTACGACTACATGCGTCTTCTTTTTGCCCGTGCCGGCAAAGTCCACTGCCACAACTGCGGACGCGAGATCACAAAGACCCCGGCAAATAAAATCGTCGAACTTATTCTCAACAAAACCGGCAAAAAAATCCTCGTTTTGTCGCCAGTAGTCAGCGGCAGGAAAGGGACTTACGAAAAACTTTTCGAGGATTTGAACAAAGAAGGCTATCTCCGCATAATCATTGACGGAACAGAATATCGTCTTGACGAAGAAATGCCTAAATTAGACAAATACAAAAAGCACGACATCAACCTTGTAGTCGACCGGCTCGCGATAAAACCCGACACCGATGCGGCGAGAGTCCAGGCCTCGGTCGAAACGGCTCTCAAAAAAGGAAACGGCAAAATGATCGTCAAAGAACTCGACGGCGAAGAGAAACTTTTCAGCGAGAATTTCGCCTGCCCATACTGCGACATCTACTACGATGAAATCGAGCCGCGCACTTTTTCCTTCAACAACCCGGCAGGCTCCTGCCCCGAATGCAGCGGCCTCGGCACGCGGACTTACATGGATGTCAATAAAGTGCTTGTCGATCCGTCACAGCCTGTGAATAAAGCGTTCCCCGACCTCTGGGCATTCACAAAATACAATATAAAACAAGTGATCGAACATTACGGCGAAGACCCGAAACTCCCCTTCGACCAGCTTTCGACGACAGTTCAGAACGCGGTTCTATACGGTTCGGAAGACGAAATCGACTTCTCGATAAGCACAAAAACCACCAAATTCAATATGACGAAAAAATACGAAGGGCTCATGCCGTCGCTTGAGCGCCGCTGGAGAGAGAGCGAATCGGAGGCTGTGCGCGAAGACTTGTCTAAATTCCTCGCTGAAGGCGTCTGCCCCGAATGCGGCGGAAAAAGACTCAGCAAAAAAGCCCTTTCGGTCACGATCGGCGGGCTCAACATTTTTGAAATGTGCGAGATCCCAGTGCGCGAACTTTACAAAAAACTTTCGGACGACAAATTTTTCGGATTTTCCGAATTCGAGCGCGAAGTCGCGGCAAAACCGCTCAAAGAGATCCGCTCGCGCCTTAAATTCCTCGATTCGGTGGGACTCGGATACTTGACTTTAAACCGCAAAACGAACTCGCTTTCGGGGGGAGAAGCGCAGAGGATCAATCTCGCAAGCCAGATCGGTTCGGCTCTTACCGGAGTCACCTATGTTCTCGACGAACCGAGCATCGGACTTCACCCGAACGATACGGATAAGCTCGTAAATTTACTTAAAAATCTCCGCGATATCGGAAACAACGTGATAGTTGTCGAGCACGATAAGGAGATCATCGGAGCGGCCGATTTTCTCGTCGATCTAGGCCCCGGCGCAGGAGAAAAAGGGGGAGAACTTCTTTTTGCTGGCGTTTCGAAAGACATTCTCGATGTGAAAAAATCGCTCACAGCCGACTATTTAAGCGGAAGAAAGAGTATCGAAGTCCCTCAAACCCGCAGAAAACCGGCAGGCTGGATCAAACTTTCGGGAGTCACGACAAACAACCTCAAAAACGTGAATGCAGAAATCCCGCTCGGCGTCTTCTGCTCCGTAACCGGTGTTTCAGGAAGCGGAAAGAGCTCGCTCGTCATGGAGACGCTCATCCCGGCTCTGAGAAAGGAGAAAGCCGACTTCAAGAGCATAAAAATCAACGGAAAAATCGACGAACTTATCGAAATCGACCAGTCGCCAATCGGCAGGACTCCGAGATCGAATCCGGCGACTTACGTCGGACTTTTCGGATATATCCGCGACCTGTTTGCGGCAATGCCCGAAGCAAAGGCACGCGGTTACAAAGCGAGCCGTTTCTCATTCAACGTCAAAGGCGGCAGATGCGAAACCTGCCAGGGAGCCGGGATCATCAAAATCGAGATGAACTTCATGCCGAACACCTTCGTCAGATGCCCAGACTGCGGCGGAAAACGGTTCAGTGACGAAACTTTGCAAATAAAATTCAAGGATTACGATATCCACGACATTCTTGAAACGGATGTCGCGAAAGCGGCTGAGATCTTCGCTCCGTTCCCTGCAATAAAGCGCAAACTCGACCTTCTGAATTCAATAGGACTCGGCTACATCAAGCTCGGTCAGCCGGCACATACACTTTCAGGCGGAGAAGCGCAGCGTATAAAACTTGCCGAAGAACTTTCGAAAAAACGCTCCGACAGCTCGATCTACATTCTTGATGAACCGACGACCGGACTTCACTTCGACGACGTTAAAAAACTCATCGCGATCCTAAATCAGCTCGTAAATAAAGGTTCGACCGTGATCGTCATCGAACACAACCTCGATATAATCAAGTCGTCTGACTACATCATCGATATCGGTCCGGAAGGAGGCGACCGCGGAGGAAAAATCGTTGCTGCCGGCACTCCGGAAGAAGTTATGAAATGTAAAGATTCACTCACCGGAAAGTGGCTGAAAACAGTGTGAATTTATAAAATCTCATGAAGGTTCATTACGCCCGCGTGTCTTGACAATATCTTTTTCTGCTCTAACATAAACGGTTTTGATTTTTGGAAAATGATATGGACAGAATTGCATCAGTTGCAAAAAATAAAAAAGTTTCAAGGGCTTACGAGATTCTTGACAAACTTGAAGCCGGAATAGTTCTTCAGGGAACCGAGATAAAATCGATCCGCGAAGGTAATGTTTCGTTCAGAGACAGTTTTATCGACATCATAAACGGTGAAATGTGGCTCACGGGCTTTTACATTGCGCCTTACAATGCAGGAAGCATTTGGAATCACGCCTCAGACAGGCGCAGAAAGCTGCTTCTTAACAAGCGCGAGATCAGAAAATGGGATGCAAAAGTGCGTGAAAAGGGATTTACAGTCGTTCCGATAGAGCTTTATCTCAAAAACGGAAGAGCAAAAATGATGATCGGGCTTGCGCGGGGCAAAACTTCGTTTGACAGAAAGGACGATCTGAAAGAGCGCGAAATCAGGAAGGATAACGAAAGATTTACCGAGAAATACAGATGAACACTCGTAAATCAGGGGCCGAAGCCGAGTCTTTTACGGCAGACTGGCTTATGAAAAAAGGCTGGGAAATTCTCGACAGGAACTTCTTCATGAAAGGCGGAGAGCTTGATATTATTGCGAAAAAAAATGATACGCTCGCTTTTGTCGAAGTCCGAAGCTGGGATCATCAGTTCTGGGATGGCGGAACTCCGCTTGAAACGATTCATTCTGCGAAGATAAAACATATAATAAAAACAGCAGCTTACTATATGCAAAGCAAAAAAATCAAAATGCAGGATTTCAACATACGCTTTGATGTGGCAGGACTCATCAAAAAGGATGACGGCACTTTCGATGTCGACTACATTGAAGCGGCTTTTGATGCAACGGGATACTGAAATGGCGGGAACTCTTTTTGTAACGGCGACACCTATAGGAAACATGGGAGACATCACGGCAAGAGCAGTGTCGGTGCTTGAAAGCTGCGACATCGTTCTGGCTGAAGACAGCCGCGTTTCAGGAAATATGCTGAGTCGTTTAGGTATAAAACAGCCGATTTTTTCATACCACAAATTTACAGAAAAAAAGTTTCTTGAGCAACATATAGAAGAGCTAAAAAGCGGCAAAAACATAGCTCTCATCAGCGATGCCGGAACTCCCGCTGTCAGCGACCCCGGGAAATTCCTTGTCAGAGCGGCTCTTGACGAAAACATTCCGGTTGTGCCGGTTCCGGGTGCCAGTGCCGCCATTTCTGCTTTTTCGTGCTGCGGCTCGCTTGAAAACTCGTTTGTTTTCGCCGGTTTTCTCCCGTCAAAAGGGGCGGAAAGAGTCTCTGAATGCGAAAAATTCCTCTCTTTCGGGCTTCCGGTCGTTTTTTACGAGGCTCCGACAAGAATAAAGGATCTGCTTGAAATGCTGCAGTCAAAGTGTGCGAGGATCGTCATCGGACGCGAGCTTACGAAGCAGTTCGAGGAGATTTTTGTATACACCGGCGGTGAAATGAAGGAGAAAGGAGAGTTTACTGTTGTTGCCGAACCTCTGAAAAAAGAGGAAAAAGCGGCGGAAATCGACAAAGATTTTCTCGATTTGATTGCAAAATCGGGAATTTCGGCTAAAACAGCCTGTGAAATTGCCGCACGGGTGTACCCGGAATTGAAAAAAAATGATTTGAAGAAGTTTTTTATGAATAAGTAACTTGTTGATTTGATTGGAGATCGCTTTGGAAGTCGTTCGCAGATTCAGAAATCATTACCTTCTTTACTGCTATTTGCTTTTTTTGTGTATTATCGGTTCGTGCAATCTGAAAAATTCACATCAGGATCCGGAAGAAAGGGAAGGATTTGAAGATATCGACGAGGATTTTGATGAAAATAATGATGAATTTGCCGATTTTGATGCGGCAAATACCGGAAATGACGCCGTTGTTGACGAAAAAAACGATGTCGAATACGAAGATGAAGAATCTTTGAGCGACGACGACGTTTATGATGTTGATTATTCGGAAACGGAAGATTTAGATCATGATTTCCCCGATATGACCGGAACTTGGGCTAATCTCACGATTTTTAAAGGTTCGGCAAAGGTTCCTCTTTTGGGTTCTACTCTTCCTGCCTGGGCGGTAATGGTTTCAAAAGTTGACATATATTCGCAGGAAAACGGTACTTTGAAAGCGCACACGGAAATGTGCCGTCTGAAAGCCGGAACGGCAACTGATCTGGTTTATCCGTATTTGCCGGACAGCTATGCTGAAAGCCTCGGAAATGTGGATAAAACATTTTATCTTTCGTACGGTGAAAACGGTGAAATCAGATTCCGTCAGGACAAGTTGTGGGAAGTGCGCTCATGCACGCTTGAAGATCCTGAAAACGACCCTCTTCCGACCGACATAAACGACGAAAGGGTTTTTGATGCCGACAATTCAGGAATGAACGGACTTTATATGGGAATGGTCGGAAAAGCGAACGGCAGAGCCGAAATCGTGCAGAAAGTAAGTACTATCCTTGACGGAGAGCTTGACGAAAACGGTGAAGTTTACGGTATTACGACATGGTTCGAAGCCCAGAGCGTTCTTTGGACAGATACTTTTCTGCTTGAAAACGGTGCTCCTACTTCTCCTGTCGGAGCAGATCCGAGCGAAAGCGTTTTTATTTTCAAGAGAATAGATCCATCGTGGGATTGTTTGACAGTTAAAGAAAAAAGTGTCGAACTTTTCCCTGAACAGGCTGCACTTTATCCAAAAGAATTTCAATAGTTGGAGGAAAAAATGAGAGTTCTTATCACCGGCGGCGCAGGTTTTTTCGCGCTTCACATGACAAAAAAATGCGTTGAAATGGGCTGTGATGTCACCCTTCTCGACATTGCCGAATATCATGCAGAAGATTACGACAAATCGGTCAAACTTGTTAACGGAGACGTCCGTGACGAAAAGAAGATGGATGAGCTCATCTCGCAGACCGACTGGGTAATCCACGCGGCGGCGGCTCTTCCGCTTGCAACGAGAGAAGAGATCTTCTCGACAAATGTTGACGGCAGCAGAAACGTTCTTTCGCTTTGCTACAAACATAAAACGAAAAGAGTTGCAGTTATCTCTTCGACCGCAGTTTACGGCGTTCCGGATCATCATCCGCTTTTTGAGACTGACAAGCTCGAAGGTGTCGGTCCTTACGGCGAAAGCAAGGTCGCACTTGAGGGGATCTGCAACGAATACCGTGAAAAAGGGCTTTACATTTCGACGATCAGACCGAAAACCTTCATCGGAACATACCGCCTCGGTGTTTTCCAGATCCTTTACAACTGGGTCGAAGAAGGTCACAAGATCCCGCTCATCGGCAACGGAAAGAACAGATACCAGCTTCTTGAAGTCGATGACCTCTGCGATGCGGTTTATCTCGCCCTTTCGCACGAAGGCGATGAAGCGAATGACATCTTCAACATCGGCGCTGTCAGCACGCTTACCGAAAACGAGTATGTCGGTGCACTCTGCGAATACGCAAAAAGCGGATCAAGAGTAATGCACACTCCTGTCTGGCTTGTAATCCCGGCACTTACGATTTTTGAAAAGCTTCACCTTTCGCCGCTTTACAAGTGGGTGTACGGCACGGCTCACACAGACAGTTTCGTATCTGTCGACAAGGCTAGAAAAGTTTTGGGCTGGGAACCGAAATACGATGAATCACAGGCTTTGATCAGAAGCTACCAGTGGTATATCGACAACAAGGATTCGATCGCGAAAGGAACGGGAACGACCCACAGGATCGCATGGGCGCAGGGCATTCTCGCACTTTTCAAAAAAATTCTCTGATTTCAGCTAAATATCAAGTTTCAAACCGATCCACGGCGTAATTCCCGCGGTTCCGTATTCGACAGAGTAGGCATAATCGTCATTGTCAAGCATGTTTTCGATTTTTGCGAATATTGTCACGTAGCTGTTGATTTTGTAGGAAACTGCAAAATTTAGTATTAAGAAGTCGTCAACAGTGACGATATATGGCGTTTTCGGATAGTTGTAAACTTCGTCTCTGCGCTCTCCGACATAGTCGAGTTCCAAAGAAATATTCAATTTTTTCTCGTAGTTATAGTTTAAGATCGCATTGAACGAATGCTGCGGTCTTCTTAAAGTCGGAGTTTTAGCCTTATATTTCTGACCTTTATATTCCACCACTTTGTATTCCTGCATTTTGAAAATCCAAGTGTAAGAGCTGCGCAGACTTAACCCCCAGAAAGGTTTTGTGTGGAGCGAAACTTCGAGCCCGTGGTTTTCAATTCTGTATCTGTTTGAATATATTCCTCTTTTGTCGAGATCGATGTGGTTGTGCTTCTGTTCGTAGAAATATCCTGCTTCAAGAAGTATTTTTCTTTTCGCGAAATATTGCAGGATCGCTCCGTCGAATCCGTACACCGTTTCGGGTTTCAGCTCCTGATAAAGGTTTGCGTACCGGCTGAATCTTTGAAAAAGTGTCGGTGTTTTCGCACCGCGGGCGAATCTTGCCTTGAATCCCATTTCTATCGGCGTTTCGTAAGATGCTCCGACCGAAAAAGTGGGTTCTATATTCTTTTTTGTCTCGTTCGGAAGCTGAGCATCGGTATCTTTGTCAAGAAGCGAAAGCTGATAGAAGTTGTTCTGCAGACGCCCTCCGATATTGAGCTCGAGTTTGTCGACAGGCTTGAAAATGTTGAAAATGTAGGCGTCGAAATTTATGTCGGGATTGGGAACAAAATCCATGCTGAAATATCTTCCTGCCGAATAGTCTTCGTAGTCGGCCGTTCCCCATTCCGTGCCGAAATCGATCCCGGTCACAAGCTCGTACCACTCGACAGGAACGACGCTGTTTTTCCAGTTGAGGGAAAAAGTGAGCGAACTGTAGCGGCTTTTCAAATCTTCAGCCATCTTTCCTTTGTCGGCCGGATCATTGTCTCTGAGTGAACTCAAAAGAATAGAGACATCGAATTTCAAGTTCCAAATTTTATTGAATAAATTTGATTCGGTTCCTGTTTTGAAAAGTAGAGATTCATTCCTCAAATATCGGTTCGGATCGTCCATTCCGAGCCCCGGTCCGTCATCGATATAAGCCTTGCTGATCTTTCCTCTGACAATCATTTCCCACGTGTTGTCACTGTTGATGTCGACTCCGCCGCGGAAATAGAGCGAGCCTTTGATGACAGAATCGTTTTCCGGAGCTTTCGTGTAGAGATTTTCCTTTACATCCTTGTAGGAATCGGCCATCGAGATTCCTTTCGTGTAGAAAAACGAGCCTCCGCCCGAGTAGTAAAAACGTTTTTCCGAACCGCTTATATTCGCGCTTGCATTGACAGTGTCGGGAGTGTATCGGCTGCTGCTCATATCGAGAACGGCAGTGGATGCCGATGCAGTGAATTTCGGCTTTCCCTTTCCTTTTTTAGTCCTGATGTCTAAGACTCCGGCGAGTGCACCGCTTCCGTGCATAACAGGCTGAGGTCCTTTCAAAAGGTCGATTTTAGCGATGTTCTCAGGGCTCATCGAAAGGTCTGCCGCGCCGTTCGGACTTAGAGGATTGCGTATTTCTACACCGTCGATCAGCACTAAAACGTCGGCGCTCCTGAAACCACGCACGAATAAAAACTGCGACTGTCCGGTTCTGCCGTCGCCGTTGACGTAGACGCCCGGCATTTCTTTCACCGCGTCACCGGTCGTTATCGACTGTTTTTCCTCGATTTCCTTTGCGTTTACCGAATTCTGCGCTGCCGTGCCGTCACTTGATGTTTTTTTCTTCCGCGATCCCTTTACCACGATTTTGTTGTCCTCTGATCTTGCTGCCTTTTTCATTGTTTCCAGAGACGTATCTGTGTCCGGATGTTCCGGTTTGTCCTGTGTCGATGTAGGTTGCGGAGCCGTTTCGTTTTGAGACGTTTCAGAAGACGATGTTTGTGTTTCGGGTTCGTCTGGAAAAAGTGTAAACGTCAGAATTGCGGAAAAAAATATCAAAAATAAAAGTTTTCTCTGCGGCGGAATGTGCATGATATTTATCTACTGCTCTTTTCCGAATTCAAAAATACCGGGGAAAATATCGGATAAAAGAAGATCCTGCTCGACTTTTTTGGTTTCGCTGTTGACTAAGATGACGCGCATTTCGGGGTTGAAGTCGGCAAGAACCTGGCGGCAGATCCCGCACGGAAAGACCGCTTTGCCGCTTAAGTTCGACGCAATGAAAATTGCTTCGAAATCGCGGTATCCTGCTGTAACTGCCGAGAAAAGTGCTGTTCTTTCGGCGCAGTTGGTTGCTCCGAAAGAGGAGTTTTCGACGTTGACTCCGGTGAAGATCGTTCCGTCCGTCGTTACGATCGCCGCTCCGACTGCGAAATTGGAATAAGGCGCGTAGGCGTTTTTTCTCACTTCGAGCGCGGAGGAAAGTGCTTTTTCAAATATTTCGTTCTTCATTTGTCCTCTAAAACCAGAGAGATAAAGCGTTTCATGAATGCTGAGAATTGCTTTTCTGCTTTTGCCGCGTTTTCACTTACTTCCTCGTGTGAAAGCGGGGTCGCCGAAAGTCCTGCCGCCTTGTTTGAGATGAAACTGATGCCCGAAACTTCGATCCCTGCGTGTTTTGCCGCAATTACTTCGGGGACGGTCGACATTCCGACTGCGTCAGCGCCGAGAGTTGCGAGCATCCTTACCTCAGCCGGTGTTTCGTAGGTCGGCCCCGTCAAAGCGATGTAAACACCTTCTTTGAGCGAGATCCCGTGTTCCATCGCCGCTTTTTGCATGAGTATCGCCATTTTGCGGCTGTATGCGCTCGTCATATCGGGAAAACGCGGACCGAAATCGTCTTTGTTTCTGCCGATGAGAGGATTCGTCCCCATCATGTTTATGTGGTCGCGGATTATCATGAAATCGCCTGCGTCAAAGTTCCTGTTTATGCCGCCTGCCGCGTTCGTGACGACGAATTTTTTGATTCCGAGAAGGATAAGGGTGCGCAGCGGAAAAACGACTTCCTGCATCGAATAGCCTTCGTAATAGTGGATCCGCCCCTGCATTATCCAGAAATTTCTGCCGGAATCTTTGTCGGAAGCAAGGATCAGTCTTCCTTTGTGACCGGCTACGGTCGATGACGGAAAATCAGGGATCTCACTGTAAGGAATGACGAGTTTCTGTTCCGCATTTTCTGCAAAAGCGCCGAGTCCGCTCCCCAAAGTTATGAGCAGTTCAGGCATTTCGAGATTTTTCTCTTTGACTTTCCCGGCGATGTATGAAGCCGCGTTGTTCAGTTTTTCCATGATTTCCTCCATTATTTTATAAATGTCCAAAGAATGAAAGCTAATATGTTCGAAACGACGTGGTATGAGATGCTGTAAAAGATCCTTCCTCTGCTTTTTTCGGTGAAAAGCCCGAAGAGAAGCGACGGAAAAAAGGTCGCCGCCCGCGTTATGTCGAGAAATGCCAGTGCGTGGACAAGCCCGAAAAGAAGCGATGTGAAGAGGTTTTTGAGTGAGATTATTTTCAGGATCTTTTTGTCGAAACAGGCAAAAACATGCTCCTGAATATATCCGCGGAAGAAAAATTCTTCGGGGATCGCTGCGACTGCAATCGCGATAAGCCCTTTTGTGACGGCGTTAAGAAGCTCTTTTGAAGTAGGATTCGCCAGGGCGCGGTGCATGAATCCGAGGTTGTATGCGAAAAAGAGCGGCGGATAAAATACCAAAGTCGCGAGAGTTACCAAGAGAAACAGTTTCAAACCTTCTTTTGACGGAAGGAAAAGTTTTTTGGGTCTGAAAGTCCTGTCGAAAAGGATGGGAAGTATGAAAAGCGCCGCCGGAAATATGAAGTGCCTTGCGCCGAAGCGGTATTTGTTCATAAAAAAGGATAAAACCGATATCGCGGCGAGAAGCAGTATCGGAGTGATTATTTTCGAGAGTTTTTTTTCAGCCATTTACTTATCCGTCAGCGTGTTCTTTGAAACCGGTCTGATGTAGAAAATATAGACGATCGTTATGAAAAACGAAGTCAGAACTATGACTGACGAGAGTTGCGGCGTGACGATCCCGAACGATACTGCGA
>CAMZDX010000012.1 GCA_947305505.1 uncultured bacterium | reverse complement strand
TCTTCTGGCTTATATCCTTGAAGAAACGCGGATCTTTCTGAACGTCACCGACAGCGACGTAGCAGCTGTATTTTGCAGCAAAACCGACAAGACCCTGACCTACACGGACTTTGATGCCGAGAACAGAATCAGCCTTCGGACCGCGGCATGAAACGAATTCCATATCGGTCGTGCTGAGGTCTGATCTTGCAAACGAGCCGCTTTCGCACGGGATATATTTGAGTGCGAGATCAAGGAAGAAATCGATTCCTTTCTGCTGCGGCAATCCCCAGCCATCCATAACTTCAATAAAAAGATCGGCAAGAAGTTCATCTTTCGGAGTGATCTTGTCAGCAACCCATCCTGATTTTTTCTCTTCAACAAGCTCTCTTATGTCTGTGGTATTCGACGGATCGACTTCCCTGAGATAAAATTTTCTTCTGGAATCGGTGTCTGTAACGACGATAAGACCGTTTTCTTTGACATCGCAAAGAATGTGTTTCATGCAGTCAGCGAGACCTTTACTCGTGAGCGCCTCTTTGAGCGCGTCCATGTAATCAGCACTTTCAGTAGTAATAACAACACCTTTTGAGCTTCCAGCCATTGGAATAAAGACTTCAAATTTAGCCATAATGTTCTCCTTAAAGAATGACTCCTACAAAAAAACACGGCATTAAACACCAAAAACGGAAAAATTTCAAATATTCTGATAAAAAATCGCGAACTTTAAAAAAGGCGCTTTTCCGGACTCGGCAAAACATTTTTATTATTTTATTTTCCTTGTGGACTTTAAATTCTTGTTGAATTATATTCCGCCGTTTGGTTTTGTATTTTTTTCAAGGAGAGAAAAATGGAAGACAGGCGAAAAAACGGAGACCGCAGAGACGACTTGCAGTTCAAACTTCCTGATGATGCAAGAGGCAAAAAAGACAGACGCCGGGACGAACGCCGCACGAAAGAGCGTATTCCGGTCAAAATGTGGGTAAGGAACATCGAAGGAGAAGCCGATTATTTTCAGCAGACGGCGAATCTGAGTGTCAACGGGATGTACATCCTTTCTCCGAATCCCTACTCTATCGGAACGATAATCGACATTGAATTTCAGGTTCCGGGCACTGATTACATCATAAAATGCGGTGCGGAAGTTCTCAAATGTACAGACGAAGAACCTATGATCGGTCTGAGCGTGCGCTTCAAAGGTATGACTGATCAGGATAAAAAAATCATTGAAAAAGCCATCGCGCAGTTGGCAAATGAATTTTGGTATATAAACGAATAGGGAGAAAAATGAAACGCATTTATGCAGATGCTCTTATTATAGGAAGCGGGCTTTCCGGGCTTTCGACAGCTCTGAGTCTTGCAGAAAAAGGGCTTAAAACGGTAGTTGTAACAAAAGAGGCGATCGATGTTTCGAACAGCGCGAACGCACAGGGCGGCATCGCAACAGTCACCGATTTCAACGTCGATTCTTTTGAAAAACACATAAAAGATACTATCACGGCCGGTGCCGGTCTCAACAACGAAAATGCCGTTCGCTTTTTTGTGGAAAACGGCCCCGATGCAATCAAATATTTTGAAAAACTGGGGTGTCATTTCACAGAAGACGCCAACGGAAACCTTGATCTCGGCAGAGAAGGCGGACATTCGGAGCGCAGAGTCGTCCACGCAGGCGATATAACCGGCTTCGAGCTTATAAAAGTTGTCAAAAAGGCTGTTCTGCTCCATTCAAACATCACCGTTCTTGAAAATCACACGGCAATCGATGTAATCACTGAATCAAAGTTCATGAGCAGTGAAAGCAATAAAATCATCGGTGCTTACGTACTCGGCAGAAACGGCGAAATCCTCACTATCACCGCAAAAACGGTGCTTCTGGCGACCGGCGGCTGCGGAAAAGTTTATCTTTACACGTCAAATCCCGACGTCACGACGGGTGACGGCGTTGCAATCGGCTTCCGCGCCGGTGTTCCGGTCGTCAACATGGAGATGATACAGTTCCATCCGACGATTCTTTACCACGAAAAGATCAAGTCGATGCTTATTTCCGAGGCTCTCCGCGGTGAAGGCGGCGTCCTCATCAACAAAAAGGGCGAAACTTTTATGGAAAAGTATCATCCGCTCAAATCACTGGCTCCGCGAGACATAGTGGCCAGAGCTATCGACCACGAAATGAAGATGAGCGGTGACGACTGCGTTTTCCTCGATATGACAAAACTCGACGGACATTTCCTGCAGCAGAGATTCCCGAACATTTTCAGAATCTGTATGGATGCGGGAATAGACATGCGTACAATGCCGATACCTGTCGTTCCTGCGGCGCACTACTCATGCGGAGGCCTGCAAAGCGAACCGACGGGAAAAACTCTTATCCCCGGTCTTTTCGTAAGCGGCGAAGTCGCACACACAGGTCTTCACGGCGCAAACAGGCTTGCTTCGAACTCGCTTCTTGAAGCTGCCGTAATGGGAAAATACGTTGCAAAAGAGATTATCGCTTACGTTGCGAATTATACCGGCAAATGTCCGGAACCGCCTGAATGGAACCCTGGAGATGCCGAAGATGAAGACGAAAAAATCATCATCAAGCAGAATTGGGACGAAGTGCGCCACATCATGTGGAACTATGTCGGCATCGTCCGCAGCAACAAGCGTCTGGAGCGGGCTTTGGCGCGTCTTGAACTTATCAAACATGAAATTAACGAATACTACTGGAATTTCAAAGTTTCGCGTGACCTTCTCGAACTCAGAAACATTACCCTTGTTGCAGAACTCATTATAAAAAGCGCTATGAAGCGCAAGGAAAGCAGAGGCCTGCACTATAACATCGACTATCCGAAAATGCTTGACGAAGCAAAAGACACGCTTTTGATGCCTTCAGAAATATTGTAAACAAAATCAAAGAGGCTGACATGAAAAAATTTCCGGTCGCAATGATTATTCTTTCGTTCATCTTTTTCGCTGCTGCTTGCGGAAGTTCCGCGACAAACGACGAGATTTCCGATTCCGACACCGCAGAAGAAGAACCCGACGAAGATGCTACAGAACAAGGACACTCTGCTGAAGACGAGGCCAAACTTGAAAGCATCAGAAATCTTGCCGAAGAGTATGTCAGATTCTCTCATGGCACCGGCGTTGTCATAGGTTACGGCGTTGACGAGCCCGCATCTGTCGCTTACGGCGTGCGTCACAACAGAACTCAGGAACCGCTTTCAACTGACGACCTTTTCGATATCGGAAGCATAACGAAAAATTTTACAGCCGTAACAATGCTTCTTCTGCAGGAAGAGGGAAAAATCGACCTCGACCAGACGATAGACAAATGGTTTCCCGATTTTGAAAAAGGCGACATCATCACTGTCAGGATGCTCCTCAACCACACATCCGGCATTCTCGAGTGGAACGAATTCGATGACTTGGAAGGCATGGTCGACAAAGTCAACGGAAAATTCAACTTCGAGCCCGGGACAGACTGGTCATACAGCAACACCAACTTTATTATTGCAGGGCTTATCATAAACAAAATCACGGGAAAAGATGCGGTTGAAGTTATCCGCGAAAAAATCCTCGACAAGCTTGAAATGAAGCACACTTTCATGAAGGAGTTCGAAGAATATCCTCTTGAAGAAAAAGCTCACGGACACACTTTCGACGAGTACGGAAACATCATTCCCTATGAACTCAACGAAAGATTCTGGACTGCCGGCGGAATCATTTCAAACGTTGAAGACATGTTCAAATACGCTCACGCCCTTTTCAAGGGAGATCTTATTTCCGAAGAAAGTCTGAATCAGATGCTTGACATGGTCAAAGTCTCGGGAACACCTGTTTACGGACTCGCCATAATGTACGGCAACGGTTCACATGGTGAATTCTACTACCACGGCGGAGACGTTATCGTCACCTCGGCAATGATGGCCTACTACCCTGAAACCGGCGAAATTCACATTCTTTTCAACAACGGCGGCAGCAGTTCCAGCACACTCTTCCTCCTCAACGACGAAATCGAATTCGTTCTCATGGACGGTGAAACTGCTGCAAAAGGAAGCAATTTTCCTGATTGGGAAAAACTCATAAGCCATGATGACGACACTCAGATATTCGCTCTTTATGCGCCGCTTCCCGATTATCCGAAAGAAGAGCTGAACGGATCTATAGGGTATTTCGTCTATCCCGAAGAATACATCCCCGATTTTTACTGCGAGCATTATATGTTTAAATCCCAGGGTTTTGTAAAAATCATACAGCAGTGCATGGAACCTTTGAGATACTACACCGATGATCTGAAGGTCAGAAGAACTGACATCGACATGTATCTCAGCGAGTTTGAAGCCGCTGCTGAATCGGGGGAGGCGACACAGAATTTCTATATCACGAAATACGATTATTACTATGACATAGAAAGCGATTCCGTCTCTAAAATATGCTACAACCTTGAAGAGAGCGATCCCGACAGATATATGATGATTTCAAGCGCTGCACATCCGTCGAATCCCGAATTTTATCACCTCTGGGGCAAATCGAAAATGGCTGAAAGCACGAGAGCGACAGGGTGCGAGTGCTACAACGAAGATGGAACGGAGCGCGAATGCACCGGAGAGGATATTCCGGATGATGAACCAGAATCTTCGAATCCGCCGATATTACTTTTCTAAATAGCAAAAGGAGAACTATATGAAAAAAATTCTCATCACAATGATCCTTTTTTCAATGCTTTTTTTCGGAGCAGCCTGCGGAAGTTCTTCAAAAAACAATGAAGAAACTCCCGATACCGACAGCACCGATGATGTCGAAGACGGCGACACTGAAGAAAATACCGATGTGAATGATGAGGAACCCGACGAAGAGGAACCGGCTCCTCAGACTCTCACCGAAGAAGAAAAACTTGAAAGCATCAAAAATCTTGCTGAAGAATATGTAAATTTCGCCCACGGAACAGGCGTTGTTGTCGGATACGGATATGACAAACTTACATCTTTCGCTTTAGGCGTCCGCAACAGTGAAACAAATGAAAAACTTCAGCCTGACGACCTTTTTGCAGTCGGCAGCATAACGAAAAATTTCACCGCCGTAACCCTTCTACTTATGCAGGAAGAAGGAAGAATCGACCTCGACCAGACTATAGACAAGTGGTTTCCGGATTTTGAAAAAGGCGACAAAATCACTGTCAGAATGCTTCTCAACCACACTTCCGGCATTCAGGAAATGACTGAAATCATCGATCCTGAAGATATGGTCGAAAACGTCAACGGCCGTTTCAACTTCGAACCCGGCACTTCATGGGCTTATATCAACGCTAATTTCGTTCTTGCAGGACTCATTATCAATAAAGTCATGGGAGAACCGGCGCATAAAGTTATCCGTGAGAAAATCATCGAGCCGCTTGGTCTTAAAAACACTTTCATGAGAGGTTTTGAAGAACATTCCGAAGCTACTAAAGCTCACGGTCACGCTTACGATGCCTACGGAAACATTGTTCCTTATGAATATGAGCACAAGGCATGGACTGCGGGATCTCTTGTTTCAAACGTTGAAGATCTTTTCAAATACGGTTACGCTCTTTTCCACGGACAAATCCTCAAAAAGGAAAGCATGGACCAGATGCTTGACATCGTTGAACTTCTTGGAGAACCCGTCTACGGTCTCGGAACGCAGTATGGCAAAGGCTCTCATAGCGCATTCTACGGTCACGGCGGCGATGTTTTCGATTCGCATTCAATGCTTTACTACTATCCTGAAACAGACGAAATCCACATAATCCTCAACAATTTCAACGAAAGCAAGGATATGTATGTTCTCAATGACGAGATAGAATACGTTCTGATGAAAAACAGGGCTGTGGCGAAGAAGACATCTTTCCCCGACTGGAACGAACTTATCGACAACAGCGATAAAACTCAGATTTTTGCACTTTATTCGATAATGGAAGATTATCCTATATACAATCTGGATTACGGTATCGGATACTTCGCATATCCGGATTACAAATTTAGCCAGTATGACAAATACATCAACTACTACTGCCAGCAGTACATGTTCAGATATCCTGACGGCAACGGCAACACAATTGTAAAAATCGCTTCTGAATGTATCGAGCCGAAAGAATATTACGTCGGACCTTTCAGAGTTCAGCGCACAGATATTGACATGTACCTCGCTGATTTCCAGGCAGCAGTTGATTCAGGCGAGACGACGCAGGCTTTTTACGTCACGAAATACGACTATTTCTACGATCTTGATGATGCTTACGTCTACAAATACTGCTACTACCTTGAAGACAGTGATCCAGACAAATATATGATGATTTCAAAAGACACAAATCCGTCAAAAACCGAGTTCTACCATCTCTGGGGCAAAGCAAAAATGGATAAAAGCGTCAAGCTGACAGGCTGCCACTGCTACACCAAAAAAGGCAAAGAACGCGAATGCACCGAAGCTGACGAATATCCGCCGAAAGAAGAATCTGAAGAACCGGAAGAACCCGGTGACGATGATGAAATCCCGGACAACGAAACTCCGGATGACGAAACTCCTGACGAATAAGCGCGCTGTTGTATGGACGATTCGCGCCGTCGATATATCGAAATGTCGTAATATCGATATTTCGACACGGTTTCCGGCGCGATAAAAAATCACAGGTTCCTTTTCAACAACTCTTCCAATTCCTCTTTCGGAACGAGGCCGACCGAGGTTTCAACTTCCTGACCGTTTTTGAAAACTTTTACGCACGGAATTCCGCGGATTTTGTATTTGAATGAAAGTTCCATGTTTTCGTCGGTGTTTACCTTTATGAATTTAACATTTGCATTTCCTTCGTAATCGTTCGAAAGCTCTTCGAAGATAGGTCCGAGCATTTTGCACGGTCCGCACCAAGGTGCCCAGAAATCGACTATTGCGACACCTTTAAAATCAATGACTTCTGCCTGAAAAGTCTCTTCGTTTGCGTGAATAAGCATTGTTTCCTCCTATTTGAAAACTATTTTTTTAATGTTGTTTTTGCTCAAATCAAGGACTTCCCTTTCAAGATCGGGATAGTCTTTTTTGCTCTCGTTTCCTTCGTTGCTGACCTGGATTTTGTAGAAAAATGCTGCAACAGGTGATTTTTCGCCTTCAATGTGAATGAAGAAAACCCTGTTGTCTTCGATTTCGACAGGCTCTTTACTCTCGCCTTTTACTTTCGGAACGATGTGATAGAGCGCCTTCATAGAGCAGAACTTTCTGACAGGAACGAATCTGCCGTCTTCGAAACACGAAACATCGTCGCTGCTTTTGAAATTGATCTCTTTGATGTCCGCAAACTTGAGCATGAGCTCGTTGACGCCCTGCGCTGCAGAAATCGTCGTAGTTTCGCTCAAAGACTTGCTGCCAAGCTGCGCCGCTTCGATTTTTACGACCTTTCCGGAAATCGTCTTGCCGTTTTTCAGCGTGATCGTCGCATTTTCGGCAAACAGAAACGATGAAACAAGCAGAATTACCGTAAACAGAAGAATTTTTTTCATGATAGCCTCCTTTTATTTTTTTGTGGCGCTTCCGTTATCCCATAATAACGGTATTCCGTAATCCCGACAAAGTTTGCGCCACTATTTTCCATTTGCAATCTCCGTTTCCCACGGATGCTGTCTCATGTATCTGATAACATTCGTAAGAACGCGTTTTCTTGCCGCGATCGTCTGATTTTTCTTGTATTCTTCATGATTTGCGCGTCCCGAGCGGCTTTCGACAAAGCTCTCTTCATCCAGAATCTGCACTTCAAACGGGAAGAAAAAGCGGTAAGTCGGTTTTGCCGGATTTATCGGATCTTCCATAGTTATGAGAAGTCGGCTCGTGAGCTGGATCGAAGAGTATGAAGTCGAAGAATAGAGGTTGGTCTCCTCAATATTTCTTTTCGTGATCTCAGCCTTTTCCTCTGGCGGAATTTCGAGGTATTTTTCAAGGAAGTCTGCAACGTCTTCCTGTGACCACGACGAAAGATCGTACGATTTCAGTTCTTCGACACCCTCGATGAAACGCGGAATGTTGACAACGTTGTTTTTCGTCCGGCTCGGCTTGATGTTGGCAAACGAAATGACGTGATTCGTCGCGAAATACCTGAGAACCAGGATAATATCGAGCTTTGTGTAAGTGACGATCCTGACTCCGACACGGTCGAAAATATCGGCAGTGACATTCTCCTTTTTGTGGAGAAGTTTAAGTATCAGACTGTCGCGCGACTTGTCATTTTTTATCTCGAAAAGTTTGAGCCTTATCGCGTCATCGCCCGTTCCGAGAAAATACCCGCCAGCCGAATTGCCGTTCAGGTGTGCACTGAACCTTTTGTAGATCTGGTTTCTGATACCCGGCATAAAACTTTTTGCGAGATCATTTTCGACGTGCGTGATCGTATGTGCCACCCTAAGGATCGCGCAGGCCCAGGCCTGTTCAAGCGTTTTCTCCTTTTCGGAAGCCATGATGAGAAGGCTCACAATGTCATCGTTGCAGAGGATATCCGGCGGAATAACCAGAGTTTCGGTTTTTCCCTCGGGATCTTCGAGAAGATAGCTCTGAATGAATGTTTTAGCCTCGCTCAGAATCGAAGAAACGGTCTCTGCAATTTCGGGATCGGTTATGTCGTAGCCGTAATTCTTTATGAAAACAAGCCCTGACTCCCTGTCGTGGACGTTAAGCCTTTCGATGTCGATGAAACTTTTCTGCGAAAAAATCGCGTCAAAAAGCTCAAACGGAAATTTCAGGAAATTTTTCTCGAGTTTATTTTTAAGTTCCATATCGTCTCCTTACACATCCCACAGTTTGAAAAGCGCGGCATCGTCAGGAATGGTGATTTCAATAGAGCCGTTTCCGGGAATTCTCTCAAGTTCTATCCCTTCATTGGAGAGGATTTTGAAGTAGATTTTCACTTTTTCACCCGGTTTGAGACCGATTTTTTTTGCATAAAGAGTGAACTCCATAACTTCATCAAAAGCTGCCTCCCCTGCTCCGACAATGTCGGAAACTCTGCCTGCTTCGTTGCTGCTGTGAATAAGGAACGGCGTTTTTTCGATTCTCACCATCGGAAGGGCGAAATCGATGCTTTTGTGATCCATCACAAAACCTTTGATGAAATATTTTTTGTGTTCGTAAAAGTGCATCGGGTTCGTCAGCTCGATCCTGAAAAAAAGCATGTCGCGGTTGAAACCGTAAAGGATTTTGTCAACGAGTTTGATCGAGTTGTACATCGCGCCGCCCGCTTTCTGCGCGTTTTCGAAGCGCCCTGCACCCGCCCATTCGTAGTAACCGTTGCTGTGACCCGAAATTACCGGATTTATCTCGCCTGTCGGTTCAACGATGAGGCTGCTGCTCAGTTCTGACGAAATCGGAATGTCGAGGAATGTCGGATAGTTCATGCCGAGCAGGTTGTAGACGCGGCGCAGATGGCGTCTGAAAAGGCGGTCGAAAAGCCAGTCGTTTTCGGTCGAAAACTGCGGGCCGTACCACCAGAACCAGTCACTACCCTCCGCTCTGTAAAGGCAGCGCATGACTTCAGCGTTGATCTGAGGTTCCACCACGTGATTCTGGCTGTATTTCGCGTAAAAATCGCGGACACGCTTGAGATAACCCCACGCGGCGTTGTCCTCGTCGTTTCCGATCCAGATTTCGTAGTTTCCGTTTATCCACGAACCCGACCACAAGTCGTTGATAACAGTATATCTGTCTGTTCCGCGACTGATGATGTCGGAATAAGTCGTCGTTTTTATATCTCTATCGCTGCTAAGGCGCGAGAAAAGTTCTTTCAAAAAGTGTTCGCCGTTATCTGGATAAGATTCCCACGCGTTTTCACCGTCCATGATGACCGAAACGACCGGTTCCGAGCCGTTTTTCGGGAAATTCGCAGCCGCATTTTGTACATAGTTCACAAAAATATCGGCGGCCTGTTCAGGTTTCATCTGCGAGAAAGAGAAACCAAGAAGGTCTGAAAGATATTTGTCTCTGAAAAATATTGCGACATCCTGATTTTTCTCACCTTTCAAAAGATACGGTGTGTAGAGCACCTGGGATTTGTCGCTGCGACCTATCGATTTCAGAAGGATCGTTTCATCAGTTGTCATCCACTTTACTGAAGAATCGGCTGCCGCATTGATTATTTCAGGCGCAACAGAACCTTCAGCAGGCCACATTCCGTTCAGAGTGCGTCCCCAGACTTCTTCGCTGTAGCGCTTTCCTTCTTCCAAGTGCCATTTCGCGTCTTCAGGATAGGAAAAACGCGGCGGAAGCGGCAGCGTCGTGCTTCTTTTGGCAATGTCGCTGTCGTAAACGAGCGGAAAAATCGGGTGATAAAACGGCGTGAACGAAATTTCGATGACGCCTTCGTCGGCAAGACGTCTGTAAAGCGGGATTATGCTGCGCAGGACTTTGCGCTGGATTTCGAGAAGATCCTCTTTATCCCTTTTCGTAAAGCCGCAGTCCTTACGTTCAAGCTCGGCAAGACGCTCGAACTCCGCTTTTGCCGTAAAACCGAACCATTTGAGGTTGAAAAGAACCTGCAGGTCAAGGATTTCATCATCGGAAAAAAGGCGCGCCATTTCGTTCCAGCCCAACTTCTTTTCGTAGCGCAGACGCTTGTTCAAAAGCTCGTTGTAACGCGGCGAGGTGCGAACCAGACGGTCCCAGTTGAGCATGAAAAAATTCTTTATGACAAACGCTTTCTGCTCTTCCTTCATTTCGCCCGGATCAAGGATTGTGTGCTCGAGCCACGCGTCGGTCACGTTGTTTTCAGCGTAGTCCTTAAGCTGCTCGATAAGCGACGGAACGACGTTCACGACACCTTTGACACCGTATTTTTTCATTGCAGAAGGAATGTCGTAGTAGCCCTTCAGCGCGTGGAGACGGACCCACGGCATGAGGTATGTGTTTCTGATGCAGTCTTTGTAGTAAGGCTGGTGCATGTGCCACAAAAAAACGAGTTCGGTCATGGACTATCTGTCCTCCTGAAAATTGTAACCCTTTGGAATTACTACTATTCCGTCTTCGGTAACGGTAAAGCCGCGCTCTGCATCCTTCTTGAGGTCGAAACCGACTTTCGTGTCGGGCGGAATGACTACGTTCTTGTCGACGATAACGTTTTTAAGTTCGCAGTAACGCCCGATCTTGACGTTGTTTAAAATTACGCACTGGTCGAGCTTGCTGTAGCTGTTGACTCTGACGCCGGGAGAAAGAACGGAGCGGTTCACGCTGCCGCCGCTTATGATGCAGCCTTCCGAAACAAGCGAATCGGTCGCGATTCCGAGCCTTTTGTGCTCCTTGTCGGCAAAAACGAACTTCGCAGGCGGCATGTTGACTTCCGGAAAACCGAAAATCGGCCAGTGGCGGTTGTAAAGATTGATTGCCGGAGAAACCGAAACGAGATCCATGTGCGCTTCGAAGTAGCTTTTTATCGTTCCGACATCGCGCCAGTAGGGCTTTTCATACTCGTTTTCGTCAGGCATATAGATCGTATTTTTGAGGAAATCGTAAACGTAAACCCGTTTGTAGGGATAAAGTGCCGGAATGACGTTTTTGCCGAAATCGTGTTCGCTCGTCGGATCTTTTGCGTCGTTCGTAACAGCATTGACAAGGACATCGCGCGAAAAAAGGTAGTTTCCCATGCTGACAAGGGCATAACCCGGATTTCCGGGAATCGGTTTCGGATTTTTCGGCTTTTCCTCAAAACCAACCATTCTGTAGTCTTCGTCGATCTCGATTACGCCGAAAGCGCTTGCCTCCTTGATCGGCACGGGAAGAGCCGCGATCGTCATGTCGGCATTTTTGATGTTGTGGTATGTATACATCTGCGAAATATCCATTTTATAAATATGGTCTCCGCTGAAGACGAACACATTTTTCGGAGATTCGTCGCGAATAAGATTGAGATTCTGATAGATCGCGTCGGCGCTGCCGAGATACCAGTTGTCACCCGTCCGCATCTGAGCAGGAACCGAATCCACATACTGATTGAAGCGCGGCGAAAGGCTCCAGTTTCTCGAAATGTGCTGAATCAAAGAGTCGCTCATGAACTGCGTCAGAACTTTGATCTGCATAAAACCCGAGTTGACGAAGTTGCTCAGAACAAAGTCGATGATACGGTAGGAACCGCCGAACGGAACCGCCGGTTTCGCCCTGTCCGAAGTAAGCGGAGCGAGCCTTTTGCCCTGACCGCCGGCGAGGATCATTACAAGTGCCTTTGACATTTTTCCCTCCGATTTATCTGTTTAAAATCAGTAAAACGCCCCAAAAACAAAGTATTATACTACTTTTTTTAGAAATTTCGACCTTTTGTGAAAGTTTTATTTTTTTCACACAAATAATTTTACTGGACTTTTAAAAAAAAAGTGCTATATTCCCTCGTTTTTGTCGCAGATAATTTCTGCGGTTTTAGTAAGATTTGTTTTTTTAACCAAGAATCGGAGGGAAAAATGAGATTTCTCGCTATCGCTCTTTTCGCTTTGTTTTTCGCTGTTTCATGCGGTTCCGCAGAACAGAAAGCTGAAGAAGCTCCGGCTCAGGCTGAAGCTCCGGCTGCTGCTGCAGAAGAAGCTCCGGCTCAGGCTGAAGCTCCGGCTGCTCCCGCTGCTCCCGCTGCTGAAGAACAGGCTCCGGCTGAAGAAGCTCCGGCTGCTGAAGAAGCTCCGGCTGAAGAAGCTCCGGCTGCTGAATAAGCTGCAGACAGTCTATTTCTTTTTCACCCTGTTTTTTAAAACTTCGGTTTTGAAAACAGGGTTTTTTTTATCCGAAAATTTTCAGAGAAGTTTTTTAAGATTGTTTTCAGAAAGAAATTCGGTAATTTCGCGCATTTTTGAATGATCATTCAGAGTAGCGGAAAGCAGGGAATCTTCCGTAACAACAAGCAGTTCGCGCTCTTTGTTGAACATGACTATCTCTTTTTCCGTCAAATTTACGGCAAGTGAACTGCGGCAGTTTATAAAAGTGGCATTGCCTACTTTTGCGTTTCCGTTTTCATCTTTAGGCAGCAGATCGAAATAAGCTTTCCAGCTTCCGACATCGTTCCATCCGAAATCGCCGGGAATCGTAAAAATAGGTTTTTTGGTCTTCTCCATAATCGCATAATCGAACGATATCGAGCAAATCGATTCATAAATACCGCTTTCCGGCATATCGAAAGATTTTAATGAATTTACCGTATTATAAATATCGGGAACCAGTTTTTTAAATTCTTCAAGCATTGAATCAAGCGAAAAGAGGAAAATACCGCCGTTCCAAAGGTAGTTTCCGCTTTCAACAAATTTTTCAGCCTTTTCAAAACACGGTTTTTCTTCAAAAGAAGCGACTTTAAAAACGCTGCTTTCAGCATATTCCCCTTTTTTTATGTATCCGAAACCTGTTTCGGGATAAGTCGGTTCGATCCCGATAGTTCCGATACTTCCGCTATTTTTTTCAAGAAATTCGAGTCCTTTTCCGACAGCTTCCCTGAATTTTTCAGGTTCTGCGACATAGTGGTCTGAAGGAAGGACAAGCACGGCCCTGTCGCCTTCGCAACGAGATTTTATCGCAGCAAGAGCAAGCATTATGCATGGAGCCGTGTTTCTGCCAAGCGGTTCATAGACAACTTTTACCGTGTCATATTTTTCGGCATCACGACCGATCTCGCTGCTCTGCTTTGAAGAAGAGACTATGAGTATATCCTCTGCGAGCGGCAGTATTCTTTCGATCGTTTCGGCAAGGAGCGTCTTTTCCGAAAAAAGAGCCAGACTCTGCTTTGCCTTTGATTCTCTCGAAAGCGGCCAGAATCTTTTGCCGCTGCCGCCGGCCATTATCACGACTGAAAGTTTCATGTTTTTAAATTCTCCCGTAAATGTCCTCAATCCTTTTGATGTCGTCTTCGCCCAGATAGCTGCCGAGCTGAAGTTCGATGATCATCATTGATGAATCTTCCGTTTCGGCGCGGTGCTTTTCATGTTTTTGAATAGTGAAAACAAGCCCTTTTTCAGCCTTGTATCTGCGGTCTCCGATGACCACGAAACCGCTTCCTTCCGCAATGATCCAGGTTTCACTCCTGAATTCGTGCGTCTGAAGACTCAACTTCTGGTTAGGAGCGACAAATATCTGCTTCACTTTGTAATCTTCGGCAAGAACAAGAGTTTTCCACCAACCCCAAGGTCTTGTATCGGACGATTTTACATTGTGCATCGTCTTTTCGTAAAAATTGCAAAGTTCCGCCGCCGTAAGTCCGGCGATATTACATTCGCAGCAGTTCAAATTTCCGATACTGCCAAAAAAAGCGGGAAAATCTTTTTTTAAAAATTCAAAATCAAGCGAGTAAAAAACGAACTGGTTGAAAAAGACCCTGAAAATAAAAGGAAAAAGTGAAAAAGTGTGGACCGCATCAAAATCTTTCAAGGATTTTTTCGTGCCGGAAATTATCTTTTCGACATCAAAAATCGAAAGTTTTTTCAGATCTGAAGCGGAAATATCGAGTTTTTCGGCATAGAACATGTTTCCGAGAGCATTCACTTCCGAAACAAGCCGGTCGACATCCGAAAAAAGCTCATTTTTGCTGTTTGTAATAAAAAGGATATTCATTCAATCTCCGGAATCATTTACAGAAATAATCGTTGCCCATATAATTTTTGCACCATTCGTCGCTTTCACAACTCTTCATCACGCATTGGGATTCTTTGCACTCATACAATTTGGAATTTGAGCAGTCCGCCGCACTTTTGCACGAAGGAGTACAGATTTTCAAGGTTTTTCCGGAATATTCCTGCGGCAGGCACTTGTAAAGGTCTGAATAAGTCGTAACTTCGCATTCTGCATCGCTCAAGCATCCAGTATAGACGCAAAATCCGCTTTCACATTTGTTGTTGTCCAAATCGTAGGCATACTGCGTAGAACCTTCTCCGTAAAGATTGCAGTCCGCCGCAGTCGAGCATATCGGTGTGCATTCAGGATAGCCGTAAGCACCGTTTTTGTTGCAGCGGTAAACTCTGCCTGTTGCCTGAGTAACAGCTCCGTAGACTTCATCGCACTCTGCATCACTTAAACAACCTAGATAAACACACCTGCCGTCATCGCATTTATAGTTGTCCTCGTCGCTTATTGCGGTCGGGGTTCCCGTAATGCAGTCGGCAGCCTTTTTGCAACCCAGAATGCAGTATTTTTCAGTATTTTCCGACGGTTTGTCATCGTCCGGATTTTCAACCGGATTATTTTCGCCGCCGCCTTCACCGTTGTCAGGATCTACGGGATCATCTGTTTTTCCGCTATTATCCGGATTTGAATCATAATCGCTGATTTCCGTATTTTCCGAATCGGCATCGTGATTCTGTCCGTCTAAATAATTTTCAGAATCACCTTCATTCTTTCCGCCGTCTCCGCACGAAACGACGAAAGCAAGCAAAAAACTCAATAAAAATAACACTTTTTTCATTTACTTCAACTCAAACCAATATTGATAAGATTCCGAATTGTTGTTGACTTGCGCTTTGATTGTGACGTTGTATTTCACATTAGGCTTTATTCCCTCGGTGTACCAGCGCAGATTGTTGGGAACTCCGTAATACTGATTATCCCATTCAATCCCCTTCACTTTCATGGTTTTGTTAGCGGGATCAATTATCGCGATCGTTGCCGAAGCAAAATCGACGTTAGTTCCGTTGTTGATTTTGCTGTTTCTGTCACTTATCACGGTAAACGACATCATTACATTGTCGTTGTAAAGCTCCTGCGGATAGTTTTCAAAAGGATATGCGACAAATTTGATATCGGTATCTGAAATATCCTGCTGATCGTTCGGATCATCTCTGTTTATAACTCTTATCGCCGAACCGAGAACAAAATGTCCGGAACCGTCGGAGTAGTCTGCACGTCCGAACGCGATGCTGTTAAGCCACGGATCAATAAACCACCGTCTGTGTCCGAGCGTTGTCGGCGGAACTTCGTTTTCTTCGGTCATAAAACCGTCAACTATTTCCGCACTGTCTGTTGCAGAAAGATCGTAATTCGTTGCCGTAGCCAGACTTATATTGCTTGAATAACAGCCGTCGTAAGCCACCTGAGACCAGCATTTCCACGACTTTTCGGGCGTATGGCTGAGATTTTTGTTTGCCGCGATAACTAGAGCACACTCGCCTGTCATTTCATCATAAGCATCATCGTATTGAACAGGTTTCAGCTTATGAATCGCACGGAGATAGTTGATTCTGTTCAGAACTTTCAGCTTTTCACTGTCTGAGGGAATTCCGGAAGTGCACTTTGCAACATCGGGCTCAAGTGCATAGATCCCGTCTTCTCCCTGGTTTTCATCAGGTTTTTCCTGATTTTCATCGGGATTTTCACCGTTATCTTCATCGGAAACAGGATTTTCGCTTCCGTCATCATCGCCGGTTTCATCATCGTGGATCTCCGAATCATCGTCTTTCGATCCGTCTGAGTCGTTCGAATTGCCGTTTCCGCCGCCGCCCGGTCTCGGAGCTTCGTCGGGGCGCTCTATTTTGTCATGATCTTCATCAGTCACTTCGGAAGGTTCTTCTTCCGTGTCGTCTACATCCTCTAAACCACTGTAAATATTATTTCTGGCATTGCCGCAGGCTGCCAAAAAAACTAAAACAAACAAAACTGTAAAAAATATTTTTTTCATGTGAGCCCCCCCCAAAAACGCATTATTCTAGCAGATAAAAAAAAAAAGCACAGATAAATTTTCAGTCGGATAAAACCTCTTGATTTTGATTTTTTTAAGGCTACAATTGTTAGTTTTTCGTGCTTTAGAAACTGACCGACTTTATTGACTATTTTTCTAAGGCACTGTTTTTGCTTTGATTTTTAGTTTTTTTGTTTTGATAATTTTTGGAGGAAAAAATGTCCGCTCTCAGGAAATTATTCATTCTTCTGCTCTCGATCTGCTCTTTTTCAGTCCTTTTTGCAGAGGAAGAAGAGCCCGTTCTCGGCAAACTTATCGAAAGAAACGGTTTTCTTTACGATACCTTTTATTATCACATGAACGGCGAACCGCAGTATCTTCTGCAGAAATATGATGAAATCGCGATTCCCCACTCTGTCGATCTGAACTCTCTGCGCGGTCTTGAATTTAACGGCATTCTGATCACCGACATGATTTCGGATGTCACTTTCGATTCGCACAACTTCAGAGCTTTCAAAATCAATATTGACGAATTTGACCGCAAAAACTGGATGCAGGTACGCAATATCCTTGCAAAAAACGGCGTTCAGGCATGGCCTGTCCTCACATATCACGCTGATAACACTCCGATAGTTCTCGACGGAACCATGAACCTTGTCTTCTCGAAATATACAAGCAAAGAAGAACAGGAAAAGATCCTTGAATTTTACGGTCTCAAAGTTGTTGAAACTGACGAAGACATTAATTTTTACACAGTTTTGCTGCCAGCAGGTACTGATCCTTTCGCAATTGCGAACGCACTGTACACAAGACAGCTTGTCCGCTGGGCTCAGCCTAACTGGCTTTGGAAATTCAAACCGCTAGCAACCACTCCGAATGATCCGTACTTCTCGAAACAGTGGCATTTGACTCAAATCAACGCCCAGCACGCATGGGATACGGAAACAGCTGAAAATAAAGATGTCAGAATCGCAATCGTTGACACGGGTGTCGATCTTACACATCCTGACCTCAATGTCCTTTCGAATCTCGGCAAAGACTATATAGGCAGTCTGGGCGGCGCACCGAACACTGCAAAGAACGGCAATGACCATGAAGGCGTTCCGCACGGAACGGCATGTGCCGGACTTGCTGCGGCAAAAACCAACAACGGCCAGGGTGTTTCGGCTTCATGCTGGGGCTGTCCGATCATTCCGATCAGACTGATCTCCGACAGCTACTACGAATACGCTTCCGCAAATGCGACACTTGAAGCAATGAAATATGCGGTTGACAACGGCGCATGGGTCGTAAGCAACAGCTGGGGCGCACAGGACAAACAGGGAAACAACTGTGTCAGCGTTCCCGCAGACAACAACAGCTCGGAAGGTGTCAATTACGGCAGAACCAAAGGCAGAAACGGCAAAGGAACAATTTTCCTCTGGGCTGCAGGAAACTCGCACTGCAATACGAATCTGAATAAATTCCTCAAAGACAACAACTTCCTGACAGTCAGCGCACTCAGTTCGTCAAATTCTATGGAAAGTTATTCAAATTACGGTACTGAAATCGATATTTCGGCAGGTGCCGGAAACAACACGACCGATATTCAGGGCAACAGCTACGGTTACGCATGTTCCTACGGCTGCATGGGAAGCCTTGACTCTGCCGGCGACTATACCAGCGGAATGAGCGGAACAAGTGCGGCTACGCCTGTTGCGGCAGGTGCTGTGGCCTTAATGCTCGCGGCAAACCCGGACATCACTTTCTCAGGTGCGATGAACTGCATAAAATCTTCGGCTTTCAAACCCTCGACGAACTGCAGCGAAGGCGGATGGACGACGCAGAGCGACGAATGGATCGAAGGCGGATCAAAAGAGCACTCACCCTGCTACGGCTTCGGTATAGTTGACGCAAACGCAATGGTTGTCGGCGCAAAGAACGGAACATGCGGCGCATGTGTCGCAACGGCATCGGTCGACGGCTGCTACGGCAACTACTCAGACAAAGACGACGACTGTGACGGAACAGTCGACAATGACTGTGCAAACGGCGGAAACGGAAGAGCCGGAGATGCCTGCACGTCGGCAACAGATTGCATCAACACGGCTGCAAATCCGACATGTATTACGGATGCAGGCTGGACAGGCGGTTACTGCTCGGCAACATGCACAAAAAATTCGGACTGCTACAACGGAACCAGCAAAGTTGAATGTTACCAGGGTCAGTGCATAGCAAAATGCAACTACAATGAAACCCGTTCCGGCTATGAATGCATTTCCAACAAAATTCTTCCAAAAGGAACCGAAACAGTTGCAAACTGCGGAAACGGTGTCAAGGAAGATGGTGAAAAATGCGACGGCGGCTACAAATCATGCAAATCCATCGACAGCAGTTTCACAGGCGGATACGCAAACTGTAATTCCAATTGTACAGGCTATGACACGAGCACATGTGAAGGCGGCGGCGGAGAACTTTGCGGCAACAACAACGTAGATCCCGGAGAAATCTGCGACGGCGACACAATCCCGTGCAAACAGCTTGCCGGCGCACCAGAAGGCGGAACTGCAAAATGCACTAAAAACTGCATGGGCTGGGATAAATCGGGCTGCTACGACGACAACGGCAGCAACAACAATTCCGGAAACGGAGATAAGGCAAACTGCGGAAACGGATTCCTCGATGACGGCGAACAATGCGACGACGGCAACAAGATTGACGGCGACGGTTGTTCGAAATACTGCATGAAAGAGGACAGTACTACCGGCAAAAGCGAATCTTCCTCCGGATGCTCCATAACGGTTTTCTAAGCTTGACACTTTTTTCTTTAATAAAATCAGTAAATTAAATCGCGAGGTAAAAGATGAAATTCAACAAATTCCACCTTATCGTCTTTGCTGCACTGCTCATTTTTGCGGCATGTTCCGAAAGTAAAAACAACGAAAATGAACAAAACGGCGATCAGGATCACTACTCCGACAGTGATGCGACTGAAATTTCCGATGAAGACGAATCTGGAGAAACGGTAAACAATCCCGATTTTGAAGACTTGGAATGCGGCACCTCATTCGGTGACTACGCATGCGACTTTACGCTGCCGCTCGATTCCGGAGAGTGGAACTTTGCCGAAAATTATTCCAAAGACGACAATTATCTTTTTGTGTTTTACCGCAGCAAAAACAGGACAAGCACTCAGATCTGGCAGACACGCCTTTACGGCCTTTTTGACAAAGATCCGGGAAATATCCACATTTTCTTTTTAGTAGACACTAATGATGCCAACCTTGCCAAAGAAAAAATCCAGTTGATAAAAGATTCGGTTGACGACGCCATGTACATGGTGGACAACCATGATATTCTGAAAAGGATCCATTACGTCTCCCAACCGATATCGGAAAAAGAGGGCTGGATAACAGAGTGGCTGAAAAACAACTCCGACTTCTTCTTCGGCATAGACCGATTCCGCAGAATCAGACAAGGCGGCTCATTTTCAAGCTGGAATTCAAGCACTCTTCCGCCTGAACTCGACAATATATACAAAGAGGCGGAATATTACGATTATGAAAAGAAAATGTCCGATTTTATTGAAGAAAATTCCGAAAACTCTACGATTTTCAAAGGAATTGACAATGTTCCTTTCGAAGAGGAAGGATGGAACAAGAACATCGATTTTTCAATAGATTTCAAAGGACTTTCCGAAAACGGCGAACTTTACATCATACTTGAACAGAATTGCGACAACCCGAAAAAATGCGAATGGGACAGACTTGAAAGGCTTTTCCTCTGCGACAATACAGGTGAAAAATGCGAAACCGAAATCGGCCGCTGGATCACGACTTACGGAAGAAGCGGAAAGTGGATTACCGACATAACGCCGCTGAAACCCATGTTCGAGAAGGACGGCAGATACAATTTCAGATTTACCGTTGACGGCGATTACTATGTCAACAATCTCGATTTTATTTTCGTGGAGAAAAAAGAGAACGGGAAAAACACTCTCGTTCCGCTCTTCAACCAGACGACACAGTTCGACGAGAACCACAATTCAAAGTTTGAACCTATGAATATCGAAATATCAGAAGAGATAAAGAAAGCGAAGATTTTCGCATATATCACAGGCCACGGAAACGGATCGGAAGAAGCAAACTGCGCCGAATTCTGCCAGTTCGAATCAGTTTTCACGGTCAACGGAAGCGATTTCAAAATCCTTTTTGACAAGGCAGGAACATCAGACGGTTGTTTTGAAGAAGTCAAAAACGGAACCGTTCCGAACCAATACGGTTCGTGGCCTTACGGCCGCGCCGGATGGTGCCCCGGCAAAAACGTCACTCTGCTCGAAGCCGACATTACAGACGCACTTGCAAGCGGCACGAACGTTTTTTCATACGCGGCATACCTTAACGGTGAAGTATATATTCCCGTAGTCACAGACGAAAACGGTTACAGAGCCGAAATCTATCTTTCAAGTTATCTGGCGCTTTACAAATAATAGGATCTTTTCTGATTTTTATTAGAAAACTGTAAGAGAACAACCGGAACTTGCCGCTGTTTCGCTTGCTTCGGCGGCATCTTCGCCGTTGCAGACATAATAGCTGCTCTTAACTTCGCTTTCACTAAGAACGCCGTCTCTGTCCGTGTCAAAACCGTTCAAAAACTTTTTTCCGCCGTTTGTGCAGTTGGCTCCAGCAGGTTCATCAACCACGCTGATCAGAGAATCGTATCCGTCGGCACCGGTTTCTCCGGCCTCTCCTGCTATTCCGGCTTCACCCTGTTCGCCTTTATCTCCGCGCTCACCTTTTGCACCTTTTGCGCCGTCTTTGCCGTCCGTGCCTGCAACTCCCTGATTGCCCTGCTCGCCTTTACTTCCCTGCAGACTCTCGCCGTTGCAGACATATTTTACAGTGATTTCCGACTCTTCGAATTCACCGTTGCCGTTTGCGTCAAAGCGGTTTTCGATTTTTTTGCCGCCGGCTGCGCAGTTATCTCCGGCAGGCTCATCCGTTATAACAAATTCGGTTGTCTTGCCGTTTGTACCGTCTGCACCGCCTTCAGATTCTCCGCCTTCCGCCGATCCGCTTCCGTTACTTCCTTTCGATCCGTAACAAAGCTCTGTATCATGCGACAGTGTGTCGTCATTATCTATATTGCCGTCGGAATTACAGTCTAAACCGCTTGAAATCACAATACCGGAATTTTTTTCACATTGTGAATCCTGTATGGAAGAAGAAGGAGAAACTTTCACAATGACATTGCATCCGTTTTCCCCGTCGCACACATAGGCGTATGAAGCGACTTCGTTTTCATCCAGAACGGTGTTTGTATTTAAATCTTCTCCAACAGAAACCTTGATTCCTCCGGCCGGACAGTTCTCATCACCGGGATCAACCACTTCCTGTTTGATTATCTGTCCTGCTGAAAGCGGGAGAAAAGCAAAAAACAAAAAAAGCAGAAATATTTTTCTCATAACTGCCTCCTATCTGCGAGCAAACCTGACCGCAACAAAAGCACCCATCATTGCAATAACCGCAAAAAACAGAAGGAACGCATCATCGTTTCCGTCAACTGCACTTACCGAACATCCTGTTGAAGAAGATGTGAGGCCTGCTTCCTCGGCATCACGTCCGTTGCAGACATAATAAACCGTTTCAGGATCGATTTCTTCTTCGTCAAGCGTGCCGTTGCCGTTTGCGTCAAATCCGACTTCGATTTTCTTTCCGCCGGCAGCACAGTTTTCACCTTTCGGTTCCTCAACAACTGAAACGAGAGAAGCCGCACCGTTTTTGCCGGGCTCGCCTGTCGCACCGGTTGCACCCTGCTCGCCCTGATCGCCTTTCGGACCCTGGTCGCCTTTCTCTCCCTGCGCACCGTCCTCACCGTCAGCACCGTTTTTACCGGGCTCGCCTTTGTCGCCTTTGTCACCCTGAGCACCCTGAGCACCGTTTTTGCCGTTGCAGATATACTGCGTGTCTGCGACCTCACCTTGGTCGAGTTCTCCGTTTCCGTTCGTATCGATACCGGTTTCGATTTTTATTCCCGTACTATTCGGGCAGTTGTCGCCTTTAGGTTCATCCGAAACTTTTGCAAGGGCGTTTTTGCCGTCCTCGCCGTCTGCACCTTTGCATACATATTTGGTTTGAGAATTGTCGATTTCTTCTTCATCCAGCGTGCCGTTGCCGTTTTCGTCAATACCGACTTCTATTTTTACTCCGCCGTATGTACAGGTGCCTCCTGCCGACTCTTCGGAGATTTTTGAAACTGCGTTTTTGCCGTCTGCGCCGTCGCAGATGTAACGGGTCTTAGCAGGATTGACCTCACCTTCTTCAAGTGTGCCGTTACCGTTCGTATCGTTACCGATTTCAATTTTAACACCTTTTCGAGGGCTGCACATTCCGTTTTCAGGCTCATCTGTTACCGAGACAATCTCTCTGGAGTTTGCGCCGTTGCAGACATATGTCGTCTTTTCCTGATCAACTTCGATATTGTCAAGTTCTGTGTTGCCGTTGTCGTCAGAGCCGACTTCGATCTTCATTCCTCCATAAGTACAGTTGCTGCCGGGATTTTCTTCAGAAACTCTTACGACCATGTCTGCTGCCGAAAGAGCCGTCGCAAATAAAAAACTCAAGAAAATAATAAAGGTTAACTTTTTCATGATTGCTCCTCTACAAATCAAAAACAATGAACGCAACATCTTCTTCTAAATCAGTAAAAATTCAAGTTTTGAGAGCGGCTGGAGAATAATATTTTTTTCTTTCACTTTTTTGTTGAAAAAAAACTTTTTCAGACTACAATACTTTCCGCCTTTGAGTTAATTTGACAGTTATTTAATATTTTGGAGGTTTAAGATGAAAAAAATGTTTTTTGCATCTGCATTAGTTGCAGCTCTTTTCATGTTCGTTGCATGCGGTGATGATCCGTTCACAAACGTCCAGACCGACACAGGTTCTGATGATGACACGGACACGACAGCGGTAGTCGATGAAGACACAGGTGACACGGTAACAGATATAGACACAGACACAGCAACAGACACCGGCTCCGACCCCAATTGCGCAACAGACAATGCCGGCAAACAGTGTACGACCGATAACGACTGCGGTGCTTGCATGATCTGCGTTACCGGCGGAAAATGTGCAAAAGGTTGCACCTCTGATGACGACTGCCAGATGCAGCCCGGTCTTAAATGCAACACCAAACTTGCACGCTGCTTGAACATCTATGCTTCCGGCAAAGCATGTTCGGATACAAACTGCCCGACCGGTTGCTGCTATGCTGAAAAAGGTCTTGCAGGACTTAAATGCGCAAAAGAAGCTAATCCCGGAACATGCGGTCTCTGCCCGAACGGCGAGATTTATTCTCCGGATGATTCGAAATGCATCACCTCTGTCTGCTCCTCAACGACAGACAACTGCCCGACACTCAACTCAGGCGCAACGAATCCGCCGGCAAAATGCTATGAGTGCAAATCAGGCGAACTTATCTGCAAAGCAAAAACCTCGACAAGCGGATGCTCGGCAGGCACCATCATCAATGCTGCACAGTGCGTTCCGGCAGGTCAGCAGTGTGTTGAAGGCGTAAGCGAATGCTGCTCCGGTATGCCTTGTGTTCAGGGTTACTGCTACTAATCATTTGATCCGAATAAAATTTTCCCGAAATTCAGCTGATTTTTCTTGAAATAAACTCTTATATTATTAGATTTACGCGGTTTTTTTAAAGGAGTATTTTCATGTTCAGTTTGCTTATTTCACTCGGTATCGGCATTGTTACAGGGCTTATCATCGGTTTTTTGGTAAATGTCGGACTCGGTATTTTTCTCGGTATTTTCGCTTTCTTCGCCGCTTTTATATTCTTTCAGAGGTTTTTCTCGAAAAAACTTCAATTCATTTTTTCCGGAGCGAACATCGAGATACAGAAACAGCACTTTGACCGTGCGATAGAAACCTTGAAAGAGGGTTACCGCTACAACAAATATGCCTTTCTGGTTCAGGCGCAGATCGACACGCAGATCGGAATAATCTTATACACGCAGAAAAAATTCGGTGAAGCTTACAAATATCTTAAGAACTCGAATCCGAGAATAATGATGGGATACTTGATGTACATAATCGGCTGCATCAAAAACAAAAAAACCGAAAATATCGACAAAAACATTGATCTGCTCATCCGTTTCAACAAAAAGGATCCTTTCGTCTATTCCGCAATAGCGTATCTCTATGAAGAAGAGCTGGACGACCGCGAAAAAGCTCTTGCAACTCTGACAAAAGCAACGAAAATCATGCCAGACAATCCGAAAATAAAGGAACACCTTCTTGCTTTCCAGAACAACAAAGAGTTCAAAATGGAAAAATACGGCGAACAGTGGTACCAGCTTATGCTTGACAGAAAAGGGCTGACAAAGCTTCAGAACAAAATGATAAAGAACCAGCAGAAAAGCATGGGCGTCAGAACTTTCACGCGGTAATCATGGATATTTCGATTTTAGAAAAGCGCGGAATCAACCCGAAAATCGTCGGATCATTCCGGAAAGAGCCTGAACTTCTCGAATTTTCGCTTAACATTCTCGAAAAAGCCGATCTCAACGCGAATTCGTTCAAAAACTTTGTCCGCTACACCCGCGAAATCGGGCTGCGTGAGGGCAAACCTTTTAACGAAATTTTTGAATCGGCAGGATTTTTCAAAATTCTCGACGACACAACTCTGTCGGAAAAAACAAAGGGCGAAGAACTCATGACGAGGCTTTACAACCTGCGTTATCCGTTCTGGAGCAAAAAACAGGCCGCTTTCACTAAACTGAAAAACAGATTCTGCGCTTCCACCGGCGGAGAAATAATCTTCCCTGATTTTGCGGAAGGAAACAGCTTCAAAATTTCGTTTACTATAAAAAATGAAGACGACATAGAAAAAATTGAAAAAACTATCGCCAAATCTATGCCGCTTCTTCGTGAATCACTGAAAGAAATCAAGGAAAACTCATAGGAGGAAAAAATGGAAGACTGCAAAGGTTACGTTCAGGTATACACCGGCAACGGAAAAGGAAAAACGACAGCTTCTTTCGGGCTTGCACTGAGAGCGGCTATGGCGGGCAAAAAAGTTTTCATAGGCCAGTTTGTTAAAGGAATGCCATACAGCGAGCTCAAAGTTCCCGAATTTATCAAAAATATAGAAATCAGACAGTACGGTGCAGACTGCTTCATCGTCAAAGCTCCGACGGAACACGACATCAAGATCGCGAAAGACGGTCTTGCCGAAATGAGCAGAATTCTGAAGGAAGGAAAACACGATGTCGTCATCATGGACGAAGCAAACATCGCTCTTTTCTATCACCTTTTCTCCGCGGAAGAGCTTATCGACGCAGTCAAAAACCGCGCGGAAGGAGTTGAAGTCATCATCACCGGAAGATACGCGCCGCAGGAAATAATAGATTTTGCAGATCTCGTCACTGAAATGAAAGAGATCAAACACTACTACACGAAAGGTGTTGAAGCAAGAACCGGTATCGAAAAATAGTATAAATATAGGAGATTATAATGGCTGATTTTTTGAAACTTGTCGATTCGCCGGCGGGAACGCGCCTCATTCTTCAGGGCAACAGCGCTTTCGCTCTCGGCGTAGTTCATGCGGGTTATCACGCTGCTGACGGGTATCCGGGTACTCCGAGCACCGAAGTCATCGATAAAAACCTCAAATATGTTCAGGACAGAATGACTGTAGGCTGGAGCGTAAACGAGGCAAACGCCGTCGCAGTAACTATCGGTCACGCGGTCGCAGGCATGGACAGCGTAGTTACGATGAAGATCCCCGGCCTCTTCCAGGCTGCCGATACGATCACAACTTCGGCTTTCTACACCGGTCAGATGGGCGCTTTCGTAGTTTACGCGGCGACTGACTACGTTCCTTCGAGCACGCAGCATGTCATCGATGCGAGATATTTCCTGAGCGCGGCAAGGATTCCGGTTCTCGAGCCCAGAAATCATCAGGAACTTTACGACATGGCTTTCATCGCAGCCGACCTTTCGAGAATGTTCAAGACTCAGGTCTGCATTCTGCCGAGCGGTATTTTAGCTCACAGCGAAGGTCTCGTCGTCACGAGAGAGCCGCGCAAGGTCGAGCCGCAGCCCGTTCCTGCCGATCTTTCAAAGTGGATGCTCATGCCGGGAATAGCGAGAAGAAACTACAATGAAGCAACCACTCACAGAATTCCTGAAGTGCTTAAATTCACTGAACAAAACGATACTTTCATAAAAGAGACGATTGGAACTGACGACTTCGGTATCGTCGTTGTCGGCGAAAGCGAGATCATTGTCAAAGAGGCTCTTCTCAATGTCGGTCTCAATCCGTCGATTCTTTCGATGTCGATCGCGAACCCTGTTCCGATAAGCAGGATCCGCGATTTTACGTCTAAAATCAAAGGGAAACTTTTCGTTTTTGAAGACGGCGACAGATTTTTGCAGGAAAAAATCGAAGCTGCCGGAATCGCAGTCATTGGAAAACCCGAATATTCAGTTCTCACCGACTGGACTCCGCAGGATGTCATCGATTTCCTTAAAGATTTTATCGACATTAAACTTCACAAAGAATCGGAAAAACCGTTAATAAAACCGCTTGTTCGCCCGCCTTCGATCTGCCCCGGATGTCCTTTCCGCGGTTATGCACTTTCGGCTGAAAATCTTAGAAAGAAAGGAAAACTTTTTGCAGGTTTCGGCGAAATCGGCTGCTCTACCCTTCTTTTCATCAACAAAGGAATCGACACAGTCCTCTGCATGGGCGGAAGCGACTCGATGAGACAGGGTTTCTGCCTCAGCAGACCCGAAATGGCGTCAAAAGTCGTCAGCGTAATCGGAGACTCGTGCGAATGCCACAGCGGTCTTGACGCGACAAGAAACGGCGTTTTCAGAAACGTTCCCGGCGTAAAAGTCATTCTCGACAACAGTGTAACGGCTATGACCGGCGGCCAGCCGGCACCGACAAGCTACGCGAACCTCGCAGGCGTACCAAACAAATTCAGGCTGAAAGAGGCTATTGCAGCTGAAAAATGCGATGTGGTCGCAGTCAACGCTTACGATCTTGCCGGAATCGAAAAAGCTCTCGAAAAAGCTCTCGACGACGCAGAAAGCGGCAAATTCACCAACCTAGTCATCGAAGGACCGTGCCAGCAGATCATGGACAAGTCGCAGAAGAAAAGAACGATAAAAATCGACGCCGAAAAGTGCAAGAAATGCGGAAGATGCAACGTCTGCCCAGGCATCAAATTCGATAAGGAAAAAGGTCCTGAGTTCACGAACATGTGCATAAACTGCGGCGGGAACAAACAGATATGCATGCAGAGATGCCCGTTCGGCGCGATAGTTCCGATCGAAGCAGCCGAAAAGAAGGAAAAAGCCGCAACAGAAGTTAAAATTCCTGAAGAAATCAAGGAAGTTACAGTTGCAAAAGAGCTTCTTCCCGAATCAATCAGAATCGCAATCCGCGGCATCGGCGGACAGGGCAACCTTTTCTTCGGCAAAATCCTGAGCGAAGTCGCTCTTCACACTCCGTACGGCGAAACCGGCATCGTAAAAGGCGACACCCACGGCATGGCACAGCTGGGCGGGAGCGTAATTTCGACTTTCGCATGCGGCAATGTTTTCAGCCCGATACTTTCACCGAAAAGTGCCGATGTACTCGTTGTAATGGAAACTTCCGAAGTTTTCTGCAACGGATTTTTAGACCTTTTGAAGCCGGACGGAACGATAATTCTCAACCGCTTCGAGTCGCTTCCGGCGAACGCAAAAAAAGAGGATTACCCGAAAATCGAAGATATAAGAAAAGCTCTCACAAACTACAAAGTCATCGAAACGGATGTTCTTGAAACTGTTGCGAAAATCGGCGACAAATCGGGTAAAACTGCGAATATCGCTATGCTCGGACTCATGTCTTCGATCGAGCCTTTCTCGGCAATTCCGAAAGAGATCTGGCTTAAGGCTCTAATGAAACTTTCACCGACCGATGCGGCTAAGGCTGCAAACTACGCGGCATTCATCGCAGGAAGAGGAGAATAGTTTGTCTCTATCCGCAACCATCGAAAAATATTACGAAATTATCGGAAAAATTTTTCTTGCACTATTTGTGATTTCAATTTTTTCCACTTTTATTTTCTGGTGGAGCGGACTCAGCAACAAAAACGCGCTTGATGAAGAAACCGAGCGTAAATTCGCCGAAATCCTCAACGAAAATTTCAAACGCGGAGACCTTGTTTTTACTGAAAACGACTGGGATCTGGACTTTTTGAAAAATCTCAGAAAAGGCGTTTTCCCGGTCGTTTTAGACTTGAAAAATGCGACCGAAAGATCTGTTTCGATGATGAAAAGCAGCGATGACCGAGTTTTTTTACTGTTAAAATCGGAACAATCGCACGAAAAATATGTCAAAAAATTAAATTTGAAGGTTCTTGAGACTTTCAAAGCCGGCAAAGGAGAGGTCATTCTTGCCGAAACGCTTTTCAAAACGGTTAAGAGAACTCTTGTTTTCTCCCGAGATATCGGCAAGGCAAAGAGAATCGCATTTTCTGACGGCGAAAAAAGCGAAGATTGTCACAAAGTTTCCGAAACGAAGTGGCAGTGTTCCGACGAAACGTGGAATTATGTCGGCCTGACGACGGCTTCTTTCAACGGATACCAGAAACAGGCGGTATGGGCTCATCCGAAAAGCGGAAAAACACTCGAAATACTCTTTGATGTGCCTAAAAACAGCAGAAAACTTTACTTCAATTCGGTTTTTGCGGAATCGGCATATCACTCGAGAAACCGGGCTCCCGTTTTTGTCGAAATTTCGGCTGACGAACAAATTCTGCTGAAATATACGAGCCCGTTTACTTCAAAAGTGACTGAAAAAAGTGAAAAAATACCTGAAAACATTAAAGAACTTACAATAAAGCTTACTGTAACGGATGACAGGCAGAGACACTTTGTTTTTAACGGATATTTGACCGATGAACTTTAAAAACCGCTTCGAAAAAATAGATTTTCTGATTGCCGCGATAGTAGCAATTTTCATTTTTTTAATGATTTTCCTGACTTCCGACGCAATCGGTTTTGTCCGTGACGAAGGCTTTTACATGAAAGCGGCGACATACATGGCTGACTGGTACGAATCAATCGGAACAAACATATCAAACGGCGATTTTGCGAAGATTTTTACGAAAAAGGAAATCGACCGGTATTTCAACTACAATTCAGAGCATCCGCCCTTTATAAAAGAGCTTTTCGGCCTTTCGCAGTTTATTTTTACGAGGAAACTCGGAATTATGTCGGCACCGCTCTCGGCTCGTCTCGTTGCGGCTGTGTTCGCAGCTCTGACAGCACTTATGATCTATCTTTTCGGCCTGTTTTTCTTCAGCCGTCTCACTGCAGCGGTAAGTCCGCTCCTCTTTTTCATGATGCCGCATATTTTTTTCCACTCGCACCTTGCCTGCTTCGATATGCCGATACTTTTTTTCTGGAGCACAACTTTCATTCTCTACATAATCTGCCTCAAAACGAAAAGGACTTCCGTTCACGCACTTACTGCACTCTTTTTTGCATTCGGCATGGCGACAAAACACAACGTCCTCTTTATTCCGATAGTTCTATTCATTTCGTGGCTTTTTTTCTACGCTTTTTCATACCGCAAAGAGGCTGGTTTCGGCTCTTTCACCGGATTTTTCAGGGCGATCCCGAAAGTTTTCTGGTTCATGGTGATAATTTCTCTTCCGGTATATTTCCTGATCTGGCCCAGAATGTGGTTCAACACGTTCAACAGGCTCATGACCTACGCCGAATTTCACGGAAAACACGTAAACTACCTCAATTACTACTTCGGAACGCCGCTTAAAAACGGTCCCTTCCCTTTCAGCTTTCCGTGGGCAATGACTTTTTTCACCACTCCGACTCCCCAACTCGTCTGCTTTTTTGCGGGAATAATATATTTCTGCCGAGATTTTCTGAAAAGTGAAAAAACTTGTGAAAAAGAGGCCGCTTTCGCAATGATTTCAGGCTCGCTTTTCCCGATTTTCCTCATTGCGCTTCCCAGCGTTCCAATTTTCGGCGGCATAAAACACTGGTTCACAGGCTATCCCCTGATGCTTACGGCCGGGGTTTTCGTGATTGAAGAAGCGGCTAAAAAGCTAATAAAAACAAGTGATTTTAAGAAAAACATGGTGGTTTCGGCGCTGTTTACGCTTGTTGCAGTCTCTCTAATTTCGCCGAATATAAAATTTGCAAAACGTGGCGCTGCGTTTTATAACGAACTCATCGGCGGGGCACAGGGAGCTGCCGAAGCGAGAATGCAAAGAAATTTCTGGGGTTACGACATGATCGATCTTGCCGATACGCTCAACAGAGAGGCTCCGAAAAACGCAAAACTTTTC
>CAMZDX010000011.1 GCA_947305505.1 uncultured bacterium | reverse complement strand
ACCACCTCGATTTTCACAAAACTTTCGAAAACTACTATCAGGCAAAAAAAAAATTGTTCTCCGAGCATCTTAAACGCGGCGGAACGGCAGTGATAAATATTGACGACGAAGCTGGAAAAAGGCTTTCCGAAGAACTTTCGGATGTTCGTCAGATAAGAATTTCTGAAAAAGACAACTCTGCTGAATTATTTATAAAAACTGACAAAATTTCAGATGACGGCAGCGAGGTTTTTTTCACGTTGGGCGGCATTTCAAAAAAAGTGAAGATCCCTCTCGTCGGAAATTTCAACATTTACAACACGGCGGGTGCTTTTGCGGCAGCGAGCCAGGTTATCGGTATAGAAAAGGCTTTTGAAAGAATAGAAAACAATGTTTCCGTTCCCGGCCGCCTTGAAAAAGTTGGAAAACATGCAGTCTACATCGACTACGCCCACACTCCCGACGCGATGGAGAATGTTCTTGTTACTTTAAGGAATTTAGGCATTTACGAAAAAATAATCATCGTTTTCGGTGCAGGCGGCGACAGAGACAGCGGAAAGCGTCCGATCATGGGTGAAACGGCATGCAGATTTGCCGACAAAATCATTGTGACAGACGACAATCCGAGAACGGAAGATCCTGAGAAAATAATTTCCGACATTCTTGCCGGATGCCCGGAAGGTGCAGATGTCACAGTGATAAACGACAGGGCTGGGGCAATCAGAAAAGCCGTTGAAATCAAAGGCAAAAACGATGTCGTTCTCATCGCCGGAAAAGGTGCGGAGAACTATCAGATAACAAAGAGCGGAAAGAAATTTTTTTCAGATAGATTCGAAGCCGAAAAATCACTTGGGGAGGTATAAATGTTCACGACTTTGCTTCTTGAAAGGGCTCTTGAAAAGGCCGGCTTAAAAAAAAAGTTCAAAAATGCACTAATCTCTAAATGCTGCATCGATTCCCGCGAATGTACTGAAAATTCGATCTTTTTTGCCTTCAAAGGCGAGAAAACAGACGGTCACAACTATATTCCCGAGCTCATCAAAAAAGGTGTGATATGTATCGGTTCGGAAGATGTCATTCAAGATGAAAACTATATTCAAGTACCTGATGTCGTTGGATTTATGGGTGTTCTTGCCAATGAAAGAAGGAAACTTTTTCACGGCAAAGTGATAGCCGTTACGGGTTCGAGCGGAAAGACTTCAACGCGTCAGCTCATTGCTTCGATGGCTGCCGTTTCGGGAAAAATCGTCTGGGCGACGATTGGAAATCTCAACAACCATCTTGGAATGCCTCTCGTCATTCTGAATATGCCTCTTGCAACTGAAGTTCTCGTTCTTGAAATGGGAATGAACCACAGCGGAGAAATAAAGAAACTTGTCGAAATCGCCGAACCCGATTTCGTGACGATTACGAATATCGGAAACGCTCACATCGGAAACTTTGCAAGCCACGCCGATCTTGCTGCTGCAAAACTTGAAATTTTCAACTTCTCGAAAGCTGTAGTGTCGGCAAATATCTCCGATCCTTACATGAAAAAATGGATCGATGAACATAAAAATTCAAGAAATATCCATACTTACTCAAATGAAGAAGTCGCTGCTATATCAGAAGATTTTGATGAGCTCCCCGATTTTATGGCTGAAAACATAAACTGCGCCGCAAATGTCGTTTTTGCCGCTTTAGGAATTTGGCCGGATCTTAAAAAATCGGTCGAAAAATGTGTGCTTCCCGGGATGAGAGGGGAAGTGAAAATCATCGGAAAGCGCACTTTTGTCGTTGACTGCTACAACGCAAATCCGCAGTCGATGCAGAAATCGATAGAAAATTTTTACAAGAAATATGCCTTGAAAGAATCGAAAGAATGTACCCTGATTCTGGGCAGCATGTTCGAGCTCGGAAATTTTTCCGAAAAAATGCATAAAGAACTTGTAAATTCATTAAAAAATTTTACACTATTAAAGGCGGTTTTTTTGGTCGGTTGCGAATTCGATAAAATAAAACCTGATTTTTTGAACTGCAAAAAGCTCGTTTTTTTGGGTGATATTGCAGAAATTAAAGGTTCGCTGCCGGAAGAAGGAGCTTTTCTTGTGAAAGGTTCCAGAGGCAACAGACTTGAGCGGCTTTTTGATTTTCCGGAGGTGTTGAAATGAAAGCATTGATATTGGGGCTCGGGATTTCGGGAATTTCTTCAGCCAGATTTCTGCAGAATTCGGGATATGAGATTTTTATTTACGACGACAATGCGGCTCAGCTTGAAAAATATTCGGCCGAATATTCAAAATACGACGAAAATCTGAAATACGATCTGGCAATAATCAGCCCCGGAGTTCCCGCAACTCACAAGGTCGTGCAGAAAATGAGTGCTCAAAATACTGAAATTATTGGCGAACTTGAACTTGCCGGAAGGTTTGTGAAAGATGAAAAAGTTATTGCGGTAACTGGCACGAACGGAAAATCAACGACCGTTTCACTTGTTCACTCTTTCCTTAAAAACGCCGGATTCAAGTCGTTTCTGTGCGGAAATATCGGCGAGCCTGTCATCAACGGAATCGGGAAAGGCTACGAATTTTTCGTTATCGAACTCAGTTCTTTCCAGCTTGAAACTTTGAAAAGTCTCAAAGTTGACGTTGCGATGGTTTTAAACGTTACACCGGATCATCTTGACAGGTACAAAGACTTTGAAGACTACAAAAATACAAAACTTAACCTTTTGAATTTGTTGAAGAAAGGCGGAATCGCAGTTCTCGGGACCGGAATAATTGCAGATGATTTCAAACATCCCGATTTCGATATCAGATCCTTCTCGGTCGAAGGAACAAACGACATAAAATGCGATGAAACAAATGTTTATTTTGACGGAAAAACGCTCAAAGTCGATGATCTGAAGATCCGCGGACACCACAATATCGAAAATATAATGGCTGCCGTTTTAGGTGTTAAAGACTGGGTCGGCGACACTGAAATCCTGAGAAAATCGCTTCTTGAATTTGATCCGCTTGCTCACAGAACAGCTTTTGTAGACAAATTTCAAGGTGTTGAATTTATTGATGATTCCAAAGGAACAAATGTCGGTGCAGTCGAAAAGTCGCTTGCGGGATTCGCCGACGGAAAAGTTGTTCTTATTCTCGGAGGAGTCGACAAGGGCGGAAGTTACGAGCCTGTAAGAGTTCTTGCAGACAAAAAATGCAAAGGAGTGGTTCTTATCGGTGCATCGAAAGAGATAATCCGTCCTTATTTCAAGGGTTTTGCGAATGTTGAAAGTGCAGATTCAATGGCTGAAGCAGTGGAAAAGGCTTTTCTTCTTGCAAAAAACGACGGCGTGGTTCTCTTTTCACCGGCATGCTCGAGTTTCGACTGGTACAAAAATTACAAAGAGCGCGGAGTGGATTTTGTAAATAAAGTCAAAGAGTTAAGGTCGAAAATGGAGAAGTAGGGTGGAAAAGGCTGTAAGACTCTATTTTTCGATATTTTTTCTGCTGGTTGTTTTCGGAATGGTGATGGTTTTCAATGTGAAAATGTTCAACGTTCCGTCGGCTGAAGCGGCTCTTTTACCGCAGATAAGAGGACTTATAATCAATTTCGCGTTTGCAGGTGTCGCTTTTATATCGGCTTATCTTGTAAATCTTTCATGGCTTAAGAATTCATCAAGATACCTTGTCGTTTTTATAATTTTTCTTCTTATCGCAACTTTGATCATAGGAACGACGAGAAACGGTGCAAGACGCTGGATCGATTTGCATTTCATGATGCTCCAGCCGTCGGAATTCGCCAAAATCGTCGCAGTTATCTATCTCAGCGAAGTTATGACGAAAAAAGGTGAAAGAGTGCAGCTTCTTAAAGATCTTGTCAGTATCGGCGTCGTGGTTGTCGCGATTGTCGGTTTGATTGCAATAGAAGATCTCGGAACTGCAACTATCATTTGCGGAACCTCGATGCTTATGCTCCTTTTGGGCGGAATGAGAAAAAAATATCTCCTTTACCTTGCGCCTTTGGCGATCGTGGCATTCTGCGTGATGGTGTTTATGCCTGGCAAGGGTTACAGGGTTGCAAGGCTGCAGTCGTTTATGAATCCGTGCAGCGACGAATACAGGCTCGATACCGGACTTCAGCAGTGCCGCGCGCAGGTCGCTTTCAGTATCGGCGGAACCACCGGCGTAGGTTTCGGAAATTCCACCATAAAAATCAAAGATCTGCCGGAATCGCAGACAGATTTTATATTTCCTATCATCGGCGAGGAATTCGGTTTTGTCGGTGCTGTGGCGGTTATACTGCTTTTTATGGCGATGTTCGCCGTAGGAACTTATTTTGTTCTTCATCTGCATGATACGTTTAATTTCTATATGGTCGCCGGTTTTGTGCTCATGCTTGCAATTCAGGTCGTGATCAATCTTTTTGTTGTTTCGTCGCTTTCGCCGAATAAAGGTGTTCCGTTGCCTTTTATAAGTTACGGCGGGAGCGCGCTTGCAAGCTATTCTTTTATGGTGGGACTTATACTTAACGCTGTAACGAACGAGAGCAGCCGGCACTGATTTCGGAGGTGAAAATGGACAGTTCGATCGAAACGAGATTTATGGTACTTATGACAGGCATCAATACGAGAGAGCAGCAGAAAGCGGCTCTTTCGCTGGCGACCACGCTGAGACTTCGCGGTATAATGAGTATTTTTGCTCTGGCACAGGGTTCTATTTTTGCCAAGATCTTTAATGAAAGAGGTTACGAGGTCGTTTCTATTTCCGGTTTTCCTCAATCCAAAGGTTTGGTTTCAAGATTGGTCAGAATGATGAAAATGCAGTCCTGCGTGCAGGAAGCTGCTCAGATTTTGAAAGTTAAAGGCATAAATGCGGTTTTGAGTTTCGGAGGCTTTAACGCGTGGCCTGTTCTTGAAGCCGCGACGAAAATAAACGGTATAAAAATCATGCTGTTTGACGGAAATGTCGAAATTTCCAAGTGTAATGAAGACTTTATGAAAAAAGCCGACAGAATATATTTCCCGTTTGAAGCTATGCAGGAAAATATCGACTATGAATTCTACAAAAAGTCTTTTGTTGCAGGAATTCCGGTTGACAGGGAAATTTTGAAAGCCGAACCTGCCGATATCCAGACCAACAAGCGCAAACTTCTTATTCTTACCTGCAAGAAAGAAGCTAGAGAGATGAATTTAACTGTTCGTGAACTGCTGACAAAATATCCGGAAATCGCAAAGGATTTTTATATAATTCACGAAACCGGAGACAGAGAGATCGCGGCAGTCCAGAGATACTATGAGACAAACCGGGTAGAAAGCTGCTGCGAAATGTTTTTCGAGAACCGCGGTTCTTTCTTAAAAGCAGCAGATATCATTCTGGCAAGACCGAACAGCGACGTGATTTCTGAACTTATCGCGCTCAAAAAGCCGGCTGTATACCTGCCGCTTCCCAAAAATAAGGATTATTTCCAGAAACAGAACGCGGTTTTTATGGCAAAAAAGAGTATGGGATTCATTGTCGAAGATGCTAAAAGCGTCAATCCTGCCGTAAGAATAAGAAAACTTTACTCTTTCATCAATTCATACCTCAGAACTGAAGGAAATATGAAAAAAAATATGGCGGAGCTCGATTTTGAAAACTCCGCTAACAGACTGGCAGACGATATAGAAAAAATTTTGAAGAGCGGAAAAAAATAATGCACATTCATTTTATGGGAATAGGCGGTAGCGGCGTAAGCGGTCTTGCAGCTGCGGCAAAATCTTCAGGCTACACTGTGAGCGGCTGCGACATGAAGGAAAGTTCATTTCTTAAAATGGTGCGCGGTCAGGGAATAGATTGTGCTTTAGGGCACGATCCGGCTCATCTTGACGGTGTCGACATACTTGTCCGTTCGAGTGCCGTTCCGCTTGACAACCCCGAAGTGGCAGAAGCTTTGAAAAAAGGGATAAAAGTCGTTACGCGCGGCGAGTTTTTAGCGATCCTGCTTGAAAAAAAGCACAAAATCGGTGTCGGAGGAAGCCACGGCAAAACTTCGACGACCTGGATGATATATGCGCTTCTTCGCGCCGCAGGTGTCGAAGCTTCCGTTTATGCCGGCGGAAAAAGCAACGGTCTGACAAGTGTTACTGCCGGAGAGCCTTACGTTGTCGAACTTGACGAGAGCGACGGCTCTATTTTCAAAATGTGCCCTGATTCACTTGTTATTACAAATCTTGAGTTCGAGCATGCCGATTTTTACAAAACTCCGGCAAACATGCTGAAATCTTTCGAACGTTATCTCCTTTCAGACAGGCCTGAAAACCTGATAATCGGACGCGGTTACGATCTGAGCGACAGACTTTTTGCGATGTTTTCGCCTCTTTCTTTCCCGACTCACGACGAAATCAGAAACGGTGAGGGATTCGAGAACAGCGACTGCAGCAATTTTTATATGAAGGAAGGTTCGCTTTTCTTCCTTTCAGGTAATACTGAAATTTATGTCGGAGATGTCGCGGAACCGACACATATACTTCAAAACCGTTCCGCCGCGCTTCTTGCAGCTTCGGAATATTTGGCAAAAACCGGCCGCTCACTGCCTGTTATCGACCGCGGATTCTGGAAGTCGGTTCCCAAAGTCGACCGCAGATTCCAGAATGTAGGAACTTGGCACGGAATGACGCTGGTTGACGACTATGCACACCATCCGAGCGAAGTCCACGCTCTTATTGAGCAGGCTGAACTTGAGTTCAAGAACTTCTGCCTTGTGTTCCAGCCGCACAGAATCTCAAGATTTACTGCTTTTTACGACAAATTCCTTGAGGTTCTGAAAGATGTCGGAGTTCTGATAGTTCTTCCTGTTTATTCTGCGGGCGAAAAGTTTGAGGGAAGGGCTTCATTTGAGCTTTATGAGGATTTAAAGAGCGGTGACAATTTTGTTTTTTATGCTGAAAATATAGATAAAGCTGTTAAAATTATTAAAGAAAATGAAAAAAGATTTCGCGCTTCTGCGATAGTTTCAGCCGGTGCGGGAGACGTAAATACGATTTTTGCCAAACTTATGAACGGGGAAGGGAAGTGAAGTTCAAGAAACGCGCAGACATAAGTGAACTTCTCACGATAAAAGTAAAAGACGCGGTCTGTGATCTGTATTTCCCTGAAATCATTGATGATCTTGTGCGCTTTACAACTGAATTTGACGATTACAGGATCCTTTCGGGCGGAAGCAACATTATTGCCGGAGACGTTAAAAAGCCTGTGCTTTACATGGGAAAGGCGATTTCCACAAGCGATACAGACGATGTCGACGAATATCTGGTCAAAACTTTCATGCCTTCGTGGGTTAGCAACGCTGCTCTGCTCGACTATTCGATAAAGAACGGCTTGTCGGGTGTCGAATTCCTTGCCGGGATCCCCGGAAATTTAGGAGGCGCACTTTACGGAAACGCAGCTCCTGCCGGTTCTTCGTGGGATGATGTCGTCGGCGTGATCTACGTCATTCAGAACGGCAAGGTTTTTCCGTTTATCCCGAAGTACAGCTACCGTTCGCTTGACAATAAGCCTGAAGGATGTTTCGTGATTTACGGTGCGGAGCTTATTCTCACGAAAGATACTTCCGAAAACGTAAGAGCGAGGATCCTGGAATTCCTTTCAAAGAGAATCAAGATAAAAGGGCACAGCGCAGGTTCGCTTTTCAAAAATCCTAAAGACGGCAAGGCCGGATACATGCTTGACCAGTGCGGAATGAAAGGATTTTCCGTCGGCGGCGCGAAACTCAGCGACAACCACGCTAACATAATAATAAACACGGGTGAAGGTACTTTCGACGATTTCTGCCGTCTGAAAGATATCGCCATTGAAAGAGTGCGCGAAAAATTCGGAGTTACTCTGGTACCCGAAGTTCAGTTCTGGTATGATTGATTTTTTGAGGAGATAAAAATGAAACTCGACAAGAACATGAAAATTGCGGTCATCGCCGGCGGAATGTCGGACGAGCGTGAAGTCAGCCTCGTTACGGGAAATATGCTTTACAAAACGCTTTGCGAAGGCGGTTACACCAACGTGAAGTTCATTGATGTCGGTTTTGATTTGAGCGAAAAGCTCCGCGAATTTAATCCTGATGTAGTTGTAAACGGGCTTCACGGCAGATACGGCGAAGACGGGACGGTTCAGGGACTTCTTGAAATGATGAAGATCCCTTACACGAATTCGGGTGTTACTGCAAGCGCGGTCGGCATGGACAAACTGCTCTGCCGCGCCGTTATGAAAGATTGCGGAATAAAAGTCGCGGAAGGAAAAACAATCGAAGCGGCAGCTGACATGGAAAGACCTTACGATTTTCCGTTCGTAGTAAAAGATCCGGTCAACGGTTCGAGCCGCGGAGTTTACATTATCAAAAACGAAGAGAGCTGGGAAAGCGCCAGAAAAGAACTCAAAATTGGAAAAAGATATTTGTGCGAAAAGTTTTTCAAAGGGCGCGAAGTCAATGTCGCGGTGCTTGAAAACAAGGTTTTGGGCGATGTCGAGATCACTCCGGCAAACGAGTTTTACGATTTTGACGCGAAATACAACAGCGACAAGACGATATACACGGTTCATCCAGATATAAGTGAAGCAGCGAGGGAGAAAATCTCCGAAGCGGCTTTGAAACTGCACGTTGCACTCGGCTGCAAAGGTGTTACGAGAAGCGATTTTATCGTTAGCGGGGATAACTACATCATGCTTGAGATCAACACGCTTCCCGGAATGACAGGTCATTCGCTTGTTCCGATGATTGCGAAATACCGTGGGATCGGATACCTTGAACTTATTGAAACCCTTATTTCGGAGTGCTTGAGCGCAGAATGAAAAGATTCCTCGGGACATTGAGCTGTATCGGATACGTGCTATGCACCTACGTTTTTATTTCGCTTTTTGCAGCAGCTTTCTGTTTTGCAGGAGATGCTTTCGTTACGTTTAAAAACAGCGATAAAATGCTCATAACTCCCGAAAATGTCGAAATAAGCGGCAACTACCGTCTTGGCAGGGAAGATATTCTGTTTGCAGCAGGACTCGACAAAAAAATCAGTTTTTTTGATGCCGACCGCAAAAAGATGACGCTCAATCTGACGACTTGCGGATGGGTCAAAAAGGCTTTTGTTGAAAAGTTTTTTCCCGATTCAGTGAAAATACACATAGAGGAATTCAAACCGGTTATGATCGTGAACAGCAGAAAAAAATCGCCTGATTCCGACAAAGACCTTTTTATGATGTGGTTTTCCGATGCAGACGGGATTTTGTTCAAAAGGGTCGTTCCCGGAGAGTCGTCAAACGATATGCCGGTCTTTTTTCTCAACTATTCGACTCCCGAAGAGGATAAAAAACGGCCTGAAAGGATTAAAAATGCTATTTTCCTCGCCGAAAAATGGGGAACGATTTCTCCGTTCTGCAAGCTTGATGCGATAAGTTACGAGGTTCTTGTCGGTTATTCGATGGAATGTTCGGCAGGCAGGAATCTTAAAACGGTGATCCGTCTTAAAGATGAATTTTCGGGCGATGAATGGGTAAAAATGATGACCGATGCAGCAAATGCAATGAATTCGCTTCTTGCAGAAAATCAGTGGGCTGGAGAATACGAATTCGACAAGGTGGAAAACAGTTTCGGCGAAAAAAAGTATGAAACTATACTCGGCAAGCGTGTTCAGAATATTAAAAAGGGAGAACTTTGATGGCTAAAAACAATGTGATCGCGGCTCTTGACATCGGTACTAAAAAAGTCACGACACTTATTGCGCAGATAAATGAAGACAACTCTTTTTCCATCATAGGTAAGGGTGTTGCGGAAAACAACAAAGGCCTTATTGCGGGCGACGTTGTTGATGTTCAGGCTACAGCTGCTGCGATACGCGATTCCGTTTCCGAGGCGGAAAAGATTTCTTCGAAGCGGATAAAATCTGTTTTTGTAGCTATTTCCGGAGAAGGGATCAGATCGATAAACAATCACGGCGTAATACAGGTAAGAGGTCAGGAGGTCGAAAAGACCGATGTCGACCGGGTTATCGAGCAGGCAAAAATCATTACGATGCCCGATGACAGCGATATCATAAATGTAGAAATAGGAAAATATACTGTAGACGGCAAGGCCGGCATTGTAAATCCTATCGGAATGGCCTGCAGAAAGCTCGAAGTCGATGTTCTGATAGTCACAATGCCGAAAACTATGTGCAGAAATCTTTATAAAGCAGTCGAAGATGCTGGATTCATAGTGAGCGGAGGAGTTGTAAGCGCCATCGCTTCAAGCTGGGCTGTCCTTGAAAACGACGAGAGGGATCTGGGCGTTGCAATGGTTGATATAGGCGACGGAGTTGCAGATATCGCCATTTATTACAACGGAGATCCGCTTTATGTCGCAGTAATGCCTATGGGTGGGAAATTCATCACCGACGACATAAGCAAGGTTATGAAGATTCCTCCTGTAGAAGCTGAAAAAATAAAATGCAAATACGGCGATGCACGTCCTGATTTTGTCGATGAAACGGAAGAGTTCAAGACTGTTATCATCGGAACGAATGCGCCGACGACGAAAAAGGCGAAACAGCTTGCAAAAGTTATAACTCCGAGGATAGAAGAGATTCTGGTCGAGGTTAAAAAGAAACTTATGGACAGTCGGAAAGAGAGTTTTATCCAGTCGAATGTCGTTCTTACCGGCGGAACCGCAAAACTGAAAAATATCCAGTGTATTGCGGAGGATACGCTTGAACAGACGGTAAGAATAGGAATTCCTAAGATAGATGATCCCGGCAGCGGATTTCAGGATGTTCTCAGTTCCCCTGCGTTTTCTACGGCAGTCGGAATAATCAGACATTTCACTGTCCGCAAGCAGCTGGAAATTGTAAAAAGAGACGGCGTGTTGGCTAAACTGGCAGATATTATTAAAAATTTTTTCGAGTAGGAGAGGCGGATGAGCGGTAAGAAAGACAACGTAAAGATTGCAGTTATCGGTGTAGGGGGCTGCGGCTGCAATGCGGTAAAAATGATAGAAGACGAAACTGTAAAAGACGAGCGGTCGATATTTAAGGACAGCAATGTCAGGATCATAGCGGCGAATACCGATGCTCAGGTGCTTGAACAGCTTACCACTCTGGAGCGTATCCAGCTCGGTCCGAAATTGACAAAAGGTCAGGGGGCAGGCGGAATGCCCGATTGCGGAAAAGATGCGGCCCTGGAGAGCCAGATAGATATAGCGACCGCCATTGAAGGCTGTGATATGGTTTTTGTAACTGCCGGTATGGGCGGTGGAACAGGCACAGGCGCTGCACCGGTCATTGCCGGAGCCGCTAAAAAAACAGGGATCCTCACCGTAGGAATAGTAACGAAGCCCTTTTCTTTCGAAGGCAAGCAGAAAATGAAAACAGCCGAAAACGGAATCGGGGAGATGAGTAAGAACGTCGATGCGCTTCTGGTCGTTCCGAACGATACCCTTCTTGAAATTGCCGGTGATGATGACGACACGGTCGATATGTTCAAAAAACCTAATGAAATTCTTATATATGCTGTCAGAAGTATTTCCGAACTCATAATAAATCCTGGTGAAGTCAATGTCGATTTCGCAGATGTCAGAAACACTATGCGCGATATGGGTATCGCCGTTATCGGTTTCGGCAGCGCTACCGGCGAACACGCTCCGCTCAATGCAGTAAAAGATGCTCTGAATAATCCTCTTCTGAAAAATTTCACAATCGAAGGAACAAGAAAAATGCTTGTTTACATAAGCGGAAAGACGAAAATGAGGGAATTTGCCGAGGCGTCGGCTTACCTTAACGATCTCGGTGACGAAAGCGCTCAGTTCAAATTCGGTCTTTTCGTTGATGAAAAGAAGACAGACGTTTCGGTGCTCATAGTTGCGGAAGCCCATGAAAAGGAAGCAGTCGCTGTTCCGAAAGAGCACGAAAGGGTTGTTGAAATAAGAGAAGAAGAAAAACATACGGTAGAAACTGAAAATCGCGAAAAAACGGCTGAAGAGCTTGTTTTTGAAGTGCAGAAGCCTAATTTCAGCAGCGAAGAGAAGGTAACACCGGCGGCTTCAAAAAACAGTTCTTTCGATCCTCAGAGCGTAAATGTCAAAGATGCGAAGCCGTTTTCCTTCAACGATGAAGTTTTTCTGATTCCTGAAAACAACATAAATCAGAACGACAAAACCATTCCTGCGGTTCTGCGCAGAGCTTCAAAAAGTGAAAGTGAAAAAGAGAAAAATTACTTCCAGATCTCTCTTGAAGAATACGTCAAAAAATAAATTCTTTCTATATTGTGAATAGGCGCCGCCCGGAATTAAGAAGAGCGGCACCATGAAATTTAAGCTTTTCCCGCGCTTCCGAGAACGTTGATGTTTTTGTGTTTGTAAAGTTCTTTGAGTGCCTCACGCGCCGGTCCCAGATATTTTCTCGGGTCGAATTCAGCCGGTTTTTCGGCAAGGACTTTTCTTACTGCTGCCGTCATTGCAAGACGACCGTCGCTATCGATATTGATTTTGCAGACTGCGCTTGCGGCAGCACGTCTGAGCTGTTCTTCGGGAATGCCGATAGCGTCTTTGAGTTTTCCGCCGTAAGTATTGATAATTTTTACTAAATCCTGCGGAACTGAAGAAGAGCCGTGAAGGACTATAGGGAAACCCGGAAGTTTCTTTTCGACTTCTTCAAGAATGTCGAATCTGAGAGGCGGCGGAAGAAGGATGCCGTCTTCGTTTCTCGTGCACTGCTCCGGTTTGAATTTGTTTGCACCGTGACTCGTTCCGATCGAGATTGCAAGTGAATCGACTCCCGTTTTGCCGACGAAATCGATGACTTCTTCCGGTGGAGTGTAGGAAGAGTGTTCAGCCGAAACTTCGTCTTCGATTCCTGCGAGAACGCCGAGTTCGCCTTCGACCGTGACGTAATCCTTCTGTGAATGGGCGTATTCGACGACTTTTTTGGTGAGGGCGACGTTTTCTTCGTATGGAAGGTGTGATCCGTCGATCATTACCGAGCTGAAACCGTTGTCGATGCACTGTTTGCAGATTTCGAAATCGCCGCCGTGGTCAAGGTGAAGGACGACGGGGATCGGGTAGCCGAGTTCTTTGGCATATTCGACTGCGCCGCGTGCCATGTTTCTGAGCAGTGTCGCGTTTGCATAATCTCTTGCACCTTTGGAAACCTGCAGAATTACAGGAGATTTCGTTTCGACGCACGCCATGATGATTGCCTGAAGCTGCTCCATGTTGTTGAAGTTGTAGGCCGGGATCGCGTAACCGCCGCTAACAGCCTTTGCGAAAAGCTCTTTCGTGTTTACAAGCCCCAATTCTTTGTAACTTACTGTCATTTTTGACTCCATAAATAGTTGAAAAAACCTTGAACGGCGAAAATTATAGTCAGATGCGGAAAAAAATAAAGGGGAAAGCTGAACGGGTGAATTTTGTAACAACACAGGTATTTGTTTTACTTTAACAAAAAAATATTGACTTAAAAGGCAAAGTTTTGTTATATGGCGTGCTTTTTCGGTGTTTTGTTGAAAATTACATATTGGAGGAAAATTTGAAAAGTCTGAAAATTTTGCTGGCTGTATTTATTGTTTTTATTTGTTCATCCGTTTTTGCCGGAACAGCTGCGGTATTGCCGCTGGCTGCGACGGAAGACGATCATCTTGCGGCTGAAGATATAGATCTTTCGATCGAAGAAGTCCTCGATGACGTCAAAGGTGCCGACGTTTCAACATTAGCTGATTCGCTTGGTGCCAAGGCGAAAAAGGAACTTGCAAAATGCGGAGATAGTCTTGATTGCCAGAAAAAATTCTTGAAAAAGTTGAAGGCAAAACGGAAATCGGATTTTTACATTCTTTCCAAAATGAAATTCGTCAAAAAGAGCGGAAAAACAAAAATCGAAACTTTTTTGATTGACGCTAAGGGCAACGGTCTCGAAAAAGAGGCGGTAAATTTCGATAAAGGTGCTTCAACTGAAAAAATCGCCTCAAAACTTGCAAAAGTATGGAGCAAAATGCTCTCTTCGCACTCGACTGCAAAAGACGAACCTGAAGAAGAGGAAGAAGAAGAGGAGGAACCTGTAAGACCTGCAAAGAAATCGTCAGGAAAAAATGTCGATTCCGCTATAAAAGAGGCTTTGGAAGCTTATGCATCCGGTGATCTCAAAGCTGCCGACAAAGCTTTGTACGATGCAGCCACGAAAGATGTTCAGGCTAAGGAACTTAAAGCAAACATTGCTGAAATCTCGAAGTTCATACAGCGTGCAAATGCTGCGATAAAAGCGAAAAACTACGACGAAGCGATTCCTGTCATTGCAAAGGCTGAAAAGCTCGATGAAGCGATCCTTGAAATGGGTGCAAGCTCGAAGTACCGCGTTTACAAGAAAGAGCAGGTTGAAAGGGTCATTTATTCCGATCCGAGCGAAAAGGATATCCGCACTGTCGATACGATCCATTCGAAATTCGAGAAACAGCGTGAAAAACTCAGAAAGGAAAGAGCTGCTTCAATTACTGCGACTGAAACATGGCTCAACACAAGAATTCTTGAAAGAGAAGCCAAGGTTAAACAGTACGACGAAGATTCGGCTGCGGCAGAAAAACAGAAAAAGACCGAACGTGCCGAACTTACGAAAAGAATCAACGATATGAAGTATCAGTGGCAGAAGGATGACAGTGAAATCGAGCAGAAAATAGTTGAGCTTGAAAACAAACTTACCCTTTACGAACAGAGGGAAAAAGGTGTCACAAAAGGTTCAAACGCTCTTTCAGTTCAATATGAAAAAGATATGCAGAAAGAGATGGCTGATACTGACAAAAAATACGGTGACATCCTCAAAAAAATGAGAGCCGATAAGGAAGACCGTTATAAAAAACAATCCGACGAGCTCGAAGCCGGCAACAAAAAGACCGAAGCTTCAGTTCTTGCACTTGAAACAAAGAAAAAGGCTAATGAAGAAAAGATCTCCGAACTTGACAAGAAAATGACCGCCGAGCAGGAACAGTTCGACGAGAATGAAAAGAAGATCATGTCCAAGAACGAAGAGATCAAGATGAAAAACGAAGACGAAGACAGAAAATACAAAGTCGAAGTCGAAAAAGAGTATCAGGCAAAATTTGACGATCTCAACAAGAAACTTCAGGATTACGATGCTCAGGAGTCTGAAGAGAGGGAAAAACTTAAAAAATACGACGCGGCAACTGAAGAATATATGTTCAAGAATGCCGAAGTAATGCAGAAGTATCAGGAAGAGATCGAAAAAGAGCGTTCTGCAGCCGAGGCTGAATGTGCAAAAAACAAAGAGTCAGCTTCCGCAGATGCAGAAAAGGCTTACACCGAAGAACTCGAAAAGTTGAACAAGGAAAAGGCCGACATCGAAGCTAAAATCGCCGAGAAAGAGACTCCGGCTCTCAAAAAACAGCTTGATGCCGCTAATAAGAAAATATCGAAGCACGAAAGCGGAAAAGACGGTTTCATCTCAAAGAAAATGGCTGCAGTCGAGCAGGCATGCGAAAACAAGAGCATGGAAATCGACATGAAACTTGCCCAGAAGAGCGACGAGCTTAACAAAGACAATACGAAATATCAGAAGAACCAGCAGGCTGAAAAGAAAAAAGCTGAAGCTAACTTCAAGGCTTTTGAACAGAGAAAAGCTGCATTCAAAAAGAATATCGACAGCCAGATCACACAGGCTCAGAAAGACAGAGACCGCAAGATTGAAGCCCGCGAAAAAGAGAGAAGCAAACTTACTGATTCGTGGAATGCCGAGGCTGCAAAAAGACAGAAAGATCTTGAAAACAAGCAGAGATCGGACAAAAACACGAAAGACCGTCTTGTCAAAGATAACGAAGGCATTGATGCTCAGATCGCTATCGTAAATGCAAAATGGGCTGATAAGAGCGACGATATTAAAGTAAAGCATCAGGAAAGCAACCAGAAGTACGAAAAGACCTGGCAGGAAAAATACGACAAGACTGATGCCGAATACAAGGCAAAGAAAGAAGAAATAGAGAACAAATACGCAGCTAAACAGGTTGCGGACAAAGATGCCCAGAAACATCAGAAGGAAAAATGGGAAGAGGAAGTTCAGAAACTGAACGAAGAAAAACAGAGAAGAAAGGAACAGCGTCAGGCTATTCTTGCAGACGAGCAGGCTAAGTGGAAAGAAAAAACCGAAAAATGGGATGCTGAAGAAGCTCAGAGAAAAGAGGAAAAAGCTGAATTCTCGAAGAATTTGAAACAGCTTGCTCTTGACGACAAGAAAGAGGCTGCTTCAAGAAAGAAAGAAGCTGACCAGAAATACGAAGAAGGAACTAAGGCGATTGATGAAAAAGAACTCGAACAGATCCGTGCAAAATTCAAAGAGGACTACAAAGTCGCGAAGTCTAGAGAAGTCGTTGACGTCAAAGGTTCCGAGACTATCAGCAAGATGAAAGCTCAGGCATTTGCGCAAAGCGGACTCAAGAAGCTCGATGAAAGAGATCTTATCGGCGCAAGAAGGGCTTTTGCAGAGGCTCTCAGAATTGACAGAAACAACAAAATCGCACTTGACGGTATGAATTCGATCAACGTTACGGCTAAATCGATGTATTGGGAAGCTTACGGCAAGAGAGAAACAGACAAAGCCAAAGCGAAAGAGATTTTCACTCTTCTCATCAAGACTTTGATGCCTTCAAACGAATTCTTCATTAAGGCAAAAGCCGCTCTCGAAGACCTTCAATAATCAATCCTTTCAATAAAATCTGTCAAAATCTTAAGTTATCTTTTTGGAATAACTTTGTTTGAAATTCTGAGACAGGGCGTGAAGTGCCCTGTCTCCATTAAGAAATCAGGAACAAATCTTACTTTTCGAAGTACCAAGCTGAGCAGTCGGATTCAGAGTGACCGGCTTCAACGCATTCAATAACATAGTCTGCATATTTTTTTTTACAATCAGTAAAAAGCGTGAGATTTATTGGTTTTTTGTCGGAAAAAGAGGTCAATTTTCGTTTTCTGTCAGTTTTTCGTAGAGGAATTTTTTGATTTTTGAAATGTCTTCAGGATCGGTTGCGTCATAGAAAAAGCCCTTTCTGAGCGGTTGCTTTATTTTGATTTTTCCTTTTTTGGAAAACAGCGGAACGATGCTGTGTTTGTCGCAGCCGTTTTCTATGAGCAGGTTTTCGACGAATTTTTTGCGCTCCTCCCAGCCTTTTTCGGTGGAATCAATGATGTGGAGGATAAGGTCTGACGCGGCGATCTCCGAAAAAGTAGAATTGAAGGCGTCGGTTATGTCGTTTGACATGTTCGAGATGAATCCGACCGTGTCAAGCAGGAAAAGCGGCTTTCCGAAAAGGCTGAACTTTCTGATTTTCGGATCGATCGAGCTGAAAAATTTGTTGCTTTCCTTTGTCGCTTCTTCGTTTAAAAGAGCGTTGAAAAGTGTAGATTTGCCTGCATTCGTATATCCCACGACGGCAACTGTCGCGATCCGGCTTCTCTTTCTGAATTTGCGCTGGAAATCGAGGCGTGAGAACTCGTTTTCAAGCTGTTTTCGGACATTTTTTTCTTTGTTTTTGAGAATACGCTTTCTTTCTTCCTCTTTTGTTTCACCCGGACCTTTAAGTCCGATTCCTCCTTTGATCCGGCTGAGCCCCGTGATTTTTTTGCGGAAATTGGCTTTTTCCTTTGCTACTACGGCACTTGCAAGTTTGAGTTTGCCGCCTGTTCCCTCTGCCCTGGCGTTGAATATCGAAATTATGAGGTCGTCGCGCGAAAGGATCGTTCTGCCGGTTTTTTCTTCAAGTTTGGCTAATAGTGATGCGGATGAGTCTGAAAAAACGATGACACAGGATTCTTGAGGCACATCTTTTAAAAGTTCGATGATTCTGTTTGTTCCGTTTTTAAGCGACTGTTCCGAAATCACGAAAGTATCGGTTATCGAAAATCCCGCGTCTTCGGCAAGTTTTATGTTTTCGGCAATGCTGGTGGAAGCACTTTCAGATGTGAAAAATGCTGCAGTCGGATTTTCGCAGGTATCATTTTTTTTCGGTTCTTTGAAAAGGAAAAAAGGCGCTGAAATTTTTTGCAGTTTTGCCGCATTTTTATAAAGAAGTGTAATATTTTCAGGGATTTTATCATCGTCGTAAGTGATGATTCCCAGATATTTCAGCAGTTTTCCATCCATGAAGTTGCGCGTTTCAACTATTTTCGGCGCGGTTTTTGCGGCGATGAGCATTGTGTCGAAATCATTTGACGCTTTGAGTTTTTCTAAAAAGTCGAAAAGATCCCAGTTCGAAACGAAGATTCTGCTTTGAGTCACTCCGCCTTTTGAAAGAAGCATCAACTTTATCGTGTTTAAAGGATTATCTTTAATGATTTTAAGGATCTTGTTTTGGTCGAAAATCAATCGTAGAACCTGAATTCACTGAATTGTTTTTCAAAATTTTCTTCGCATTGCTTCAGATACGAATCGATCTCGCGGTCAGAAGCGAAATTGTAGAACATCTCTATCAGCGTTTTGTCGCCAAGAAGAAGGTCTATCGCCGGGATCTTGTCGATGAATTCGTAAGGTTTCGCCCTGAAAAATCCGTTGTCTCCCAGCATTTTGCGGAAAACCTGAATTATCGAAATGTAGGCTCTGAGCGGTTTCACTTTTTCGCGGTCGCTGAGTGCGATGTAAACGCCGCCGCAGCGCTTCATGGCAAGCTTTTGGAACATCGGACGGAATTCCATCGGAATAAAGGTGATTCCCGGAATATTTTCTTTATCAAGCTCTTTTTTCAAGCAGAAAGGGTCAATGCCGTGCGTTCCGGCAAGGAGAAAAGGCATTGTTGTGCCTCGCCCTTCCGAAAGTTCCGTTCCTTCAAGAAGGCAGCCGCCGGGATATAAAATTGCCGTGTCGATTGTCGGCATATTCGGCGAAGTCGGAAGCCAAGGATAGTCGTAATCATCGGCGAAAGAGTTGCGTTCCCAGCCCTGCAGTTTAGCGATCTTAAAAGGGAAGTCGTATTTTTTAAGGTCGTAGTAGTATTCCGCGATCTCGCCTGAAGTCATACCGTGGCGGTGGAAAAGGGGAACGTAGCCCACAAAACTTTTGTAGTTCTTGTCATCGAGAAGAGAACCTTCGAATGCGCCGCCGATAGGATTCATTCTATCCAGAACGACGAGTTCGCGCTGGTTTTTCTGCAGCTCGTCCATAAAGATCGCGAGAGTCGCCAGATAAGTGTAATAGCGCGAGCCGATATCCTGAATGTCATAGACGACGGTATCGAACAAATCGAAAAACTCTTTTTTGGGAGTAAGAGTCTCGACACTGTTGCCGTAAAGAGAAAAAACTGGTATGTTATTGATTTTATTCTCTGTTCCGACACATTCCATATCCTGCGCGACCGGAAAGAATCCGTGCTCCGGGCTGAAAACAGCGGTTACGTTGAGTCCGCATTTCACCATTTTTGCGATAAGTGAAACGCCGTTTTTGTCGATCGAAGTATAGTTCGCGATAACGGCGACTTTTCTGCCTTTCAGTGCGGAAAAATCGAATGTATCTATTCCCTGAAGCAGTTTTTTTCGGGAGCTCAATTCTGTTCCTCCCGTTTTTCAGGGTTGAAATCGGTTGGATTGTTGAGAGAAACTGCGATTTTGCGTGTTATCATAACACCGATCAAGACATAAAGGATGCCCGAAATCCAAAGCAGCCAAGGAAGACGGCGCATAAAAATCAGACCGCAGAGAAAAAGGAGATATGAAATGCCGAAAACTCTTGGGATTTTGTTTTTCGGAATTTTTACTTTCGGATATTTGAACGGAAGCAGCATGAGGCACGCCTGAATAAGCATCATTCCTGCGACGATATCTGTTGAAAGCAAAAATTTGAAATTCGGGTTCTCGATTGCGAAAACCATGTATGCCGCCAGCATTCCGCCGGACATCGTCGAAGTGAGACCGCTGAAATAGTCATGGTCATCGCTTTGGAAGGAATTGTAGCGGGCGAGACGGACGGCGCAGAAAATGACATAAAGCGGAACTATTCCGATAAAATAAGGATGTTCCAGTATTTTGCCGCCGGGAATCTCTTTGCTGAAATACGAAAAAACAAGCACTGCGGGAGCGAGCGAAAAAGAAACGAAATCGGAAAAAGAGTCAAATTCGACGCCGAAATCGCTGGAAGCCTTGAAAAGACGCGCCGTTGTGCCGTCAAGTTTGTCCATGACGGTGCAGAGAAGGATCAGCCACGCCGCATTGATGTAATCTCCGCCTATCGAATAAAACATCGAAGCCAGACCTATAAACATATTCATTCCGGTGAAAAAATTCGGAATCAATATTTTCGGATTTTCCTTCAGCATAAAAACCTCGTAACAAAGTTGTTAAAAGCGCAAAAACTTGAAAACTATGCTCAAATAAAGATTTTTGTCAATTCGGCTTTGCGGCATCGGGAAACAATACATATTCTTAAGATTGGTGCATTTTTATTTGATGCGGTGCAGTTTTTCGGTTAAAAAAAGGCGGTTTTTTTTGAGAGGTGAAGATGAAAATAGTTTTTGCATCCACAAACCGCGGAAAACTTCGCGAGGCGGGTGAGATATTCAAAGGTTTTGAGATCGTTCCGGTAAGCGCTTTTCCCGCTTGGAATGCGCCGGATGAAAACGGCTCTACTTTTCTGCAGAATTCCGTGATAAAGGCTGAAGCTGCTGCCGCGGCGGCAGAAGGGCAGATCGTTTTGGCAGACGATTCAGGCTTGGTCGTTCCAGCTTTAAACGGCGCTCCAGGCATTTTTTCGGCACGTTTTTCAGCCGAAGGAACGGATGCAGCGAACAGAACAAAACTGCTTGCCGAACTTTCAGGAATCGTTGAGAGAAGTGCATACTTTTTGTGTTCTGCGGTTATGATTTTTCCGGACAGAACGGTGATCGCCGCTGAAGGAAGATGCTGCGGCAGAATAATTGAAAGCGGGCGCGGAGAAAACGGTTTCGGCTATGACCCGCTTTTTGTGCCCGAAGGTTTTGACAAAACTCTGGCAGAACTTTCCGAGGATGAAAAAAACGCGATAAGCCACAGGGGAAGGGCTTTCCGAAAATTGTTGACTTTTAAAGGCTCTTCACTATAAAGGCGCGTTATTTTTTGTTTGTTTTATTTTTTTCTTGGAGGAAATTATGGCTTTAAAGCTTAGAGGAGCAAGAAAAGCTAAGAAAAAAGAGCTCGAAACGGCGGCAAATATTGTTGAAAATGACGCTTTTCAGGAGCAGGGTAAAAAGGTCGTTCTCGAACATCCTTACTTTATTTTCGGTTGTGTCGCAGCGATCGTTGTTGTTGTTATTGTTGCAATGCTTATTTCGACGGCTGTTAAATCGGCATCAGATGCAAAATCGCTTGAATATGCTGCAGCAACAGAACTTCTCGACAAGGCAGACGATGATTCTTCTGAAAACGCGAAAGCTACTTACGAACAGGCTCTTGCCGCTTTCGACAAAGTTATAAAAAATCAGTCAGGTTCGATGAATGCGGCTGCTTCGATGGTTTTTTCCGGCCGTATTTATAAGGAAAACATGAACAACTGCGATAAGGCGGTTGATTTCTTCAAACAGGCACGCATGAGCGGAAAACTCAGCACAGATATCCGCTTCGTTGCTTACGAAGGCGAGGCAATGTGCTATTTTGACAAAGGCGACTACGAAAAAGCGGCGGGGCTTTGGAAGGAATGGCTCAATCAGAAAACCGATATTTATAAGGATTATGCACTTTACTACACGGCTATGACTTGTGAAAAACTCGGAAAAGCCGATGAAGCGGCTCAGTATTACAATAGATTGAAAAATGAATATCCGAAGAGTATTCTTCTTGCCAAAATAACCGGCAAAGTTACAACGAACGAGCCTGAAAAAGCACAGAATTAATGTTCCCTAGCAAATTTTTCCCACTTTTTTTCATTATTTTATTTTCGCTTCCGATTTTTGCCGAATTTGATGAAAATGCAGGCAAAGCTCCTGAATTTGTCAAAAAAGGTGAGCCGCGTCTTGCAATAGAATGGGCTGTTCCGCTCAAGAAAAACCAGGTTCAGGTAAACAGACGCGAAGAGGCCGGAGTTACGCTTTTCGGCGATGATCTGCTTGTTGCCACGAGGGCTGGCGAGCTTCATCTTTTCGGAAAAAACGGCGAACTTAAAGTAACTGCCGTTTTTGAGGGCGAATGCACGGTGGCGCCTGTTGCGGTTGATGAAACCCACGCGCTTGTCTCTGTTTCAAATTCGGTTTTCATGATGGAACTTATTACTGAAAAGAAGGGGAAAAAGACGCAGTACAGTTGGAAAGTTCTCTGGAATATTGCCGGAAAGGCGACAGTTGCGGCACAGCCTTTCGTTTATGAGAACAAGCTTGTCCTTATTCAGTTCCACGACAGTGTGATTTATGTCGTCGACAAGGAGAGCGGCGAACTTAAAAATATGTACAGCGACTACGAAAACAGCGAGGAACTGGCTGTCGTCCGCCTTGCTCAGCCGATATTCGTCGGAGGAAAGATCGTTTTCGGTTTTTCCGACGGAACGATAACGTTTTTTATGCTTCGCGATGAAGGCAAAGTCGATCTGATTCCTTACTACAAATTTAAAACGGCAAACTCGATGAAAAGATTCGAAAAGCGTGATTTTTTCGATATACTTTCTTTTATTCAGATCGAAGATTCGATCCTTTTTTCAGGCGGGGAATACGGCGGCGTGATAGTTGACGGCAAACCTGTGAAACTTGAAAACATGGAAGATCTCCAGCTTTTCAAATATGAAAAAGGTTTTGAGGGTTTCGGTCGTCGCGGAATTTTTCTTTTTGACGAAGACGGAAAGTTCAAAACGCAGCCTTTCAAGTCGATGAATTACGTTACGAATCTCGTTACGGGAAACGGTTTTGCAGTTGCTATGACTTCGGGTGAAGGTCCGATGCTGGGCGACACGGATGCCTTTATCTACCTGCTTTCCCCTGATTTTACGAAGATATATTACTCCATGATGATACCGAACGGCGTATCGAGTAATGCGGTCTGTGACAGATCTGCAGTGTACTTTATTTCGGACATGGGAGTTCTGTATAAGTTTAAAGTGTTAAAATAATGGAAAATTTTCTTGCAATATCGCAAAAAATGATTAGAAATGAGCGGCTTTTTTGAGATGAGACTTTTTATGGAGGAATGAATGAATAAGTCGAATTTAATTGCTGTTTTTTCAGAAAAAGCAAACCTTTCAAAGAGAAATGCGGAACAGTTCGTAAACATTATGATTGATTCAATGATCAAAGCTCTCAAAAACGGCGAGCGCGTTGAAATCAGAGGCTTCGGCAGTTTCGTAGTCCGCACTTACGGTGCTTATGAAGGCAGAAATCCCAAGACCGGCGAAACGATAAACGTCGATCAGAAGAAACTTCCTTTCTTCAAGGCTGGAAAAGATCTTCTTTCCCGCATCAATGACTGATTAACTTCAGTTTTTTGCCGCTTCGGCGGCTTTTTTTTATTTTTTCGGATAACTCATGTCGTTCAAAGTTGAGCTTTATTTTACGGCGGCAGCCGTCCGGCTTGCGAGATACTTCATTTCGCAGAACGACGGAAACGAGATCGTCATGGTCGGCAAGGTCGATTCTGACGGTAAAGTATGCGACCTGCGCCGCGCTGCAATGGGGGATGCGGGTTCTGTTCCTGCGGTTATTGCGACTGCCGCACCCGGCGAAATACTTATCCACAATCATCCGAGCGGAAACGTAAATCCGAGCGGTGCGGACATTGAAGTCGCGGCCCGGGCGGCCGAAAAAAGTGTCGGTTCCTATATCGTTGACAACGATGTGATAAACATTTTTCCGGTCGTCGAGAGGATTCAGCCGGAAAATGCCGAAATAGAGCCAGTCGATCTTGAAGACGTTGCCTCGATTTTCAGCAAAAACGGAAGACTTGCCGAGTCAGACAGCATGTTTGAATTCCGGCAGCCGCAGACCGAAATGGCTCTGAGCGTTGCTGAAGCGATAAACTCTTCATCTGTTCTGGTTTCGGAAGCGGGAACGGGAACGGGAAAAAGTTTTGCATACCTTGTTCCTGCGCTGCTTTACGTCTCGAAAAACAAAGGGAAAAGAGTTGTTATAAGCACTTCGACCATAGCTCTGCAGGAGCAGCTTTTCAATAAGGATATTCCATCTCTTCTCAAAAAACTCGATATTTCCGACATCGGGACTGTCGTTTTGAAAGGGAGGAGCAACTATCTCTGCAAAAGAAGATACGCCGACTTCAGAATGGGAAGCGTTCAGACGAAAATCGATGAAGAGGCGTCGCAGAAGACTTTGGATACTGTGGATGAGATCGACCGCTGGCTCAACTACACCGACGACGGATCGCGTTCCAACATGAATTCTGCTATCTCTCTTGATATCTGGAACGAGATTTGTGCCGACGAACTTGCATGTGAAAAAAGCAAATGCCGTTTTTTCAGTTCATGCTTTTTTTTCAAGGCGAGAAGACGCGCCAATTTTGCTTCGCTCATCCTTGTGAACCACCATCTGCTTATGGCTGATGTCTCGATGAAATCAGCTGAGGAAGAGGGTGAAGGTATCCTTCCGAAATTTGATATTTTAGTTATCGACGAGGCGCACAACATTTTTAAAAGTGCGGTGAGTTTCCTAGGTGAATCGGTTTCGTCAAATTCAGTCAGAAAGCTGCTCGGAAAGCTTTACAACACTTCATCAGGGCAGGGGCTTCTGACTAAAATCCTCAACAACAATGCAAATTCAACGCTGCTGAAACCCTTTGAAAAGGCTGTGAACATTCTTTCGGGCGGCTTTCAGGCGAAGCTTGCTCACTCGTTTATTCCCGAACTTATCTCGATTTTAGGCAAAGGGAGCGACGAAAACCTTTTTGAACTTGACGATCCCGAAAAACGGAAGGAAATGACCGATATTCTGGGAAAGATCGTGACAGTCGTTACCGATGTCACCGATCTGATCGCGCCGGTCGTAAAACTTTTGAAGGAAAAAGATGCCGAACATACCGAGCTCAGGACTGTTATGGACGACATGAACCGATCGCTTCTTACCGATCTTGAAGGAGTCGTCGCTAAACTTGCTTCCTACGCCGGTTTTTACAGCGAATTCTGCATCGGGACGAATACCGAAAATCAGGTTTTCTGGGGCGAAAAGAGCGGCGAAACACTAACGCTTACGATAAGTCCGCTAGATGTGCAGCGGATCCTTGCGGAAAATCTCTACAAAGATACCAAAAGCATAATTTTTACTTCGGCGACTCTTACGACAAGCAGCGACGAGCACGGTTTCGACTTTTTCTACCGCGAAAGCGGTTTATCTATGACAGAAAGGGAAAAAAAGGCGATAAGTTTAGAGAGCTGCTTCGATTACGCATCCCAGATAAAGGCTTTTATCGGCGGAGACATGCCTGATCCTGCAAGAGACCGCGAGCTTTTTGATTCGGCAAGCATTGAAGCTGCGCACGATATCGTCAAGGCTTCAGGCGGCGGCGCTCTTGTTCTTTTTACTTCGATAAGCCACCGCGAAAACGCCCTCAAATATTTTTCAGATCTTGATTTTGAGGTTTTTTCGCAGGGAAAAATGCCAGTCCAGGCGATAATGAAAAAGTTCCGCGAAGATGTGAACGCGACCCTTCTTGCTACTGAAACTTTCTGGGAAGGGATCGACATGAAAGGTGAGACTCTGCGCAATTTAGTGATAGTTAAACTTCCCTTCAGATATCCGAGCCATCCTTTTATCAAGCGTTATGTCGCGCGTCTCGAGCAGGAATCCAAGAAAAGCGGATTTCTGGTTTACACACTGCCGAATGCTGTCCTTAAATTCAAGCAGGGTTTCGGCCGTCTCATCCGCACGAAGAGCGACATCGGAACTGTCACGGTGCTTGACAAACGCATCGCTGAAAAAAATTATGGCCGCGATTTCATCAGGTCGGCTCCTGTCGGAGTTAAGTTCAATGTTCTTCCGGTTGCTGAAATTACGCGCCGGATCGAAGAATTTTTTTGCAGAAACGATTGATTGTGCTATGAAGGCACGTAATTTGTTATATTTTTGTTTTTTTATAGGAGATTCCAATGAAAGTAAGTCAGCTTTTTTTCCAGACGTTGAAAGAAGTTCCAAAAGAAGCGCAGATCGAAAGCCACAGGCTCCTTTACCGTGCCGGAATGATACAGAAACTTGCGAGCGGCGTTTACAATTACCTTCCGCTTGCGCTCAGAAGCATCAGAAAACTTGAAGACATAATCCGTGAAGAGCTCAACAAACGCGGATGCCAGGAAGTTCTCATGCCGTCGGTACAACCGGCTGAACTCTGGCAGGAAAGCGGCAGATGGGGTTACTACGGTCCTGAACTTCTCCGCCTGAAAGACAGAAAAGGCGGTGATTTCTGCCTTGGTCCGACTCACGAAGAAGTCATCACCGACATGGTCCGCAGAAACCTCAGAAGCTACAAGCAGCTTCCTTACAACCTTTACCAGTTCCAGAGCAAGTTCCGTGACGAAGTCCGCCCGCGCTTCGGTCTGATGAGAGGCAGAGAGTTTATTATGAAAGACGGTTATTCGTTCGATGTAAGCGAGGAGAAGGCAAAGGAATCCTACAAAAAAATGTATGATGCTTACAACGCGATTTTCAGAAGAAGCGGCCTTAAATTCAAGCCTGTCGATGCAGCAACGGGCGCTATCGGCGGTGATATGAGCCACGAATTCCAGGTTTTGGCCGATGCGGGCGAAGACACGATTCTTTCTTGCAGCAAGTGCAGCTATGCGGCAAACCTTGAGAAGGCGACTTCGGTTTACAGCGAAAACAGGCTTGATTCTTCAAATGTTCCGCCTGTGAAAGATGTCGAAACACCGAATCAGAGATCGGTTGAAGAAGTTGCGGCGTTTTTGGGTAAAACCACAAAAGAAATAATGAAATCAATGATTTACATGGTCGATGAAGAACCCGTTCTTATCCTTGTCAGAGGCGACAAGGAGATAAACGAAGCGAAGGTTCAGGCTTTCTGCAAAGGAAACGCGGTCGAACTTGCAAGCGATTCGGTGATCGAAGAGATTTCGGGCGCGGAACACGGCTTCATCGGGCCTGTAGGTCTTAAAAAACAGATAAAAATTCTTGCCGACTATTCGGTAACGACGATGCCTTCGCTTACTGCCGGAGCCAACAAAGTCGGTTTCCACACTGAAAATGTCGTCATCAAACGCGATTTCACGCCTGATGCGATCGGTGATTTCGTCGTTACGACGGCAGGTGAAAGATGTCCGCACTGCGACGGCGTTCTTGAAGAGTGCAGAGGAATCGAAGTCGGACAGGTCTTCTATCTCGGAACGAAATACAGCTCAAAGATGAAGTGCGAATTTATCGATGAAAACGGCGAATCTGTTCCTGCTGTCATGGGTTGCTATGGGATCGGTGTCGGCAGAACGGTCCAGGCTGCAATAGAACAGAACCACGACGAATTCGGCATAATCTGGCCGATGGCGCTCGCTCCTTACGAGGCGATAGTTCTTCCGCTCCAGATGAATAAAGAAGAAGTAAAGAACGCGGCATTCGATTTTTATGAAAAACTCAATGCTGCAGGAGTCGAAACCGTTATCGACGACCGCGATGAAAGGGCAGGATTCAAGTTCAACGACGCAGACCTTGTCGGATATCCGGTCCAGATAATTTTCGGCGCGAAATCGCTTGAAAGGGGCGTTGTCGAAGTTAAAATACGCAAAACCAACGAGAAACAGGAAATGAAGATCGAAGACGCGGTTGATTTTGTCGTAAATTTCAAGAAGGAAGAACTGAAGATTAAATGAGAAAGATTTTTTCTCTGCTTATAGTTGTTTTTCTGACCTTCCCGGTTTTTGCTGCAAAAGTAAAGTATGATCCTGAAATAAAAGTCGATGAAAAATTGACGATTCCGCTTCGGAATTACGGTGTTTTCGCGCCGTTCGGCTCTTTTTACGCAATAGGAGTTTATGTCGCCGGAAACGAAACTGACAATATGAAACTCAAAAATGCCGATCAGCCGATGGCAATCCGTCTTGTTTCGCTTTCCAATATTTTGATAATGAGCTGGTTGATGAAGGAATTCAGGCGCGGTTTCAGCTATGGAATGGATCATGACAAAAAGTTTTTGAAAACGATTCAGACGCGTATCGATACTTTTATTGCAATGCTTGAAAAATCCGGCAAAAAACCTAAGAAAAACAAGGCTATAACTTTTTTGTACCTGCCTGGAGAAGGAACCAGAGTCTATTTTGAAAATGAATTTTTGGGCGTTATAAAAGGGCATGATTTCAAACGGGCGCTCTTCGGGATCTGGCTCAACAACAACTGTGCCGATCCTAAACTTCGCGACGAAGCGATAAAAATACGAAAAAAGTGAGGCTGTCTTGAGCGAAAAACCAAGTCTAAGCAAAATACCGATTCTTTCGCAGAACACTCTTTCGACCTATATCCGCAGCGTTCTTTCGGTTCCTGACCTGACAAGGGAAGAGGAAGCCGATCTTTTCAAGGAGTTCAAAGAAAAGCAGAGCAAGGAAGCGGCGCAGAAAATTGTCGTCAGCAACCTGAAACTCGTCGTAAATCTTGCGTATAAATTCAGAAATTTCCGAGATGTTCCCGATCTTATTCAGGAGGGAAGTCTCGGGCTTCTAACAGCTCTGCAGAAGTTTGATCTCGACAAGGGTGTACGCTTCGCAACTTATGCGACATGGTGGATCCGTGCTAAAATCCAGGAATTCATAATCAGCCAGATGAGTATCGTCCGCTTCGGGAAAAGCAGAGACGAGCGCAAACTTTTCTTCAACATGATGGCGACAATCAAAGACATTCAGAGTTATGACAAAGACGGCGAAATATCGAAGGAAGAACTCATTCAGGAAGTTGCGCGCCGCCTTAACGTTACGCCGGATAAAGTCATTGACGCGCTTCAGGTCGTTTCATCCTACAACGATGTTTCGATTGACCAGACAATCGAAGGCAGCGACGAAAAACTGATCGAACTCAAGGATAAAAGCGATTTCGATCAGGAAATTGACGACGAAGATATGAAAGTCAAGCTCCAGAATGCAATAAGTACACTGAATGAAAGGGAAAAATTCGTGATTTGGAACCGTTATCTGGCCGACGAGACGATGACTTTGGAAGAGATCGGTGAAAAATACGGCATTTCAAAGGAGCGCGTCCGTCAGATCGAGTCGCGGGCTCTTGCCAAAATCAAACTTTTCACAATGAAGCAGCCTAAACTTCTGCCTCAGGCTTCCAGTGATATCGAAGATGTTTTTTAAATCATAATTTCGAGCCGAAAAGCCTTCCTTTTTCAAAAGAAAGTCTAACTTTTACGAGTTCGCGCGGCTTGAAAGAGCCTTTTACGTTGACTGTCTGATACTTCGATGAAGTAGAAGCGAAGAGGTTTTCATCGATTTTTTCTTCGATTATCACTTCTTCAACTGTGCCGGATAATGACTTTTGGAAAGCCTCTTTTTTTGCCTGAAAAATATCTCTGAGAATTGCGGCACGTTCTTTTTTCACCTGCTTTGAAACGGGATTTTCCTTCTCCATTTTTTCAGCCGGAGTGCCCGGACGGGCGGAGAAGGGGAAGACGTGGCCGTATGCGAAAGGAAGCAACTCTATGAACTTTGCCGTTTCTTCAAAATCGGCGTCTGTTTCACCAGGAAAACCTGTGATTACGTCTGTTCCGAAGGCGGGAAGTGAGTCGTAACAGCTGACAACTTTTTCGACCGAACGCCTGAAAGCATCTGTTTTGTAAGGTCTCCGCATGTCATGCAGAGTCCTGTCGCAGCCGCTCTGAAGCGGGATATGCCAATGTGGAAGAATCATTCCGTTTTTTGCGTATTCGAAAAGTCTCTCGTCAATTTCGGGCGATTCAAGCGAGCCCATCCGGACCCGTCCTACTGTTTCGTAAGCCGTTTTGACGACATCGGCTAAAGTCGAGCCGTCGTTTAAATCCTTGCCGTATTTTCCGATGTGGATTCCTGTGAGAACGACCTCTTTGAAGTTTTCATTCCTGATTTTTTCAAGAAGCGCTCTGATCTCATGCAGCGGAACACTTTTTAAAGGACCTCTCAAATACGGAATTATGCAGTATGCACAGAACTGATCGCAGCCGGTTTGTATTTTGATGAAAGGACGGCTCCGCGTGAAAAAGGCATCGTAGGAAAGCTGAGACCCCAGCATTTCTGCGACATCTTTGATATCAGGAACGATCTCAGTGTTTTCAAAGCAGTTTTCGTCTTTGATTTTGCGGGCGTAACATCCTGTCAGAATAACTTTTCCGCGCTTTGAAAGGCGTCTCACCATGTTTCTTGCCTGACTTTCTGCGGTAGAAGTAACGGCGCAGCTGTTTATCACGAAAATGTCGGCATCATCGTCGCAAGATACGATTTCAACATTTTGAAGCGATTTTTTGAGCTGGTCGCTTTCAAACAGGTTGACTTTGCAGCCGAAAGTGTAGAAGGCGACTTTCAAAGAGTGTTCCGAAAGGTTCATTCAATACTCCTGAATACAAAAAAAGGGCACCGAAGTGCCCCTTAAAATCATGAAGGAAAAACTTATTCTGCTTTTTCTTCAGCTTTTTCTTCGGCAGCTTTGAATGCTGCAGCCATGGAACCGAGTTTCTCCGGAACTTTTTCAGTAACAGCTTCTGCTTCTTCGACGATCTTCTGATTTTCTTCGTCGCTTACAGCTTTGATGCTGAGGGAAACCTTTCTGTCTGTATCGGAGATCGATTTGATGATGACTTCGAGTTTGTCGCCAGGCTGGTATTCTTTGTTGTCTTCGAATTCAGTTTTGTGGACAAGACCTTCGATCGTGTCGAAAACTTTTACGAAAACGCCGAATTCAGCAACTTTTACGACTTCGACTTCAATTTTGTCGCCTACGTTGTGCTGATCTTTGAAGATTTTCCAAGGATCTTCGGTAAGCTGTTTAATGCCGAGAGAGAATCTCTGTTTTTCGGAGTCGATATTGAGAACGACAGCTTCGATCTCGTCGCCTTTCTTGTAGTATTCCGACGGGTGTTTCAGTTTTCTGTCCCAAGTAATATCGCTGGTTCTTACCAAACCGTCGATACCCTCTTCAACACCAACGAAAAGACCGAAATCGGTAATGTTGCGGATCGTTCCCTTTACGATGGTTCCTACCGGATACTTGTCTTTGAGAAGTTCCCACGGATTCGGCTCGATCTGCTTCATGCCGAGAGAAATTCTTCTGTTCTCGACATCGATTTCAAGGATCTTGACTTCGACTTCGTCGCCGATCGCAACCATTTTGCCCGGGTGTTTGATTCTTCTTGTCCAGGACATTTCGGAAATGTGGATGAGACCTTCAACGCCTTTTTCAAGCTCAACGAAAGCGCCGTAGTCTTCAAGAGAAACGACAACGCCTTTAACCGTTTTGCCTGCTGCGTATTTTTCAGTCGCGTGGATCCACGGATCGTCAGTGATCTGTTTTACGCCGAGGCTGACTCTTTCGGAATCTTTGTCGTATTTAAGGACTTTAACGTCAACTTCGTCGCCGATTTTGAACATTTCGGAGGGATGATTTACTCTGCCCCATGACATATCGGTGATGTGAAGAAGACCGTCGATGCCGCCGAGGTCAACGAAAACACCGTAATAGGTGATGTTCTTGACGAGACCTTTAACGATTGCGCCTTCCTGAAGTTTTTCGAGAGTCGTGTTTTTAAGAGCTTCTCTTTCTTTCTCAAGAAGGTCTCTTCTCGAAATGACGATGTTGCCTT
>CAMZDX010000010.1 GCA_947305505.1 uncultured bacterium | reverse complement strand
AATAATCAATCAGACACTTTTGACCATTTTTGTGTCCACTTTTTGAATAGCAAACGATTATCAGCCACCAGTACAACTCCCCAAAATCATCTGCACTGGCCAGACACAATGTTACGCTGCTTCAGGAGCAATGTCCTGTCCGACTTCTGAAACCGCTAACTTCTTCGGGCAAGATGCGCAATATCGAAGCAAATGCGCAGCACAAAGTTTTACTTCTTTCACAAATGTTGTCTTAGACAACAATACGGGTTTAACTTGGGAAAAGTCACCATCGGAAGAAAACTATACTTGGGAAAATGCAGGTAATCACTGTAACGATTTGAACAGCTCAAGCTACGGGGGCAAAAGCGATTGGCGTGTTCCGAATCCCTTGGAACTACAAACGATAGTCAACATTAGCACATACAAACCAGCAACCAGCTCAAATTTCACCGGAATACCAACGGGTGCGGATGATTTTTTGTGGACAAGCAAAGAGTATAGCTTTGACACAAGCTATGCGGGAGCATTTAATCCATATTATGGAGGATATTCTTATGGAAAATTGAAAACTAACGCCTACAAAGTTCTCTGCGTATCTGGTGACGAGCTCGTAGCTATGACATCAAGCGATTTTACGACATCCTCAGACGGCAAAATAGTCACAGACAATAGAACCGGTCTTATGTGGCAGAAAGAGTATGTAGAAGACAAAACATGGCAAGAGGCTTTGAAATACTGTGCAGATTCGATTTATGCTGGTTATTTGGATTGGCGCTTGCCGAATAAAAACGAACTTGCATCGCTTTTGAACCATGACAAAATAGTAGCACCTTATTCCGATTTCCCCGATATGCCAAGCAATTGGTTTTGGTCTTCCTCTACCCGTGTTATTGATACTTACTACGCATGGTCTGTAAATTTTAACAACGGTAGCATAAACAACGGTAGCAATAAAGGTAGCAAGACCTATGGCCGTTGTGTGAGGTAAATTTTTAGGAGAGATAAAATGCACAAACTTTTTCTCGTTTTCACTTTGATTTTCGCTCTGTTTTTCGCAGTTTCCTGCGATTCAGGAATCAAATTTGAGAACCCGAATGACATAAACTCTGATGCCTATAATCCTGAAAGCAGTGAAAATGGAACCAATGATGAAGACATCGACCAAACAGACTCAGATCCAACGGATAACGAGCTGATAGACACCGAACCAGACAATCCAGACTCCACACAGGAACAGCCTGACAACGGTGATTCTGAACCTGATGATACAGATACCGATGATTCAGATTCCGCACCAGACAACAGCGACTCAACACCCGACGATGATGCTGACACAGCAGATTCTACCGATGATTCAGGAGATTCGCAGCCGGATGACAGCGACACTACCGATGACGCTGACACATACGCACCGGATGAAGATGATAATGAGCCGGACGAAGAACCGACAACAAGAACCGCAACATGCAGCGGCCTGCCCGCAAATGCAAGCTGGCACAACGGTTCAAGCATAACCCAGACCTTTGACGGAAACGACTGGTATCCTCCGGCAACCGGCTTTTACAGCGAAACGGCTGTCGCAAACGAATGCGGATTCAAGTGCAATCAGGGCTACAACTGGAACGGCGACTGGGGAAAATGCTTCATCAGACCAGCTTTCGGCAATATCTGCACCGGCCAGACAAAATGCTACAACAACTCAGACGAAATCACATGCCCGACTTCCGAAAGTGCCGATTTTTACGGACAGGATGCGCAATACGCGAAACTCGGCTACTGCTATCCGCAGAGCTTTTCAATTAAAACCAATGCTTCCGGTGAAAATATTGTCGTTGACAACAACACGGGGCTTGAATGGCAACAGGTTATTTCCGAAGAAACTTTCACTTGGGAAAATGCGACAACTCACTGTGAAGGCTTGAATTACGGCGGACACAAAGACTGGAGATTGCCAACTCCGCAAGAACTTCTGACTATTGCGAACAGTAACAGGCACGATCCGCCCTTAGATTCTACATATTTCCAGATTTCTTTAGATTTGTGGACTTCAAAACCCTATTCTCAGGATGAACAAGTAGCTTTTTCTTTTGGTGCTTCTTATGGTTATGTCTGGTGGTATAAAAACAAATCGACTGCCATGGAAACTATGTGTGTCCGTGGGAACGAACTTCCTGAACCAGTTTTCTCATCCTCAAAAATTAGTGGTGATACAATTATTTACGATTCAACTACAGGTTTAATATGGCAACAAACCTATGAAACCAGTAAAACTTGGCAGGAAGCTCTGAAATACTGTGAAGATTTAACTTATGCAGGGAAAAACGACTGGAGATTGCCGAATAAAAATGAGCTTGCTTCACTCTTGAATTATGACAAGTCTTCTTCTCCGTATTCAGATTTTCCGAATATGCCGAAAAAATGGTTTTGGGGTTCCACAACTTCGAACGAATTAGATAAAATCTCAAGAGCTTGGCATACAAATTTTGGAAATACCGACAAAATCTATGGAACAAATACTGAATCCAAAAGCGGCAGCACTTCTACTTCATCAAATGCAGTCCGTTGTGTCCGTTCGGAAAGAATCAATGATCCGTGCGAAAACCACATCTGCGGAAGCGTGGCTCATTCAAGCGGGGTCTGCGTTCCTGAGAATGCGTTTGAATACTCATGCGCTTGTGATAGCGGGTATTACTGGAACGGAATCCAATGCAAGATTATGCCCGAATGCAGCGCGTCAAGCGGCACACCGTGCAAGGATTCGACAAACCATCTGACTTGGTCGCCGCTTGCATCCAATGATATGATCCAGCCTGACGCATTAAACTATTGCGACAATCTTTTCATGTATGGTTTCAGCGACTGGCATTTACCATCGATCGACGAACTTCGTACACTGATCAAGAACTGCCCCGGAACAGAAACAAATGGAGCATGTGTTATAAGCGAAAAAAACGGCAAACTTTCAGGTAATGATTATTCTAACGACTGTTCTTGTGCATATAAAAGCGGCAGTTATTACAGCAAAATAGGAGATGATAACACTGTTTCACCATGGTCATCTTCAACTCGCTCGGATGATACAAATCGCGCATGGTATGTTGGTTTCTTTGCAGGCGTCGTAAGTAATAGTGACAAAACAACTGTTACAAGCGATGTCAGGTGTGTGAGATAACAATTTAACTTTTTATGGAGAGAAATCATGACTAAAACAGTATGGGGATTTTTAAGAGAAACGGCTGAAGATGCAAAAAAAGCAAAAATCGACAAAGATACAGGTCTGGAAAGAACAGCTCTGGAAAAGTATTTGGAAGTAATTTTTCCAAAAACAAATGACTGGATTCATGATGAGGCCTTTGAATACAATGGCAAAAAATACCGAATCCGACCTGATTACAGAAGCGATTCACTAAAACTGATAATTGAATTTGACGGAATTCAGCACTACAAAGACCCGAGCAAAATAGAAACAGATCGTAAAAACACAAAAATTTACGAAAGTTACGGATATAAAGTTGTCAGAATTCCCTATTTCATCCAGTTGACAAACAAAGCCGTTAAACAAATATTCGATGTCAAAGTAAAAGAACCTTTATTTGATGAATCAATTCCGTCGTTGGGAATTAAAGGCAAAAACACACCAGCATTTTTGTGCCATGCTGGAATTAAACGCATGGCAGAAGAATTCGCGAAATTCCCTGAACAATACGAAGTCAATCGTAAGGCTTTGAAAAAAGCCAACAATCCCTATTTATCAGGCGTTGAACTCTTGGAAAAAGCCTATAAGGGGATTCCTAAAAAATAATTTTCAGGCGAGCTGTACTCAACAGCGCACGCTTTCACAAAACAACCTCTTGATCACAAATTCTTCAAGATCTCGTTGATCCACGCTGAATTAACCTTTTATCTGGATCGAGGTCGCAATTTGCGACCTTAAAAATCAAAACATGAACTGGTTTTGCGGTCAAAAATTTTGACCACAAAAGAGAGAAGCACACACAATCAGACAAAATCACAAAATTTACCGCTTTAACTGCCAAATAACGCGATTTTTGCAATTATAAAATTTGCGTTCCAAACTCGAATTATTTTTGCGGATTCCGCAGTTTTTGTTTGAGTTCAATGATCATTCCGCACTTTCTTTGTCAAGCAGAAACGGTATTACGCCGATATAAACAATGCCGTTTTCACCGAGGGTCTTTTTTTGATTTCCGTTCAGGACCACTATTTTTTTGAAAAAGTCGCCGCAGCTTAGAAGAGGCCGGATCTCGGAAGAGTGCTTATCTTCGTTTTCGATGTTGAATGCCGACTGTATATAAGTTTTGTTGAATCCGCGGTTGACTATAAAATCGATCTCCTGTTTTGTTCTTTTCTGAACTCCGTTTTCCGTTTTTGAAACTTCGATAATGCCTACATCGACAGAATATCCTCGTGAAACAAGCTCGTTGTAGATAATGTTTTCCATTATATGTGTCTTTTCCTGCTGACGGAAATTGAGTCTGGCGTTTCTGAGACCGATATCCGCAGCATAATATTTTGACGGATAATCCAAATATGATTTTCCTTTGATGTCATAGCGCATGGCTTTCTGTATGATAAATGAATCCTCAAGGTGTTCCAGATAGTTTTTCACAGTGTGATCTGAAATCTTTGATTTATTCAATGAATTCATTGTGTTGGCCAGCTTGTGAGGATTGGTCAGAGAACCTGATGACGAGAAAATCACATCCGTAAGTTCGCTTATAAGCGATTCGTTGCTCAGATTATATCTTTCCTTGATATCGCGCATGTAGATGTGCGAAAACAGATCCTTCAGGTATTTCGTTTTTTCAGTTTCGTTTTCTTCAAGAACTACAGGCGGCATTCCGCCGAAAGTCATGTATTCTTCCCATGCATCAGATTTTTCAAGCCCGCAGTATTCATAATATTCGCTGAAACTTAAAGGAAAAAGCCTGATTTCCGATCCTCTGCCTCTGAAATTTGTGGCAACATCCTTTGAAAGTGTCCTTGAATTGCTTCCGGTAACGTAAATATCAAGATTTTTTCTGTCCATAAGGTCGTTAAGAACATCGTAAAAAGTCGTATAAAGCAGTGACTGGTCGTCATCGGCAACTTTTGATGCATCAATATTCTTTTTGATTTTGTATGAAAGCTGTATTTCATCTATAAAAATAGCGAATTCTTCTTTGTCATTTACTCTGGAAAGTATGTAATTGTATAAGTTTTCCGGGTTCCTGAGCTCGTCAAAAGCGATTTTGTCAAGTGCGATCCTGATTATGTGATCGTCATCAACACCGGCAGAATTGAGATAATCTTTAAAAATATTGAACAATAAATAGGACTTGCCGCATCTCCGGAGCCCTGTTATAATTTTTACAAGACCGTTTTTTCTTTTGGAAATCAACTTGTTAAGGTAAGAATTTCTTTTTATCATTTAGCCTCCACTTCAAACTATGCGCTTGAAAGCACGAACTTTGCACTGACAATATATTCATAATTATTAGATTTTCAAGATAATGATTCAAACTAAGCGCTTGAAAGCGCAAACTTTGCACTGACAATATGCCGAAAACTTGAATTTATCTTCCGTTACAGATCTTCCAGGGCTTTCTTTTCTTTGTCTTCGACTGTTTTGACGGCGTCGTTGAGTTTCTGTTCAGCTTCCTGCTTCATTTCGATCATTTTCTGCGCTTCAGTTGCGGGGGTCGGCGGCTGTTTTCCGCATGAGGAGAGAAGAAGCGGGAACAAAAGAGCGAAAACCGCGGCAAGTGATGATCTTTTCATTCCGGTCTCCTATTTCAAATATTTTACTGTCGCTTCCAGCGGTTTCTTTTCTGTGTGTCTGGGCGAGGGTTCCGCATCCGCGGCCGCATAGCCGAGATCCATGAAAAGGACCGATCTTTCGTTCTTGGGGAGGTTGAACGCCTTTTCGAGCGCGGTGTTTCCGAACATATTGCACCAGGTCGTGCCGAGCCCGAGTTCAGCCGCCTGAAGCATGATGTGGGTCGCGACGATGCTGACATCCTCTATTCCGGCGTGGATCCCTTCTTCATTCGGGTTTTTCCAGTCTTCATCAGTATTGTAGGTGAAAATGAGAACTGTCGGCGCGTTGTAGCGGCACGGAGTCAGAGTGTCGAGTTTTGCGAGCAGGGCAGGATCTTCGATGACGTAGATGCGCTGAGGCTGCTGGTTTTTCGCGGTCGGAGCGATGTTTCCCGCTTCGAGAATTTTGTCGAGGATATCCTTTTCCACTTTTTTGTCCGAATAACTCCTGACAGAGTAGCGTTTTTTCGCGAGTTCGATGAAATCCATTGTTGCCTCCTTAAAAAATATCGGTATCGCCTTTTCCTTCGCGGACGATCTCGTATTCGTCGCCCGAAAGCTGGACGATAGTTGTCTGATCCATCGCGATATAGCCGCCGTTTACCAGCAGATCGACGAAACCGAGCCAGTCGGGAGCGTCTTCTTCGGGGTCGCAGAACTCCTCGCCGTCCTCATTCGATGCGGTCGAAACGACTATAGGTTCGCCCAAAGCCTCGACAAGATCGTTCAGAAAGCGGCTCTCTGGGATCCTTATTCCGATCTCTTTACGGTTCTCTAACATGATTTTCGGAATTTCGCGGCTCGCTGTAAGAATGAAAGTGTAAGCTCCGGGCAGACAGCGTTTGAGCAGGTTGAAATGACGGTTGTCGATGTCGGCGTAACGTGCAATGTCGCTCAGATCTTTGAAGATCAGAGAGTAGAATTTCCTTTTTTTGCTCTGTTTTATCCTGTTGAGTTTGTCAAGAGCGCTTTTTTTGCCGATCTTCACCGCCAGAAGATAGGAGGTGTCGCCTGGAACAAGCACGACTCCGCCGCTTTCGAGCACGTTGACCGCCTTGTCTACCGCCCTGCGCTCCGGATTGTTGAGATGGACTGAAATCCTTTCCATTTAAACCTCGTGAAAAATCAAAAACCGGCAATTATAGCAGGAAAGTTAAAAAATTAAAGGAATTGGAAGGGACCGGGAGGTCGTTTCAGGATTTATTTGTCTATTTTTTTGCCGCACTTCTGGCAGACTTTGCCGCTTCTTTTCTTTTCAACGACATATTTGAAGCCGCATTCGGGGCAGACTTCGCCTTCGACCGGTTTGTACCAGCTGACGAAATCGCATTTCGGATAATTCGAGCAGCCGTAGAAAAGTCTTCCTTTTTTGGAGCGTTTCACAGTTATAGCGCCGTCTCCGCATACCGGACAGTCGCATATTTTCTTGTCTTCCTTGATTATCGTCTTGCATTTCGGATAAGCGCTGCACGCCTTGAATTCGCCGAAACGTCCTTTTTTGATGACGAGTTTGCTTCCGCAGTTCGGGCACACTTCATCAAGTTCGACATTCTTTTCCTCTTCGGTTTCCTCTTTGAGATGGTAGATATCGCCGTCTTTTTCAAATGTTCCGGCAAAGTCGCATTCGGGGTAGCCTTCGCATGAAAGGAAAGGAAGATTTCCTTTTTTCGACCATCTGAGAACGAGTCTTTTGCCGCATTTAGGACACGGTTCTTCGGCATAAATTTTCTTTTTGCCCTCTTTCTTGACTTCGGTGATCCCTTTGTCGAGGACTTTAGAGAATGTCGCGTAGAAACTTCTGAGAACGTCAAGCCAGTCTTTCTCGCCGGTTTCGACGGTGTCGAGATCAGATTCCATTTCAGCGGTGAAGTTGACGTTGATGATTTCCGGGAAGAATGAAACGAGCGTATCGCTGACCAGAATCCCGAGGTCTGTCGCCATGAGTGCGCCGCGTGGTTCTTTCATGCGTTCGACATAGTTGCGCTGAACGATCTGTTTGATGACGGTCGCATAAGTCGAAGGTCTGCCGACTCCCTTTTCTTCGAGCTCTTTGACGAGGCTGCCTTCGGTAAATCTCGGCGTCGGCTTGGTGAAATGCTGCTCGCATACCGGATTTTCAAGATTTACGGTTTCGTTTTCGGTAACCTTCGGAATAGTATCGTCTTTGCCAGTTTTCTTGTATATTTTTCGGAAACCTTCAAAGAGGATCACGCTTCCGGTCTTTTTGAAAGAGTATTTCTTGTCTGTGTCTTCGATCGTGATCGCGGTCGTTTCGTAAACCGCATCCTTCATCTGAGTTGCTACGAATCTTTTCCAGATGAGAGTGTAGATGTTGAGTTCGTCTTTGGTGAGTTTTGAAGCGATTTTTGTCGGAGTAAGCTCGACGTTGGTCGGTCTGATCGCTTCGTGTGCATCCTGAGTTTTTCCTTTTTTGTTTGCGTAGATCTTTGTTTTCGGTGCAAGGAATTCTTTGCCGACATTTGCCGCAATGTAGTCTCTAAGCGCCGCATTAGCCTCTTCCGAAATTCTGAAAGAGTCGGTTCTCATGTAGGTGATAAGACCGGTGAATCCGTCTTCGCCCAGATCTTTACCTTCATAAAGCGACTGTGCGATCCTCATCGTCTGTTCGCCAGTGTAGTTGTGAAGGCGGGAACCTTCCTGCTGAAGATTGCTCGTGTTGAGCGGCGGAAGGGGAGATTCTTTCTTTTCCTTCTTTTCGATTGAAACTATCGAAAAAGAGTTGGTTTTTGCTATGTCGTCTCTGATCGCGTTTGCATCTTTTTCGTTCGAGACTTCGACTTTTTCTCCTTTGATTTTTTCAAGAATGGTGTCGAATTTTCCGTTTTTTCCTGCAAAATCGGCTTTGAACGACCAGTATTCTTCGGGAACGAAAGCGCGGATCTCTTTTTCGCGGTCAACGATCATTTCAAGTGCGACCGATTGTACTCTTCCTGCGCTGAGTCCTTTTTTAACGCTTCTCCAGAGGAAGGGAGAGAGCTTGTAGCCCACGATCCTGTCAAGGATCCTGCGGGCCTGCTGCGAATTGTAAAGGTCTTCATTGAGTTCGGCAGAAGTCGAAAGCGCCTTTTCTATTCCGCTTTTAGTGATCTCGTGGAAAAGAACACGGTGGATGACTTTGTTCGTGAAAAGTGACGCGATGTGGAACGCGATGGCCTCTCCTTCACGGTCAGGGTCGGATCCGATATAGATTTCATCAGCTGCATCGGCCTCTTTTTTGAGCATCGAAATAGTTCCTTCTTTTCCCGGAATCACCTCGTAATCGGGTTTGAAGTTGTCGTCGATGTCGATCCCCAGAGTTTTTGACGGAAGGTCGATGATGTGACCCATTGATGCCACGACTTTAAAATCGGGCAGATATTTTGTAAGAGTTTTTGCCTTGGTTGGTGATTCCACGATAAGAAGTTTCATAATTTCGCCTCACTTGGTTTATAAATTTTGCCGTTAAGCTCGCTCACTATCCCTTCGAGAACCAGCGTAAGCAGCACAGCCGGAAGCTCTGCCGCGCCGATTCCGGAAAGAACGGTGATAGTATCAAAGTCGATCCCTGACGGATTTGACTTTATTATGTTATAAACAATTTTTTTAGTTCCATCAAGTTGCGGTTCTTTTTTGTTGTTCGAAATTGTATTTTCTTTTGTTATTTCAGTATGTTTTGAATTTTGTTTCTCTGAAAAAAGTTCAAAATTCCGGTCAAAGCACCGGCTGCTTTCCGAAATCATGCTGAAATCGAAAAGTATCTCGAGATTTCTGCTGTTCCTGTATTTTTTCAAAAATCCGTAGTTTCCTTCAAAAAGCGGATCTCCGATTTCTCCAGGACATACAAAAACTTTTTTGCCGTATTCAAGGGCGAGTCTCGCCGTGATGAGGCTTCCGCTTTTTTCCGCTGCCTGAATGAGAACGAGTGTTCCGCACATTTTCGCCACAGTCTCGTTTCTTATCGGAAAGTTTCTGCCGATAGGCGGCGTATCCGGCGGAAACTGCGAAATGACAGCGCCGCTGTGTTCGATTTCCTCGGCAAGACCGATGTTTTCCTCAGGGTAGATGACATTTATTCCGGTGCCTAAAACAGCGATCGTTCTTCCTCCGGCTTTGAGTGCCGCCCTGTGAGATTCTGTGTCGATTCCGCGCGCTAAACCGCTGATAACCGTTTTGCCGCTTTTAACCGCCGCTTCCGCCGCTTTTTCAGCGAGTTTTATGCCGTAAAGAGAGGGTTTCCTGCTTCCGACGATTGCCACTGCATCCGCATCGCACGGAAGGATCGAGCCAACAATATCAAGAGGAAGTCCGATTTCAGGTTTTAGTTTTAAAATCCTGTCGGGATGGTTTTCTTCAATGTTTCCTGTTTTAGTCATTGAGCGAGCCTAAAAACGATTTCATTTCCTCGATCTGCTCGTCCGGAGTGGATGCGCCTGCGGTGATTCCAACATATTCCGAATTTTTCAATATTTCGATCTCTGAACTGCTGAAATCTTCGGGCGATTCGACCCAGAAAGAGTTTTTGTTGCGCTCGGAGACGACCTGAAAAAGTTTCGAAGTGTTGGACGAATTTCTGCCGCCGATAACGACCATCGAAGAGACTTTTTTCGCAAGTTCGCCAGCCGAATCCTGCCTTTTGAGAGTTGCCGTGCATATTGTTTCAGCCGCGATAAATCTGTGTCCCGGCATGTTTGCGACAGTTTTGCGTACTTTTTTCAGCAGAAAATCGTAGTTGGCAGGGCGCGAAGTCGTCTGTGCTACGGCGAAAATTCTGTCGTGAGCCTTGATAAATTCGGACAGTTCTTCGCTTTTAGACTCAAATTCAGTCGGATGAATAACAAAAAAGTTTCCGGAGATTTTTGAAGTTATTCCTCTCACTTCGGAGTGTTCACGGTCTCCCATGATGAGAACTGCAAAACCTTCGGCGGAGCGCTTTTCGACGAGCTGATGGATCCTCTGGACGTAAGGACAGGTTGTATCGATCAGCGTGATGCCGTTAAATCTGTCGAGCTGCGCGCGTTCATCCTTCGTGATGCCGTGGCTTCGTATCACGACGCACGAATTTTCCTGAATCGAATCGATGTCGATGACGTCAACCCCTTTTTCAGCGTACTGCGCGATCACTCTCGGATTGTGGATGAGAGGCCCCAGCATAAAGACTTTCATTCCGCTGATTTTTGCGTTTTTTACTGCATCTTCGAGCAGAGAGAAGGCCCTTCTCACGCCGAAGCATACACCTGAATTGTCAGCAACCGTTATTTTCATTTTCCCTCTCTTTCATGAGCATATTTAACGATGAGATCTACCGTCTGCTCCAAATTTATGTCGGAATTGTCGAGCAGAACGGCGTCTTCGGCCTGTTTTAAAGGCGAAACCGCGCGTGTTGAATCTTTGATGTCGCGCTCTTTTATTTCTTTAACGAGTTCGTCAAAATCGACTTTCAGACCTTTCGCTTCGATTTCGAGCATTCTTCTTTTCGCCCTTTTTTCAGGAGAAGCCGTGAGAAATATCTTGAGTTCCGCATCGGGCATGATGACTGTGCCGATATCGCGTCCTTCCATAACGACGCCGCCGACTTCCGCATATTTTCTCTGCATATTGAAAAGAGCCTCGCGGACAAACGGGATCGCCGAAACAGAACTAGCCTTCATGCTGATTTTCTCGGCGCGGATCTCAGTTGTCACGTCTCTGCCGTTCAGGAAAACGCGGTTGATTCCGTTTTCGATTTTGAAAGAGACTTCGAAATTTTTCAGAAGCTCTCTGATTTTGTCGTGTTCTTCAACGCCTGTATCTCCCATAAAAACGGCTAAAGCGCGGTAAATCGCACCTGTATCGATATAGGAATAACCCAGTTTTTCAGCCGTGAGTCTGCTCACGCTGCTTTTCCCTGCACCTGCGGGACCGTCGATTGCAACTCTGATTTTTTTCATAGCACCCTCCAAAAAAACGCGGCATTATAACGAAAGGTTTTATAAAATCAAACTAAAGTTTAAAGCTTTGAAAGTACAATTAAACAAGATGATGGACTGGAAAAACTGCGGCGGCAAAAAAATCTTGACAAATAAGGACTTTCTGACTATAAACTGCGACCGATTTTTTTCGGGGTGTTCTTTACAAAAAGAATTTTAGTAACAGGCGTTGGGGCATCGTCAAGCGGTAAGACACCAGATTTTGGTTCTGGCATCCGGAGGTTCGAATCCTTCTGCCCCAGCCATTGATAATTTGTATGTGGAGGAAATTATGGAAACTTTTAAGCTCGCAGTCGAAAAGAGAGAACAGGGCAAAAAAAGTGTAAAAGCGGTAAGAAACAACGGATTTGTTCCGGTCGAAATCTATGGTAAAGGTCTCGAAAGCAATATCAGCGGTTCTGTTGAGAGAAAAGAGCTTATCAAAGGACTTCACACTCCGCAGGGAAAAAATGTTATATTCAGCCTTGATTATGAAGGAAAAGAATATCTCGCAATCGCTCACGAACTTCAGATCCATCCGGTAAAGGACAACATCATTCATGTTGATTTCATGACTGTTTCTGAAGACAAAGAGATCACGATAGTTGTTCCGGTTACAAAACAGGGAAGATCGAAAGGTGAGATCGCCGGCGGAAAGATTTTCCAGGTCGTAAAGGAAGTTAAAGTTGCATGCAAACCGGCTGACGTTCCGGCTGAAATAGTTGTTGACGTAACAAACAACGAAATCGGCGACAGAATCAAACTTTCGACTCTGCCTTATCCGCAGGGCGTAAGACCTGTTTTCACCCAGGATGCTCCCGTTATCGTAATCAACAAAGGAAGAGGCGGCGAATAATCGTTTCCGGTCGTCATTTTGTGGTTCCGTTTTTTCTTCAAAGATCCAGTTCCAACTGAAGATTTTTTAATCATCGGTCTAGGCAATCCTGAAAAGCGCTATTTTACTACGCGTCACAACATCGGTTTCATGTTTGTCGAAAGTATCGCGTCGTTTTTCGGCTTTGCTCCTTTCGAGTTTTCGAAAAAGGTGAACGGATTTGTCGCAAAAGGAAAAATAGGCGAAAAAGACGTCATTCTGCTCAAGCCTTCGACCTACATGAACAATTCGGGCTTGTCCGTAAAAAAGGCAAAAAAACTTTTCGGGATAAAACCTGAACACATAATCGTCGCACACGACGAAATGGATATCGCTTTCGGTTCTCAGCGAATCAGAAAAAACGGAAGTTCTGCCGGTCACAACGGCATAAAATCTATAATCGCAGAGCTTGAAACGCCCGATTTTACGAGAGTCCGTCTCGGAATCGGCAAACCTATGCCCGGAATCAATATTGCAGACTATGTTTTGTCTGAATTTTCCGAAGAAGAACTCGAAATCATCTCCGAAAACAAAGAAAAATGGGCTGAGATCGCAAAAACGCTTGTTTTAGAAAGCGTTGAAGCGGCAATGAACACATTCAACAAAAAGAATTAGCGGTGCCGGTTTGAAGATCGCTCTTATTGCGCCGCCCGTTTTCGATTTTTATTTCACGACTCACAGAATGGAGCCTCTGGGGCTGCTTTACATCAAAGAGGCACTGGAAAAAGCTGGACACGATGTCTCTTTGTATGACGCCACTTTTTCGGGCAAAATAAAGCGTGTCGCGACTCCACCCGAATTTGCTTATTTAGACAAATTCTACGAAGAAGACTGCTCGCCGTTTTCACTTCACTCGGGGTACAAAAGACTTGGTGACAGTTTTTTTAAAATAGTTGATTTTATTAAGGAAAGCAACTTTGATTTTGTCGCTTTAAGTTCTCTTTTTTCTCCGTATCACCCCGATGTCGAACTTCTTGCAGCCGAAATAAAAAAGAGTGTCGATATTCCGGTCGTTATCGGTGGAACGGCGGTAAATGCGCAGAAAAAGAAGATTGCAGAAATCACGAACGCAGACTATTTAAACTGCGGAAACGGGGCAGTGACTCTGCCGCTTCTTGCTGATGCTATCGAGGGAAAGATTTCTTTTGAAGAAGTGCCGGGACTCATTTACAGGAAAGAAGGCGGGATCATTTTCAACGAACCCTCGTTCGAACCGGCGTGGTGTGAAGACTTGATTCCTAAACGTGAAAATCTGCGCTATTTCCGTAAGAAAAGAATCGCGAAGATTATCTTTTCAGCCGGATGCCGCAACCGCTGCGCTTTCTGCTCGATACACCGTGACAACAGGCTCGCGTTTCGTGAAATTTCTCACATAAAAAAGGAACTCGAATACCTTTTGAGTATCGGTGCTGAAGTAGTAGACATTGAAGATGACGATATATTTTCAAACGGTGAATACACAACGCAGCTTCTCGATATTCTTGAGGAAATGCACGCGAAAGGCCTGACGTTCACGGCTATGAATGGTCTCACTGCGAGAAACATTCTTCCGTTTTCTGAAAGGCTCGTCACTGCGGGTTTCATCAAGCTCGATCTTTCGTTAGTTTCTGCCGAAAAAAATGTGGCGCGAGGGCTTCACCGGCCGCACGGAATTGCCGAAATCGAAGAGATAATCAGGCGTACTGAAGGAAAAAACGAGATCGAAGTTTTTCTCATTCCCGGCCTTCCCGGAACGGAGCTTGCCGACACCTGCGAGACATTGCTGCACCTGAACAAACTCGGTGTCAAAGGCGGTTTGAGCCCGCTTTACTTAGTTCCCGGAGTGCCGATGTTCGAAGAGATGGGGATCCCCGAAAATGTCCGTTTGTGCAGAGGCAGCGCGCTTTATCCTTTTGACGATGAAAAACGGGCTAATGTCGCGTCACTGATGAAGATTTCAAGGTTTCTCAATTATTCTCTTGAACACAAAAATGACGAAACCTATTCCGAATTTCTGCATTATTTCAATGAATCACTGAGGCGCAGACGCTGGTTCAAACTGGGCAAAGACGGGATCTGGCGCGATTCTTTCGAATTCAGTGAAAAATTTGACCTTAAAGAGTTTTCCTGAAAACCGCAGCTCTCTCGATTCCTGAGTAATCTTTTATGATCTCCGTCAGTTCAAGGTTTTCATAATTTTTGTTTATGAAATTTGCACCTTCAAAACCGAGTTCCGTGATGAAATATCCGCCTGATTTAAGAAAGTTGTGAACGCTTTCCAAAATTTCTTCAGTTATTTCGAATCCTGTTTTGCCGCCGAAAAATGCGTTTTGGGGCTCAAATTCAAGCTCTTTTACGACAAAATTTTTCATGTCGCTTTCAGAAAGATATGGCGGATTTGCCGTGATGAGGTCGAACTTTCCAGAAATGCCGCTGAAAAGATCGCTCTGCACGAAAGAAATTTCCGTTGATCCTGGAAAAAGTCGGTTTACATTGATTTCTGCGACTTCGAGAGCGTCTTGCGAAATGTCTGAAAGAGTAAGGCGGCAGCCGCTTGCCCTTTTTATGCTTAAGCCTATGCAGCCGCTTCCGCAGCAGATATCCAGAACTTCCGCTTTTTCATGATTTTTCAGCAGAGCTGCCGCTTTTTCGACGATAAATTCGCTTTCAGGGCGCGGTATCAGAACTCGGCTGTCGACAAAAAAAGTGTCTTCAAAAAACTCCTTTTCGTTCGTGATGTAGGCGACGGGCTCGAAATTTATTCTTCTTTTCAGAAATGAGGAAAAAAGTTCTGCCGTTTTAACTTCTGTGTCTTCATTATATTTTGTGAAAAGTCCGAAACGGTTCGTGTCGAGCGCTTTTGCAAGGAGAATTTCTGCATCAAGTCTAGGAGTTTCAGAGATTCCTTTCAGTTCTTTTTCAGCTTCGTCAATAAGTGTGCCGACTTTCGATTTCGATATGTTCATTTTCAACTATTGGTTTTTATTGGCAATTTTTATGATCGTATCGTATATGAACCACGCGACGTCGGCTGTAAAAAGCGGATTTTCGATGCAGGCTCTGTCTTCGGGAGAAGTGATGTATGCGATTTCAAGTAGCAGCCCCGGCACCGTCGTATCTTCGAACAAGCCGAAGTTGTATTTCTGCGAAAACATGTTCAGCGGCAGTTTCCAGGTCGTGTGGAGATTAGCCTTGAAATAGAGGTCGCGGAAAATCGAGCCGTAGTTGAAAGAGCGGTTCACTTTATCGTAGAAAAGTGCGGTCGAAGCAGTGTCTTTGCTCACGAAATCGGCTGGATAGTATATCTCGAAGCCGCGGTTCGTCGTAAGGACTTTCTGGCTGTTGAAGTGAAGAGAAATGAAAAAGTCAGGCTGTAGATGTTCGATAAATTCGACTCTCTCTTTTATAGTCATCGAAGAGTCTTCCATTCTGGTAAAAAATATCTCGACTCCTTGAGCGGGGTGCTTTTTGAAAAATGCTCTGATTTTTGCCGCAAGCGCCAGGGTGAGTTCTTTTTCGGCAATGTCGCCTGAAACCGCGCCGGTATTGGTCCCTCCGTGTCCTGGATCAATTACGACTTTGAATTTTTTGTCTGCAAAAACAGGAAAAAACGAGAGAAAAAGAAGAATGAAAAAAATTTTTTTCGCAGTATCGGGAAACATTATTTTTTGCGTTTGAGAGCGGCGGAGAATTTTTCAAAATCTTCGACCGAAGCAAAGTTCAGAGTGACGGAAACGCCGCGTTTTTTCGGCTTAATGATGACTTTCGCCTTGGTTCCTGAAGCTATTTCGGCAGCTTTTTTCTGCCATATTTCCGATGTGTCGGATTTTTTCGCCTTTTTCTTTGCCGGTTTTGCGGCAGCGATTTTTTCGACCTGACGCGCGGTGAGTTTTTCATTCAGGATCCTTTCAAGAAGAAGTTCCTGCTCGTCGTGTTTGAGGACTGCGAGCGGACGTACCTGTCCGGTAGAGAGTTCTCCGCAGCGCACTAAATCCTTAACTTTTTCACAGAGGTTGAGAAGTCTCATGCTGTTGCTTACTTCACTGCGGCTTTTGCCGACTTTTTTGCTGAGCTCGTCCTGCGTGTAGCCGAAACGTTTCATAAGTTCGTCGTATGCTTCGGCGATTTCTATCGGGTTGAGGTCTTCGCGCTGAAGATTTTCGATAAGTGAGACCTGATACTCCTCTTCACCTTTGAAAATCGTTACCGGAACCTGCTTGAGTCCGGCCATCTGTGCTGCACGGAAACGGCGTTCTCCTGCCACGATGCGGTAAAAATCACCTTCTTTCTTGACAAGTATCGGCTGGATTATGCCGTATTGTTTTATCGATTCGGCAAGTTCTGCGAGTCTTTTCTCGTCAAACCGTTTTCTCGGTTGTTCCTCGTTCGGTTTTATCGACAAAATCGGAAGCGTTACAGGATCAGAGCTGGATGTCGGTATCAGTTTGTCGATTCCTCTGCCTTCCAATACTTTTCCGTTTATTTTTCTTTGAAGCATTGATCCCTCCATGAAATTCAAGCCGGACGATTTTAATTAAGGTATTTTTTCTGTCAAGTGAGCCTTTTACGACAGTTCTAAAAAATTGCAAAATAGGTGCGAATCCCTAAAATATTTTGTTTTTTTGGTGTATTACAAATTACAGGGGAGTTTTTAATGAAAAAGGAAATTAAACAATTGGGTCAAGAACTTATCGATTTTATTGACAAATCTCCGACAGCGTTCCATGCCGCACAGAATATTGCGGACACTCTGGCGAAAAAAGGCTTTACCGAACTCGACGAAGCGAAACCTTGGAAACTGGAGAAAGGCAAAGGCTATTTCGTCAGAAGAAACCTCTCTTCGGTCATCGCTTTCAGGCTCGGAACCGATACTCCGGTAAACACCGGCTTTAAAATCGCCGGCGCGCACACCGACAGTCCGCTTCTTAAAATCAAGGAAAGCGGCGAAAACAAGTCGGCAAACTGCATCCGCGTTACGACAGAAATTTACGGCGGACCGCTTGTTTATACATGGCTTGACAGAAATCTGGGGATCGCCGGCCGCGTTATGGTAAAAACCAAAAAAGGCGAAGTCGAAAAATTGGTCAACATCAACAGACCCGTTGCGATAGTTCCATCTCTTGCGATCCACATGAACCGCGAAGCTAACAAAGGTTTTGAGTTCAATCCGCAGAACCATCTTCAGGTCATCCTTACTTCGGATGGCGAAGCGAAAAACGTCCTTAAAACGCTTGTTGCAAAAGAAATCGGCGAAAAACCGGAGAATATCGGTCAGACCGACCTTTTCGTCTACGATCTTCAGGGCGGAACTTTCTGCGGAATCGACGACGAGATGATTTCTTCCGGCAGACTCGACAATCTGCAGATGTGTCACTCGATCCTGACGGCGTTCCTTGCTGCAAAACAGGGCAAGGCAACGACAGTTGCGGCTTTCTACGATAACGAGGAAATCGGCTCACGTACTCCTATGGGAGCTGATTCATCTTTTACGAGAACGATTTTGGAAAGGATCGTCGCACTCACTTCAAAAGGCGCAGACGACAGATTCGTCGCTTTTTCTAAGAGTTTCCTTATCAGTGCAGACGGCGCTCACACGCAGCATCCGAACTTCCCCGAAAAACATGATCCGGCTTACGCTCCGAACATGAACAAAGGTCCGGTCATCAAGTTCAGCTCGAGTTTCAGATACGCGACGACCGCGGCGACAAGTTCATATTTCGAGCAGCTCTGCGCAGGTGCAGGTGTTCCGTGCCAGAAGATAGCAAACCGCTCCGATGTTCCGTCAGGCAGCACGATAGGTCCGATGTCATCAGCCGCTCTCGGCATTAAAGCAGTCGATGTCGGCAACGCGATGTGGGCTATGCACTCGATCAGAGAAACAGCCGGAACAGCAGATCATTACTACATGACAAAGGCAATTGAGTATTTCTTTGGAAAATAAGGCAAAATTTTTTGATATTTTACTTTTTTTTTGCTAATGTGCGCCCCGATGAGTTTTTGGTTGCTTTAAACTATCATTTTTTAAGAGGTTGTTATGAAATTAAAAAGTTTGATGCTTTTGGTTTTGATTCCGGTTGCAATGATGCTTGTTTCTTGTAATCCGGAAGACGAGTATCTTGGAAAACTTTACTCGAAAGACACGAGAAACTACGCGATCCAGGGTCTCAAAAAGATGAAAGGCGAGATCGTCAATATGGACAAAGCCTGCTCGAAACTTCTGAAACTCGACAAAACTCCCGAAGCCGGCCTGGCTGTTCTTACCGCCGGTGAAATCGGCTGCACCCAGTCGGTAGAGAGAATCAGCCAAATCGTTGACGAATGTCTTGCTACGACAAACGTCCGTAACCTTAAGACACTTGAAAGTGCCGCTATGGCTTTCGGTCTTCTTGAACAGCCGGCTGCAGTTCCGACACTTGCGAAGTATTTCACGCTTCAGACTCCGGAAGTCCTTGCTCCCGGAATGCGTGAAAAAGCAGAATCTGTTGCAAAACGTGCTGCGATCGAAGCTTTGGCGAAGATGCCGAACGAAAGTAAGCACCTTATTCCTGAGATCCTTAAAGTTTTCGACTCGAAAATCGAAGATTTCGGTACGAAATACACCACAGCCGGCCTTCTCGGCGAATGGCGTGATCCTTCGACGGTTCGTCCGCTCGTAACCGCTCTTTTCTACGAAGAGCAGGGTTTCAGCCTTTTCCCGGAAGCAAGAAAATCGCTCATCAAACTCGGCAAAATGGCTGAGGAAGAGCTCATCAAGGCCTACAACGGCGAAAACCCGAAAGTAAACGAGATCCAGAACGACAACAAGGAAAGAGCTACAAAACAGTTCTGCCCGGAATACATCGGCAACGAAGAAGCTAAGAAAAAAGGCGAATGCCCGAAAGACGACGAATACATGGCAACAATCGCTTCGATCGAAACGACAACAAAGCTCAAAACTTCGATCGTTCTTGCCGACATCCGTTCGAAACAGGCAGTTGACATGGTTATCAAAGAGCTCGAAACACAGCTCGCAACCGACAAGAAACAGCCTTTCCTCGCTGAGCACCTTGCAGTTCAACTTGCAAAATTCGGTGACTTCAGAGCTACAGACACGCTTCTCAAAATGGTCAGCAAGAAGTTCACGAAAGACACAACAAACGACAAGAAATCCAAAGGTCAGCTTTCCAAAGAGGAAAAAGCTCAGGCTAAACTTGCAGACAGAGGCCAGGAAATTTCGATCATGATGAAAGGCGCTGAAGCTCTTGCAATCCTCGGCGACCCGAAAGCTCTTCCGTACCTTGAAGAAGTCATTAAGCAGAAACCGGTTTCCGAGTACAATGAAATGAACGAAAAGATTATTTTCTACGAAGCTACCGTTTGGGCTGCTGACGCTCTTACAAGAATGGTTTCTGATCCCGAAATGGCTGACAAGTTCATCGGCATCGCGAAAGGAATCATCGAAGAAGGCGAAAAATATGTTGCTAACGTCGAAAAGAAATCGACTGAAAAAGTTAAAAAGGAACTTCCTGTAGGTCAGGAAATTTCTGCTGAAGATATGGACAAGAAAGTCAAGACCGAATCAAGACTTGACGTAAACTACGATTCGACCAACAAGACAGTCGAAATGTTCAAGAGATTCGTCGACAGAGCCAATGCTGCGAAAGAGTGCAAAACTGACAACGCATGCTACGTTGCAAAACTTTCCGACAAGAATCCGGCAGTTGTAGAAAAAGCCGTTTACATGCTCGGTTACTCCGGCAAACTCGGTGACTACAAAGAACAGCTTAAACCTGTTATGAAACACGCTGAACCTTATGTCCGTGAAGCTATGTCGGTTGCTCTTCTCAAAACTGAAGACAAAGGCTTTGCTCCTATTCTTGACGAAGTTCTCAAGGCTGAAGGCGACAAAGTTGAATACGCTGCAGCTATGAAGGAATTCAAGGCAATCTCCAGCTATCTCAGCTCTGTAAAATAATTTTCCGCTCCCCGTATCCGTTCATTATCACATTTGAGGTTTTCAAATGAAGATAGCCATCGTCAATGTCAATAAGTCAAGAGTGATAAAAAACACGGAATACCATGTTTTTACCGCAAAGACCTTTGTGGAAGCGAGATCCTGGAATGAAATAAGCGCCGAAATAGTCAATGTCTACATGACCGACGATATGTCGACTTCCGCCGGAATAATTGAAAACCAGCAGGCCGACATCATCGTTTTCAGGGTGCTTTACTGGAATGCGGGCTACATCATGAAACTGGCGAAATCATGCCGGAGCACGAAGTCTGTCAAAGGGCTTTGGGGTTACGACACTTTCGCAAATCCTGAGGAATATCTCAAAAAGGATTTTGATTTCATAATCCAGGACGAGCCCGAACTTTCGCTTTATGAAATGGCTATGCTTAAACGGAACGGGGAAAGTATCGGAAAGGCTTCAGGCATAGTTTTCAAGGATAAGGAGAGCCGCTCTTTCGTCTATGGCGAAAGCCGCGTTCTTGCAGATCTCGACACAATTCCGTCGCCTTATCTCAACGGAATGATACCGGTCAGCGAGACGACTTCGGTTTTCTGGGAAATATCGCGCGGATGCCTTTTCAAGTGTGATTTCTGCGTTGATTTTTCACACGGCGGCAACCTGCGTTATCACAGTTTCGCCTACCTTGAAAAAGAGCTTAAGTTTTTTGCCGAAAAAGGTGTTACACAGCTTACGATCGGTTGTCCGATAGCAAACTTGAGCCATCAGCATTTTAGCAAGATTCTTGCTATGATAAGCGAGTATCTGCCGAATGCGATTTTTGAAATTCCGGTCAGAGCCGACCTTCTTTCGAAAAGCGATATCGAAACTCTTGCCGACATGAATGTTTTTCTCAATATCGGACTTCAGACGGCAAATCAGAAAGTTCACGAAAACCTTCTCACATCGTTCAATGTCGATAAGGCTTTGTCTAATATCAGATACATGGCGAATTATCCGTCGCTTATGTTCGGAATCGATGTGATCGCAGGCCTTCCGAGAATGTCTTATGACGATTTTCTGAACGACCTTGAAGTCGTTTTCAACCTTTGGCCGATTTCTATAAACGTTCTTCGTCTTTCGATGTATCCGGGCACTAAAATCTACAACCGGATGCGCGAATTCGGCTATACCGTCGAAAGTTCATATCCCTATCTTGCTGTCGAAAGTGCGCAGTTCACCAGAAAGGATATGGAAAAGGCGGAAGAACTTTCTGACGGGATCGACCTGCTTTACAACAAAGGCCGCATGGTTTCGATAATCACTATGCTCGCAAAAGGGCTCGAAATGCCTTGCCATGAGATCGTCATGCGCTGGAACAAGTGGATAAGAAAACAGGCGCCGGATATTGTTGCTGAAGACATTGATTCTATCGAGTATTCACGTCTTTTCGGCTATATACACGAGTTCTTCGCCTACATTTTCGACCGTTTCCAGAAGAAAAAACTGTGGCCTGTCGCATCCGATCTGCTGAAGCACAACCATTTTTACACGACTTCGCTCATGGTCGAAAAAGAGGATAAAGTCACAATGCCTTACCAGCTTGATTCGATCTGCGATTCAACGGTTTTCGGCATCAACGATTCGGCATTTTTCGACAAGTTTTCATACGACATTGAAGATTTGATCGACACAGGCTACATCGACCTCAAAAAGTATGCTTCCGAAGTCGACAAAGAAGAGCTTTACGGCGTTGTTTACCGTATCGACGGTGCTGTTTTCACGAAAGTCATCGCAAACGAAGAGTTTGCTGTTTTCGATTATATCCGCTCGAAAGGAACTGCGACATTTGCAGAGCTCAAGAAGAAATTCAAGAAAGTCGATGTCCTGAATATTCTTTACACCTGGTGTGAAGACGGTGTTCTTTTCGTAGTCTAAGGTCTTTTTTCCGTAAATACAGTGCTGAACAGTTCAATGATCGCTTCTTCCGAAGCGTCCGCAGGTTTTTCTGTATTTATAGTTTTTGTGCCTGAATCATCCGACAGATAGAGAAAATTTTTGTCGAAACCGACAGCTTTTTTCTTTCTTTCGTGTGAAAAAAGGCTTTCGCCCCACCATCCGAGCGGTTTTTCGATACCGAGAAGGTGAAAAATCGATGGCGCAATATCGATTTGACTTGATTGCGCGGCAAAATCGACTTCAGGCAAAGGCTGCTTTGAAAGAAAAATCACCGGAATGCGCGACAGATTGTTTTTCGGATGCCCCGGAATTTTTGATGAAACGTTGTTCAGCGGGCAGGAATGGTCTGCCGAAATCACTATAAGAGTCGATTCGTCGAAAAGTCCTTCTTTATCGAGATTTTCAATAAAATTCGCGATATCGAAATCCATTCTGTCAACCGAAGTCAGCCAGAGAGAGACTTTTTTATCCTTAATATTGCTTATTTTAGGGCTTGGCGGATATTTCAGATGTTTGTACTGCATTTGCCCGTAAGGCGGGTGGGTATCGGTTCCCAAAATTACGGCAAAAAGTTTTTTGTCGCTGTTTTTCTTAATGAATTCAAGAGCTTGTTCGTAAAGGATCCTGTCTTCCAAACCCCAGTTGTAAATATATTTTCTGAGATTTTCCTGCTCGTAAAAGTTTTCCCTGGCGATAATTTCGGAAAATCCCATATTCTGGAAAACAAGGTTTTCGTTTGCGAAAAATTTTGACGCGCTTCTTATGAAAACAGACTTGAAACCATGTCTTTCAAGCAGTTTCGGAAAGGAGTTGAGATGTCCTGTCTGTTCCTGAATGTTGTAGTTCGGATGAGAGTTGAAAATTACGGTGAGTCCTTGAAGAGTAGGGGATCCGCCTGTCGTGAGATTTGTGAATGTCCGGTCCATAATATCTTTACGGCAGAAAAAACGCTCTGCGTATGAACCTTTGATTTCATTGTTGTAGCAAGGCAGGACATCAAGTGAAAGAGATTCTGTGAAAATATAGAGAACTCTTGAATATTCCTTGAGGTTTAAAGGTTCCGGCTCGCCGTTTGAAAAATTCGGCAAGGATTTTTTTAAAGCGTTGCTGTATTGATCCGAATCGTTTGAAACGGCAAATTTTTCGGAAAAAAGGTGGTAGTCGTTAACGAAATTTTCAGTTTTCGGATAAAACATTTTGAATTGATCGCCCAAAGAGGGAAAAATTACTTTTGATAGGAAATTTATCCACTGATTTTGGCTCACGTAGTATATCTGAGCGTTTCTGAAACCGCTCAATACCCTGCCGTATCTTTTTTCCTTGTCGTGATCCACGATGTTTGAAATATTTAATAAATTCAGCAACATACAAACTATAAGCCAAAACGCAGCCTGTTTGAAAATGTTCTGGAAAGGAATCTTTCTTATAAAGACAAACGAAACGGCAAGAATCACGAAAAGGAAGGCAAAAATCGCTGCGAATCCGTACCACGGCACGAAAGATGTCACGCTGTAAGGTGTTATCAGCGCAAAATGGGTGCGTTCTACAAGGGTGTTGCCGAAATAGTAAAGCAGAATGTTCGATATTGCCAAAGTTGCGTTTGCCGTTATGAAAACAGCAGAAAAAACGGCTGTCCTGAAAACGGCTTTCAAAATCAGTATTGAGAAAAGCAAGAATGCGGCATCAAAAAGAATTTTTATAAAAAAGTGGAAAAGAACATCGGGTTCACTAAACGAAAAACCGTTTTTTTCTGAAGCAATGACGAGAAATATAATGTTGAGCACAGTGAAAGAAACGACCGAAATTATCTGAAAAAGGTCAAAACGGGGAAGAAATTTTTTTAAAAATCCTAAAATTTTCATTTTTTCCGGCATGTCCGCCAACTCTAAAACCACGGGTATTTACAGCAATTCTGCCGAAAAAAAAAGTAATTTCACATGATGGAGTTTGTTTTATCTGTGATTTTTCGCTGGAATCATTATAATCCGCCGTTTTTTTGTGCAGGATAAAATCGTGAAAAAGCGGCACTACAGGTGGTATTCGGCGACTTACAGGCTGAATGAAAAGATTGAAAGAAAGTTCACGACTTCGGGAAAAGTTCTATTTCTGTGCGCCTTTGCCCTTGTTTTTTTCGGTTTGAACACCCGTTCAAGTATGCTTTTCGTAGTTTTTGCGGCTTCTCTTGCGCTGCTTTTGACCGATGCAGTTTCCCTTATGTTCAAATCTTTCGGTTTCGAGTTCGAAAGGTTCCTTCCGGAATGTGTTTCAAAGGGAAAAGATGTGAAATATCCCGTGCTGCTGCGTGCAAAGAGCGGAAAAGAGAGTTCGGAAAATCTTTTTTATGCCGAAGTTCCAGCTGCTCCGGTTCCGACTTTTGAAGTTTTTGTCACGACGAAAGAGCCGGGTGAAGAGAAGCGTAACGCCTTTGACAGAAATATGGGTTATTACCGCTGGAAGTGGCTCATAGATAAAAACTGCGGCGGAAAATATGAAGAATTTGCCGTTACCGGCAGAAAAACAGACGGCGGGATCCTGTTTGAAGCTTCTTTCAGGCCGGAAAGGCGCGGAAAAATCGCTTTCGGCGGCGCATACGTCTTTCACAAAGGTATTTTCGGGCTTTTGAAAAAAGGAAAAATCGTTCCGAATCCCGGAAGTTTTCTTGTTCTGCCGGAAATAGAAGAATCGTTCGAAATTCCTGAAAACGAAGGGGAAACGGCGAATGAAAAAAACGAAAAAACGCGTGAAATGCAGGAAACAGGAAGCGGTTTCGAACTGCGCTCTCTGCGTGAGTTCGTTCCTGGCGATTCGATAAGGAATATCCACTGGAAATCGAGTGCTAAAAGCGGTCAGCTGCGGACGAAAGAGTTTTACAAAGAGGTCGATTCGGGCTCTGTAGTTTTCATCGACAACTTTTTTGAAGAGCACTACAGCGAAGATTTTGAAAAAGTTCTTTCAGCGGCGGCGTCGCTTTTAAACGCGATGGAGCGGGAGGAAAATCTGCCGCAGATTCTATTTGTCGGAATGGAAACTCACGAAATTCCGGACAGTTCGAAAAAAAGTTTTTCAAACGCTCTCGCAAAATTGGCACTTGCTGAAAACGATGCGGAAAACAGGTTCGAAAACTGTCTCGAAACCCTTTTTGAGGCAGGTCAGAGCGCCTCGACTATATTCTTTTTTACTTCAAAATACGATGAAGCGAGAAAAAAGGCTTTGAAAACGCTTTCAGGGCTCGGCTGCAGCATCAGGATTTTTTATGCCGGTAGCGCTGAAGGCGAGGCTGAACTTAGCTGTTACGAAACAAAAATAGATTTTCAATAACTTTTTAAGGCGGAAAAATGGATACCGAAATTTTCAACTACGAACTTCCCGAAGAGCTGATCGCAGACGATCCTGCGGCGCGCGGAACGGGAAAAATGATGGTTCTCGACAGAAGCAGAAATTCGATAACACATTCCGATTTCAGCTCAATAACAGATTATATCGACGACAATACGACGGTCGTTTTCAATTCGACGAAAGTTATTCCGGCCAGGATTTTCGGGCAGCGTTCAAGCGGCGGAAGAGTTGAATTTCTGCTGCTCAAAGCGCTTCAGAACGGATTTTGGCAGGTCATGGTCAAATGTTCGAAACACATCGACAAAGGAGAAGTCGTTTCGTTTCCTCACGGGCTCACGGCTGAACTTGTTTCAAGAAACGAGCAGTTCGCGGATGTCAGGTTTTCTGAAAACAGCGAAAAACTTTTGGAATATCTCGATAAATTCGGTGACATTCCGCTGCCGCCGTACATTTTGAAAAGGCGCAACGAAAAGCACAGCAGACCAGACGACAAAGAGAAGTATCAGACTGTTTACGCAGAAACTGCGGGCTCTGTTGCGGCGCCGACTGCAGGGCTTCATTTCAGCAAAGAAATAATCGAAAAAATCCGCGAAATCACGGGCGGGCACGTTGAAAATGTCGTTCTGGATGTCGGTCTCGGAACGTTTCTGCCGGTAAAAAGCGAAAAAGTCGAAGAACATACGATGCACAAGGAACATTTCGTGATCGATGAAGCGACTGCGGCAAGACTCAATGCCGACAAGGCGGCGGGAAGAAAGATCCTTGCTGTCGGAACGACAACAGTGAGGGCTTTAGAGAGCGCTGCTGTAGATTCAGGCAGAATCGAAGCGTGCGACAAAGAGACGGGAATCTTTATTTATCCCGGCTATAAATTCCGCTTTACAGACCGCATACTCACTAATTTTCACCTTCCGTGCAGCACTCTTCTTATGATGATTTCAGCGTTTGCCGGACGCGAATTTGTAATGAACGCCTACAAAGAGGCGGTCGAAAACAGGTACCGCTTTTATTCCTACGGCGATTCGATGCTTATTCTTTAACAACAAATTTTTTTTGATACATCTTTGTCCTTGCACAACGGTATTTGTTTTATTTATTTCAAAAAATCGCGGTTTTTTGTTTATTTTTTGTTGACTTGAATTTACCTGACACTATAATTTCATGTTTTTTTCAAAGGCTCTTTTAACTCAATTTTTAATAGGAGGTCACAATGACTTATTTACCGCTTTCCTATCTGCTCGGCTCAAGAGCAAAAGTAGACATCATCAGAATTCTCGTCAACAGACAGAATTACACTGGCAGAAAAATCGCAGTTCTCAGCAGCACAAACCCGAATTCAAACAAAAAAGCTCTTGATTTCCTTATGGAAACAGGTCTTGTTTTGAGAGAGCAGGTCGGCAATGCTTATCACTACAACCTTAACAGCAAGCATTTCCTTTATGAACCGATCACGACTCTTTTCAAGGAAGAAGAAAAAACCATCAACAAAATCATGAAGTGCGGCGCGGCTTTCATCGAAGAATTCGCTCCGAAGACACTCGCAGGCTTTGTTTCATACCTTAGAAACAACGTCGTTCTCACCGTCCTCGCACACTCTTTCCCGGCAAAGGATCTCAGCGACTATATTTATGAGAAAACCGGCTTCAGAGTTCTCGTAAAGGTTATCGACACGATTTCTCTCAACGAAAAATCGGTTATGGATTACGCTGAAAAAATTTATTTCTGGAACAACTACAAATCGATCGTAAAGATGCTTGATTCCAGAAATGTCGTTAAAACATTCTTTAACTTCTAGGTTTGGAGGTAACTATGAACAAGAAAAATATAAACGTTCTTATTATCGACGATGAAGAGAGCATTCTTTCCAGCCTCCGCAGACTTCTTGAAGACAAAGGATACAATGTCGTTACGAACAGCGATCCGGCTGCAGCAATCGAATACATGAGAAACAACATCGTTCACATTGCTCTGATCGACGTTACTATGCCGAATATCGACGGTCTTTCGGCTCTCAGCATGATAAAAGACGTCAACGGTATCACGCAGATCATCATGATGAGCGCTTATGCTACGACAGACAGAGTTATAGCGGCTCTGGAAAGCGGCGCAAACGATTTTCTTCTTAAACCGTTCACCAACCTCGAACACGTTGTTTCGATCGTTGAAGAATCTGAAAAGAAACTTGTTCGCTGGCAGGGTGTCCTTAAACAGCTTGGAGCACTTTAATTGACTATTTATCCGCAGGCAAGACTCACTCAACTTCCGATTCAGGATATAGATTTTCCATCTTCTTTCGCTGCCGATTTTGTGTCTGAGTTCGTCAAAGCATGCGAGCTCGACAATTCCGGCAGCGAAATTTATCACAGTTGGAAAGTCTGTATCATGGCATGCAGGATCGGTAAAAAGCTGGGGCTCGGCAAAAACGAAATGAAAGAATTGTTTTTCGCTTCGCTGCTGCATGATATCGGAGGAGTTATGGTCGGAGGACATGTTATCGACCTTCTGACTCAGATTCCCGATGCATACGGCCAGAAAAGCAATTTCCGCATTTTTGTCCATCCGCACAGAGGCGAAACGATTCTCGGCACATTCCCGACTTTCAGAAAAATCAGCGAAATTGTCGGAACGCACCATGAATTTTACGACGGAACGGGATTCCCGAAAGGGTTGAAAGGTGATAAAATCCCGCTCTGTTCCCGCGTAATAAGAGTTGCCGATGCTGTTGAGATCGCAGCAAGAGTCCATACTGCCGATGATCCGGACGAAATCATTTCTTTGCTCAGCATATTTTCAGAAGAAGAATTCGATCCGGAAATTTATAAAATTTTTGTCGATTTAGTAAAAAACGAGGCACTTTTCGACGCGATAAGAAGCGATGAAGCGGTGGAAGCAAATATGGCGGAACTCAAAAAAGAGATGTCCGACCACTATTTTCTTTCTTCTCCCGACACTCTCAACCGTTTTTTCAAAATGGTTGCGTCTATTGCAGACAACCTGACTTCCTCCGAATACAACCACTCTCTGCGCGTTGCGGAACTTTCGGTTCAGATAGCCTACCTGATGAAGCTGGATGAAAGCGAAATCCTGACTATACGCTGGGCGTCATTCCTGCACGATATCGGAAAAATTGCAGGAGACCGCGCAATTTACCGCAAAAGAGACAAACTTACGGATGAAGAGTGGTCGAGTGTCAGGGCACATTCGCAGAGAAGCTACGATATTCTCAACAAAGTCGCAGGAATGGACAAAATAGCTTATTACATTCTTTATCACCATGAAAATCATGACGGATCAGGTTATCCTGAAGGTTTGAAAGGCGACAGAATTCCTCTTGCTTCGAGGATAATGCACGTCGCCGACGCCTACGACGCAATCACTTCAAACAGACCTTACCACAGAAAAAAACAGCAGGAAGAGGCTTTGAGTGAATTGAAAAAGAATGTAGGAAAGCAGTTCGATCCTAATGTTGTTGAAGTTTTTTCCAAATTCCTGATGTCTTAAAATTTCTCTTTTTTCTGAAACTGTACAGATTTTTAAGGTCTTATTTTCGGTCTGACTGTCGGAGAAACGTCAAAATCGAGGTCTGAGAAATTTCTTTTGAAGAAGTCGGGCATTGCCGCTGCTGCGACCATGGCACCGTTATCCTGACAGTATTTGAGTTCCGGCATATAAAGCGAGAGTCCGTATTTTGAAGCGATGTTTTCAGCCGTTTTACGAACTGCGCTGTTTGCACTGACGCCGCCTGAAACGACGAAAGCAGTATATTTTTTCCTGCTCAAAGCGAGTTTAACCTTTCTTTCGATAAGTTCGACGATCCTGTTCTGGAACGAAGCCATCAGGGAAGGCATATCGACGTTTCCTTCGTCCAGAAAGCGTTTTACGGCCGATTTTATTCCGCTGAACGAAAAAACGATGTCGTCGGCGTATTTGTTGTTGTTCTTAAGCAGATACGGCAGGTTATATTTCTTTGCATCGCCTGCTGCAGCCATTTTGTCGATTATCGGTCCTCCCGGATAGCCTAAATCCGCCATTTTTGCGATTTTGTCGAAAGCTTCTCCCGCAGCATCATCCATTGTTTCTCCGAGAACTGTCCTTTCGTTTTCCGAAATGTCGATAAGAGAAGTGTGACCTCCTGAAACGACGAGGGCGAGATATGGAAATTCAGGCCGTTTCTCTCTTTCCAGAAAGGCTGAGGCAATGTGCGCGTTCAGGTGGTTTACCGCGATTATCGGTTTTTTCCAGCCCAGAGCGAGCCCTTTTGCCGCGCTCACACCGATAAGAAGGCTGCCGGTAAGTCCCGGATAGTTCGTTACAGCGATTGCCGAAATGTCGTCTTTTGTTTTGCCTGAATCGGAAAGTGCCGCATTAACGGCTGGAATCACCCATGCGAGGTGGTTTCTGGAAGCGATTTCGGGGATAACGCCGCCGAAAAGTCTGTGAACGCTTGTCTGAGAAACGGTTTTTACCGATAAAACATGAAAATCCGATGAAACGATCGCGACAGAAGTGTCGTCGCAGCTGCTTTCTATTCCCAAAATATAGTTTTCGCTCATTTTTCACCCTAAAAAACAAAACCGTTTTAGGGTAAGGCACTTTTTAACGAAATCAAGAAAAAGAGTCGAATTTTAAGACAAACTGGTGGAGATGGCGGGAATCGAACCCGCGTCCAAAAAGGGGGAGAGTCAGGCGTCTACGTGCGTAGCTGTCTGTTTTAATGAGTGTTCAAGCTCCCAGCAGCAGGATCTCTCGCACTTTTTCGCAATTGATTTCGCTTCCCTCGCCCTGCGAAAAGGCTCGGGTCGCTATTCCGCTGTTTGGCGCCCTTGCTACAGCCGCGGACAAGCCGCAGTAGGACGGGCAGGCTTAAGCTGCCAATGCAAAATCGTTATTTGCGTTTCTTGTTTTGCCGCTTTTTACGAGGCCAGCGGCGCCTCGGCATGCAGCCGGAAAGTCCAGCCTCCCTGTCGAAACCAAGTCATCCCCACTTGTCAAAGAATCGTTCCGAAAGAACGGCGGATATTATAGTAAAAAAGGACTGAAAGTCAAGTGGAGACGCGCCATGGTGCATCTTATAGTGTCGGGTGATTTAGGGGTTTACCAGCTTAAATAATTGGGGAGAGCCGCTTCATTTACGACGTATCCGTTATCCCATTTCGGAGTGAGTTCGCATGCGTCGCTTGAATAACCGCCGACCCACTTGATTTCAACGACTTCCCAGGAATCATTTTCGTCTTTGAAGCCTGAAAGCTGCGGATCTACTCCGTAAGTCGCCTTCAAAGTGCCGCCGCAGTAAATATTGACGACAGGGTGAGTTTCAAAAGTTGTAGTTACATGGAAACGGTGAACCAGAACTCTGAAAGTGTCACCCTCTTTCGGATTGTCCAGATTTATATTTTCGGGTTTTCCGACGGTGACGACATTATCCATATCGAGACGCGGATTTCTCATCATCCCTTTATTGCCGTCTTTATCATAATTTTCGGTATCATCGTAACCCCAGTCCGGACCTTCCGAAAGATCGTATTTGCAGTTTCCGTAGTAACAAGCCTGATTTCCGGTTTGGCTGAAGATGTTTCCCCAGGCTGTTGTTACGCCGTTTTTACCGAGGTGAAGGTCAAGATCAGTTCCCGCCGGTCCTGTCGTATCCCAGCAGAGCTCGACTCTGAGACCGTCTGATTCGACTTTCAGCTTCCATTCGCACTCGTAAATTTCTCCGTTTTCACGTGTTATTTTCAGGTGAAGAGTGTAATTTCCCGAAAGTTTGAAGTTGACTTTGAACTTGGAAAGGCCGACACCGCTTACGACATCGTTTTCTTCACCGTCACCTTCAAGTTCTTCCAGAGTTTTTGCACTTTTTGTCGTAAAGCTCGTTTTTCCGAGAACCGTATCGCACTGACCTTTACTTACGCTCCATTCCCAAGTGACCTTGTCGGTGTCGTAATATTCGTAAATTTTCGTTCCGTCGATTATTTTGTCGACAAAGGGAAGGGCATTTCCGATTTTGTAGTTGCAGTGGATTTTCGGCGAGCAGCACAGACCTTCATCTGCGCAGCCGTTGCAGTTGTTGTCTGCATTGTCGCAAAGATCTTTCTTGGGGAGGATTTCACCTTCGCATTTGCCCCATTGTCCAACAGCTTCTCCTGCACGCATGAGAACTCTGCAGGTTTGAACGCCGTCGGCGCATGTTCCTATGTTTCTCTGCGCAGGGTTTCCGCTGAAGCAGGCCTGAGTTTCGCCGGCTTTGCAAGGACAGCCTTCGTCGATTATTCCGTCGCAGTCATCATCAATTCCGTTGCAATGGTCAGGATATTCGATGTTCATAGCTTCAAGGCAGCCGGTTCCGGAGATAAGGCTTTCGCACTTCGTATCACAAAGTTCGACATCATCGTCCGGGGTGATTTCAAGTTCGTCGAAATCGTTCGCCGGTTCACTTCCGGAATCTGAATCTTTATCAGGCTGAGAATCAGATGAATCGCTATCGTCTGTTTCGCTGTCTTTGTCGTTTTCAACTGCCGAATCAGGCATATCTCCGCCGTCGTTGTCTGAAGAATTGCCGGGATTATCGTTGTCGGAAACAGGAATTTCACTGCCGTCATTCTGTTCGGAAGAGGAATTGGCGACACATTCTCCGTCTGAACATACTTTCCCGATAGGACAGTCAAGACTGCTTTCGCATGACTGGCTGCCGGATTCCGAACTGCCGCATGAGACCAGAATCAGACTGATAAAAAACACTGAAAATAAAACGAATGAATTTTTCATAGGTTTCTCCACAAAAAAACAAAAGCTGAATATTAGACCCTATTTTTAGGGAAATTTAAAGAAAAAGTTCAAACTCTATTCTTGAAACTTTTCTCTCAAATAGTATATTTCGCCGTTAAAAACCTGTTTTGGAGGAAACAATGCTCAATAATTTCGACATTTCGAATGCAATGACGATCAAACTTGACCCGGTT
>CAMZDX010000009.1 GCA_947305505.1 uncultured bacterium | reverse complement strand
TAAACTACTCCTAATATTACCATTACCAAAAAACCGCAGGCATTGTATGGAGGGATGCCACATTGTCAAAGATTTGACGATTTTTTGACATAACCACGGGATTTTATTTGAATTTTACGAATAGCAAGTTTTTTTGTTTTTTTCTTTTTTCTCGTTTTTCGGCAATTTTTGCCTTCACAAAAAATTTAATAAAAACGCATAAATCGAGAAAAATTTTAAAAGAGTTTTTTTGACATCAGAACGGCATTTTCTAAAGGATCGCGGTAGTAATTTTTCCTGAGACCGTTTTCGGCAAAACCGTACTTTTTATAATACGCCAGCGCCGGAAAATTCGATTCCCGCACTTCGAGAAAAATCTGTGAAATCTCATTTTTTGCACACCAGCCGAAAACTTCCTCCATGAGTTCCGAACCCAATCCGCATCTTCTCATATTTTCCGAAACGGCAACTTCAAGGATTTCAGACTCATCTAAAACGGTCGAAAGAATTAAAAATCCGGCAACTTTTTCATCACGAAAAACGGCAAAAACTTTGTGCTGATTTTTTTTATTGATGATATCTTCTATGAATAGAGAAGTTTCGCCGTGAAAAAAGAAATCTCCGAGAGCGGAAATTTCAGTCCTGAATTTTGAAAGTGAAGAAAAATCGAGGAGCATCTATTCAGCCGTTTTCTTTTTTCTGCCTCTTTTTTTAGGTTCTTCGCCCGGCTGATTTTCGGCACTGTCAAAAAGTGAACCCTGAACTTCTTCTGACGGGGCAGGTTTTGCACTTTCCTTTTTCGGTTCGGTTTTTATTTCCGGTTTTACTTCGGGAATAATTTCCGGCTCGGCAGTTTTTTCAATTTTAATATCAGCAGGCTCTACAACATCTTTGATTTTTACGACTTTGTAGGTTTTCTGCGGAACGAGAACTTTTTCCGGAATTATCGCGCTGTCGCCGTTGGAGGCATTTTCAAACCACGACTCAAAATCGACAAGTCCTTCGCCCGACACGACGCTGCCGCTGTACTTTTCCTTGAAAGCAGCAACAGTCTCTTCCAGTTTTTCCTTCTCTTCACCGAGCGGAACAAGTTCCGACACGATTCTGACCTCGTAGTTTCCAGGATAAACACGGTCGACTTTGTCGATATCTACCGTGCCGAGATCGTTTTTGCCGACAACTTCGGTCGTGCCGTCAAGATACATCACGAAATAAACCATTTCTTTCCTCCATCTCAAAGATTTTATGAAATTCTTTCCTTTCCGTTCACTGAAAACTCCGCAGATCAGATTATATCTGCAGAAAGTCGAATATGCGCCGCAGTCCGACGATGCCTGTTTTTTCTTAGGGCAGTAGAGCTGCGCCAGTTTTCTTCTTTTTGCAAGCGACTTGTTGAGTTCGATAATTTTCATATTAAGCGGACTTTCCCGAAGTTCGATCCACTCCGGGAAAAACGCCGTAAAAAGCTGAGGCTTCACCGGACAAAACTCGCAGCGGCACGAAATGCACTGCGAAAGGTGAACTTTCGTTCCCTGCATCAGCCCTAAAAATTCAGGCTCTTCGCAAACCGTCCAGCTGTTGTTCAGAAAATTCGCCATTCCCAACTCAAAAAAAACGACCTCAGCAAGTTTACCGACCGCGATTTCAATTTCAAGAGATTTCGCTACGACATTTTTCCGCCGGTATTTCCGCAATTAAAATGCCGTTATTTGGAATAAAAACTGATTTCAGTCTCTCCTGAAAAGATCCCGCGTATAGACTTTATCTTCGACATCATCAAGGACTTTGTCGTAACGGTTTGCTATTATCGCGTCGCAATTCTTTTTAAACCGCTCAAGATCATTGACAATGAGAGATCCGAAAAAAGTAGAACCGTCTGCAAGTGCCGGTTCGTAAATTATAACCGTCGCACCTTTAGCCTTGATGCGCTTCATAACGCCCTGAATGGAACTCTGGCGGAAGTTGTCGCTGTTTGCCTTCATCGTCAGTCGGTAGACTCCCACTGTGATAGGACGCTCCTTAGCGGCATTCCACATCGAAGATTCGGTGTAATATCCCGCTTTCGCAAGCACTCTGTCGGCGATAAAATCCTTCCTGGTGCGGTTACTGTCAACTATCGCCTGAATCAGGTTTTCAGGAACATCGGCGAAGTTTGCTAGAAGCTGTTTCGTGTCTTTCGGCAGACAGTAGCCGCCGTATCCGAACGACGGGTTGTTATACTGGTCACCTATCCTTGGATCAAGGCATACACCTTTGATGATATTGGCCGTATCGAGCCCTTTCATCTCAGCATAGGTGTCAAGCTCGTTGAAGTAGCTGACACGCAGCGCAAGGTACGTGTTTGCAAAAAGTTTTACAGCCTCAGCTTCGGTGAAATCCATGAAAAGTGTCGGAACATCCTCCTTTTCTGCTCCTTCCTGAAGCAGATGAGCAAAAGTTTCAGCCGCAGCACGCGTTTTTTCATCGCATCCGACAATAATTCTGCTCGGATAAAGGTTGTCATAGAGCGCCTTCGATTCACGCAGAAATTCAGGGCTGAAAAGAATATTTTCGCAACCCGTTTTTTCGCGTACATGCCGTGTAAAACCTACAGGTATCGTCGATTTTATCACCATGAAAGCTACTGGATTGACACTTCTGACAAGGTCAATGACCGCTTCGACCGCACTCGTATCGAAAAAGTTTTTCTGCGGATCGTAGTTCGTGGGAGCCGCAATGATCACTATATCCGCATCGGAATAAGCCGCCGCTCCGTCAGTCGTCGCAACGAGTTTCAAATTTTTCTCAGCCAAGTATTTTTCAATGTATTCATCCTGGATCGGCGATTTTTTCGCATTGATAAGCTCCACCTTTTCAGGAACGATATCGACCGCCGTGACATCATGATGCTGAGAAAGCAGCACAGCCATCGACAAACCTACATAACCCGTGCCGGCCACCGCTATTTTCAAATCTTCGAACTTTCTCATTTACATCTCCTATTTATCTCTAGAGTATATTTCATACCACTCGGCAAACCGTCTCAGACCCTCGCGGATCCCGATTTTCGGCGTAAAACCGTAATCCCGTTCAAGATCTTCAGAATCTGCGTAAGTGACCGGAACATCACCCTGCTGCATACCGACAAGCTCACGATGCCCTTCAAAATCGTAATCTTCCGGCAGAACAGCGGCTCTCACCAGTTCTTCCTGAAGAACGGAAACAAAATCCAGCAGATTTTCAGGCTTACCGCCGCCGATATTGTAGAGCGCATAAGGTGGAAGCGGAAGACCGTCAGCACCAGTCTTTTTCTCAGGAGCCCCCTGCATAACGCGGTAAACACCTTCGACAATATCATCAATATAAGTGAAATCGCGCTTCATATCGCCATAGTTGAAAATCTGTATCTTCTCACCAGCCGCCAGTTTTTTCGTGGCACTAAAGTAGAACATATCCGGTCTTCCAGCAGGTCCGTAAACCGTGAAAAAACGAAGCCCCGTAGAAGGAATATTGTAAAGTTTGCTGTATGCGTGTGCCAAAAGCTCGTCACTCTTTTTCGTCGCGGCATAGAGACTTACAGGATTATCCACCTTGTCGTCAGTGGAAAACGGCACCTTTTGGTTTCCGCCGTAAACCGAAGAACTCGAAGCATAGACCAAGTGCTCAACAGGATATTTCCGGCAAGCCTCCAGAATGTTGTAGAACCCGATGATATTCGATTCAATGTAAGCATCTGGATGATCGATCGAATAACGGACACCCGCCTGAGCCGCAAGATGAACCACCACAGCCGGCTTATATTCTTCGAAAACACGGTCGATCAAAACCTTGTCCGCAATATTTCCGCGGATAAAAGTGTGTTTGATGTTACCGCAGGCCTCTACAACATCATTGATAATTGAAAGGCGGTATTCCTTCAAAGCCGGATCATAATAGTCGTTCATATTGTCAAGACTAACAACATGACCGCCTAAAAGCTCCCTGCTCAGTTTCATCACAAGATACGCCCCGATGAAACCCGGGCAGCCGGTCACTAAGATCGTTTTGTTGTTGAGATCGATTTGCTGTTTGGACATCTATACCTCCTCAAAAACGCGCTATAATACTTAGTTTTTTAGAAAAATCACGTGTTTTTCGGTTAAAACCGCCGATTTTCAGGATTTTAAATGATTGAAAGTGTCCAGTTTTCTTGGGGCACTATAAGTTTGTCAAGGCATATAATCCTGTAATCTGGATGCGCCTCAAGCATGTGAAATACGCAATTTGCCCATATGGACCCTTCTCAGCCTGTAACAATGATCCTCATTTATTTCCCCCCTGCAATCGAAAGCAGGTACTGGCCATAATCGGTCATTGCAAGTTCTTCGCCGATTTTACGAAGTTCTTCCCTCGTTATAAATCCGCGCCGCCATGCAATTTCTTCAATGCAGGAAACGTAAAATCCTTGTCTGTCCTGCACCGCCTCGACAAATTCAGCGGCTTTAAGCATATTTGCAGGCGTTCCTGTATCGAGCCACGCCATGCCGCGTCCGAGCAGGGTGACATTGAGTTCACCCATTTCAAGATATGCGTTGTTCACTGCGGTGATCTCGATCTCTCCGCGGGCCGAAGGTTTTACGTTTTTCGCGATGTTAACAACACGGTTATCGTAGAAATAAAGCCCCGGCACAGCATAGCTGCTCTTCGGATGCTCAGGTTTTTCTTCAATGGAAATAACCTTGTGGTTGTTATCAAACTCAACGACACCGAATGAGCGAGCATCTTTTACCGGATAGCCGAAAATAGTCGCTCCGATCTTGTTTTCCATCGCTTTTCGCAGCATTCTCGTCATGTCCTGCCCGTAAAAAACATTGTCACCAAGGATCAGGCATACGCTGTCGTCCCCGATGAAATCCTCGCCAAGAATAAAAGCGTCGGCAAGTCCGCGCGGAGTATCCTGCACTTTGTACACGAACTTCATTCCGAGTTTTTCGCCTGTTCCAAGCAGCCTTTCATAAAGCGGTGTATCGTCAGGTGTCGAAATGATCAGCACTTCGCGGATCCCGGCAAGCATAAGTATCGAGAGCGGATAGTAGATCAGCGGCTTGTCGTAAACCGGCAGAAGCTGCTTCGAAACAGCCTTCGTCATCGGATAAAGCCTCGTTCCTTTGCCGCCGGCAAGAATGATTCCCTTCATGTTTATCTCCTTTCCAAAATTATTCCGCAGATCCTGTCAATGTCTTCCAAAGAAAGGTCGGCATAAAGCGGAAGAGTCAGCACTCTGTCGGCAAAATATGCGGCGACCGGCGTTTTTTCCGCGCCTGAACCAGGAAGATTTTTGTAGCACTCGAATGTGTTTGTGAGCGGATAGAAATATTTTCTCGCGATGATCCCGTGTTCGGCAAGTTTTGCGAAGATCTCATCTCTTGAAGCCGTGAAACCGTCAAAAACAACAGGGAAATACGCGTAATTCGGCGTGACAAATCCGTCAGGTTTGCAGAGTTTTATACCCTTTACTCCGTCGAGGTGACTGAAGTAGCGCTCTACAACAGCTTTGCGCTTCGCAATTTCGCCGTCAAGATGACGCAGATTGCAAATCCCCATAGCCGCCTGAAATTCGCTCATTTTCGCATTCCCGCCGACAAATCCGACACTTTCGGGGCTAGTTATGCCGAAATTTTTCATGCTGTTGAGTTTGTCGACAAGCTGATCTTCCGAAAAACAGACCGCGCCCCCTTCGATCGTGTTGAACACCTTGGTCGCATGAAAGCTGAACATCGAAGCGTCGCCGAAACAGGCAGATGAAACGCCTTTGTATTTTACTGCAAAAGCATGCGCCGCATCGTAAATCACTTTCAAATCGTGCTTTTTCGCAATACCGGCGATTTTTTCCACGTCGCACATATTCCCGTAAACGTGAACAGGCACTATCGCAACCGTTTTTTCGGTTATCAGAGCCTCGATTTTGCTTGCATCCATCGTGTAATTTTCAGGATTTACATCGCAGAAAACAGGAGTCAGACCGTTCCGCACGATAGCATGAGTAGTCGAAGCGAAAGTGAAAGGCGTCGTAATGACTTCAGCCCCTTTCGGAAATCCGAACGCCGCAATTATGTTTTCAAGCGCAAGATGTCCGTTCGTAAAAAGCACAACATGCGGCACACCCAGCATCTTTTCAAGTTCTGCCTGAAATTTCTGGTGCTTAGCCCCCGAATTCGTGAGCCAGCGGCTCTCCCAAAGCTCTTTTATCTCCTCGCAATACTCCTCAAAATTTGGCATCGAGGAACGGGTAACATTTATCGTCATGGTGTTTCTCCTAAAAAAAACCCCTCCGCCGCTCGCGGCACCTCCCCTGCCTCAGTGGAGGCTTGAAGAGGTAGAAAGGCTCCCCTGAAGTAGGGGAGCTGGCAACCGCAGGTTGTCTGAGAGGTCTCTACAAAAACCGCCGCATTATACTGATTTTTTTAGGAAATGCGAAAAAGGTTAAAAACGTTATTTATTGAATTGCTTTAATAATTGCCAATTTCAATTCTTCATCTGAATCATATGTTCCATCCATGACAGCGACCATAATCCGATGAAGCAATTCCTTATCAATTTTCCCTGCTGCAACATGATAGCTGATATTTTCCATAACCTCGAAGAAATGCTTTGCAACCGCCATATAGCCGTTAAGCAACAGGAACTGTGCACTTAATGTAATTGCAAGGCGTTTGTTTCCGTCTGCGAAACAATGAAATTCACAAGTACAATAAAACAAGTGTGTAATCTTATCCTCGAAAGTGGGATAATAATCATCGTTTTTAATATTTTGTAAAACACTATCAAGCCTACCAAGATCGAAATGTTCATAGATTCCACCGCCGCTATACTGAATTGTCTTGCGATGAATATCTTTCGCCTGTTCGAGCGTGATATAAACTATGCCGTCCATCTTTTAGTCACGCTCCTTCAATCGTTTCAACACATCTTTATTTTCAGCCATCAAACGTTCTAATTCATCACCTGTAACACCAAGAAACTTTTGATATTCTCCCTGATCAAGAGGCTGAATATATTCTGAAAGCTGGTAATGAAATGCATCTCGCAATGCCATATCGCGACTTGCCATCTTTGTTCGACCTCTGTGAATCAACGGTTTCCAAAGAGCCATAGTTTCAAAACGATGAAACAAAGCCTCTGTTTCTTCTATGCTAAGAACATGTCCTGCATTTTTATATTCATTCTTTATAGCATCTGCCAATCCGCTTTCATACGCAGCAATAATATCAAGGATTTCACTATAGAAAGTATCTCTCACCTTCTCACTTGCTTTGAGATCAAGTATCTTTTTATATTCACGTGCTTTTTCTTTAAAAATACTCACATAAATCATATCTGTAAAATGTGCGTATTTGTAACGATCTTCTGCGACGCATTGTTTAAGAGCATCCGTAAATTCTCTTCTATAGTTTTCTTCCTGCAAATACGACCCGATAAAATCTTTATCGCGCTGATTAATATATTTTGTACCTCCGCCAGTCCGCCGATTTATCAAATCAATAACAATATCCAGCATAAGTTGCCGTAAAGCCCTGGCTTTTTCACTTTCAGACAAAAGCATCGCCATATTTAGAAATGCTTTGAAATCAAAAAGACCCAGCTGACTAATTTTGCTAGGGACATTAATGTCCTTAGCATAGTATTCTGAAGCTGTAGCAAGAAAACTCTTCAATTGCTTTCCTCGAAGAACAACGTATCCGTTTTCTGTCAACTCATTATTATTCTGTTCAATATATCGGCTAATCGTTCTGATATCCACCTCAAAAAACGATGCAACAGCTTCCTTTGTCAGATAAGTCTTGCCGTCCCACTCAATTCCAACGATACCGGACTTATCTTGAATTTCTTCAATAGCCATTTCATTATTCAAAATATTCTGCCGATCTATCCTTGAAGCAGTCAGGTCTTTATTCATATCCCGCCCCCATTCCTCAAAATGATCACTGAAAAAGAAACATATCCAAAGAATAAATGAAAGTCAAATTATTTTTAGATTTTTATTTTAGCAGGATTTTATTTTTTTCATTTATTGATTCGTAGAGACGTTTCAGACCTCTCCGCCGTTTTACGGCATCTCCAACCCCTCAGTCTGCTTCGCAGCCAGCTCCCCTGCTTCAGGGGAGCCTACAGGGGAGGCTTGAATCGGTAGAATCATTCCCTCCGCCGCTCCCTAAATTCCCTATACACTCTAATCCTGCGGCGGCACCGGTTGCTGAGCCTGTCGAAGCAACCTGAAAAATGGCTTTTCCAGACAGTTTATTCTCAGAATGTCGATTAAAGTGCAGACCGTAAATATCGCGAAGCGGCAAAAATCTGTGAGTTTTTGTTTGGCACTATACTTTATTATTTAAATTCGCCCTTATAATCGAGATATTTTCTTACTCTTTTCAAGTTAATCATTCCTTCTAGATAATCTTTAGGGCTTATGCAAACAATTAATTTCCTAGAGATCTTGTTTTCGGCATTGAGGAAACAGTCAACAATATCTTGAAAGACCTTATCTTTAGTGGCTTCTCGAATCGTAGCTCGCCCTGTTCCAATCAAAGGCATGGCAAGTTCATCACAATGCCCGATTTTCTCAATGGTTTTGCGCAATCCTTTTAAAGCGGCTTCAACATTAGAATACCCTTGTCCTTCAGGCTTGCCAAACTCATTGACATCATTAATCGCCACAAAATAATAATGCTTACCTCCAAAATCGACCTTGGCTACAGATCCTATCGGATACTTTTTGACCGCACCAAATTTATCGTGAGCATTTTCGTAGGCAATGTTTTGTTCCTGCAAACTTGCCTCTATCAGTCTGTCAAGTTCATCAAATCTATTTTTAAAATACTTCAGCTGAAAATCTCCTTGAACACTATCAGGACTAATATACTCCCCGTCCATTTTTGTCCGAAAGAATGTGTTTGTCGGAATGACAAAACTCGACGCTCCAACAGAAAACAAATTTGACACTCTAACATTGACTCTGAAATCATCATTTTCCAACGCACCTTCGAAAGATGTCTGCTCTTTGTTTTTTACTACAGAAGCAAGGATTCCCGAAGAAAGCAAGGCCCACCAATAATCTTTACACCAGCTTTCGAATCCGGTATATCCAATCAAGTTTTTAACTAACACAGCAAATGAAAAAGCAGTCGAAATAAAACCTATAGCCGTGTATGTCAATTGCCAGAGTGCCAGAAATGTATTTTTTTCCCTGGAAAGAGATTTCCAAAAAACTCTAAACCTATCAACCAATTTAACACCCTAATTTTTTGTAAACACTATCTTTATAAACAAACGCTTCCCTTTCTTCATTCTTCCTGCATTCAGCATCTTGTTGAGGCCAGTGATCCAAAGCATAAGTGATAATTTTTTCTTTAAATGGAATGTGGATAGCCAGTTCAGATTTCAGAATTGGTGGGCACAAATCATAATCGAGTTGTTTTTCCCCGTTGATATTTACTGCAATTATAGGGATTTCACGTTTAATGGCCTGTTCTATTTCCCAGCGCACATATTTATGCAAGTATTTCGTGTGTTCTCCAATAAGAAGGACAAAAATCTTAGTACTTCTAAATCGTTCCTGAAGTCCTGCTTTTATGGAAGCTTCGCTTTTGTCAAGGATCGTATTTGTTTCGTGAGCATCGTTGAACTCAAATTCGAACTTGTCATTTGCATCCCACATTTGTAATGTTCGATAATACTTCATGTCATTGTCCGCATCAAAAGACACATAAACCTTTGTTTTGTAAGCCATTTTTTCTCTCCTTCAAATTTTAAAGACCTAAACTATTCCTGCACCCGCAGGAACTCCGCGCTTGTTAATAAGCACCTTATCTCAAAGTCAAGATGTCTATAAAAAAAATTTTTCTATATTTTTCTATTTTTCGATTAAAAAAGAAATTTTTTGTGAAATTTCACATCATCCTTCTCTTTTTTGAGACCAATTTTCCAAGTAAAAACAACACTTTCCCCAGTTTCAAGGGTCACTTCTGAAAAAAATTAAGATTTTTTTAAACAAAGAAAGGTCAGAAAAATATCAGGTCGTTCCTGGAGAAAAGAGGCGGGGTTTCCACTCTTTCCTTTCTGTCCGGGTTTTGTTTGGCACTATAGTTTGCAGGATAGTAAATAACTGACAGATCCATAAATCGAAGCATCTGTTGAAACAATCGTTCCCAGTCAATGTCTGCCACTTCGTATTTTTCTAGGAAAGCCGGGATGTTCCCTATAATGTTCATCCAGCTGCCGATATGCTCGCCACGGATCACTTTTGCAAATAGCGAATTGTGGATAATCGAAAGATATAGTTCTTTGACCTCTTGAATATCAAAGAGCTCATACAAATCCACATAAGGCAGACAGTCATACCAGCCACCTGCATAGCGAGAACATTCAATGACGGATATATGATTTTCTTTGATATAATCAAAATCCTCTCTGCTTATGCATCCGTCTCTGAAGGGCAAATACTCCGTCTCAATATCCGTATTATTCTCACGAATATACTCTACCACGTATTTATCAAGAATACTTATTTCTTCATCATCAAGTCCGCCCTTAACCTTCTTGTCCAAGGAACTCAAAACATTACAAATCAGCTTCGCATAGTCAGATCTCAAAACATTCCTGACTTCACTACCATCTATCTCCTCGCTCCAACTGTAATGATCAATCAAATTTGTCAAACGCTTTCTTATTATGTTTTCTGGAAGGCAATTTATATTTTCAGGATCTATTTCAAAAAAATCCACTTGAGATTTTATATCAAATATCTTTTCTGATTTTACTAAGCGTTTCACATACTCCGGTCCTTTCAAATCAATATATGATGAGAGCAAATGCCGGATTCCCTTTTCCGACTGTTCCATCAATCTGCATATTATCTCGAAGGAATCTGATTCATCTATCAGACCTGCTCGTTCATAGGCACACAAAGCTGAATCTATCGTACAAACACTGTAATCCTTACGCTGAGAATACATACTCCATACATAATTGATGTTGTAAATATCCGCTGTTCTATTTTCATGATTTGCCAATCGCAGAAAAGACAAAACCGCCGGTACAACTTCAAACGATCCTTCTGGTGCTTTTTCTTTAACAATACTAAGTATGCTCCCTTGCCGGCAAATATTCTTTTCCCCGAAAAAACCCAATTCATGCAACCTGTATCTTACAGAATAACAAACATTCTGAATATCGTATTTATCAAAATGATATGCTGACTGAAGTGCAATATAGATTTGATCCGCATTGTCATTTTCCACGAAACTCCTAAACTCATTAAAAAAAGGCAACTTGGGATTCTGCTGAATCCATGCTGCAACAAGGTATTTTTGCAACAATTCTGATTTTTTCAGACTGTAATTCTCAATCGAATTTATTTGATGGAACAACTCTAATGCATCTGTTTCATTATCCAGACAGTCAAAGAACTCTATCTCATCATTTATAGACTTATATGCTAATCTGACTTGTCCATTACCATACATGGTATTTTCCAAGTATCTCTTAATACTTTCCGGCTGATCTTTTTCACATGCGAGATATACCTGCCAAATGATTCCTGAGCTGAATATCTGATTCTCGACACCTCCATGATTTTTAAGATATTCGAGAATTTGAAAAACGAGATCTTCATAACCAACAAGGTCATTTCTTGTCACAATCTGAAAAATAAGAGCAAATGAATAATATTGGTATATATCGAGAATATCCGGCCGTGTATCAAGCAGACGCCTCAACTGCTCATAAAATGTGGCTATTGAGTTATAATCCACAGTACTAAGCATCAGCTTTTCGAAAACATCAAAGTTAGAATACTGCTTTATGATATTACATATTTGTGACTCATCTAAATGGAAAGAGGACAGCCTTGCCATGTACTCAACATCACCTGCCAAAAGCTTTTCGTAGACCTTCTGATTTATTGTTGTTATCCACTCATTTTCTTCTTCTTGTTGTTTGAGGAAGGTATTAAAACTATCGTGAATCAAGGATATCCTGTTTGCTATAATTTCAAATAGATACGAGTATTCGTTTATAAATTCTCTTATTACCTTATACGAAAACGAATCACAAAAACCTTTTATTTCTTTGAAGGTAAAGAAGCTATTATTAACTGCAAAAATGCCTAATACTGATTTCGTTCCGACATCAGAAATTAGTTCGTTATAGTAGTCAGAGATGCTATTAATCGGTTTGTCTACACGGAGTTCATGATATTTTAAGTAGTACTCAGCAACGAAACATGTAACTATCGGATATCCTTTTGAAATATCATATATCGCTCTCTGTATTTTAAGATCTGTAATTGAATGGGCAACAGCAAGATACAGAGCTGTTTCATCGTAAGTCCAGTCGGTTAGTTGTTCCGTTTTCTTCCACGCAAGAGAAGCTTTCATCGGTCTTGACAATATTACTACTTTTGCAGGTCGTCTATTTAACTTATCAAAGAATTCAATAAACTTACTAAGCTCCTTTGGATTATAGTTTTCCACATGATCCAAACCATCAATAATAACGAGCTTGTTAATACGGCATAACTGTTCTATGAGTTCATCATCGGTAAAGGACTTCGGAGATTGGAACGCTAACAAACCTAACTGTTCTAAAAACACATCATATCGCAATCGTTCATTTAATTCTGGATCCTGTGTGCCGATCCAAAATCTATAAATGATGGAATCCGGATGCTCATCAATAATTTCATTTACATAGTGGCTCTTTCCTACTCCCGGCTTTCCTTCAAAGTGTGTAATACCAACAGGAAAATCTTCGGGCACACCGCGAACAACAACGGTCTCCCGATCCAAGTCTGTAGAAATAGTTTTTATCGGAGGAAGATCAGTTGTGGTCACATCGAACTTGCCTGATGATATTAATTTATACCCGAATTGAATTATCTGAAGTTCCCGGCTTACATGCTGATACAGCCCATCTATCGTATCAGCAACATTATCTTCTGAAAGCGGGACAATCATTATGCCATCCTTCTGCATCGCCGGGATATCAAGAAATTTATTGTCACATGGAACCTCAAAATCCGCATTCAAAACAAATATGTTATTATCAGCCGGATCATACTCATCCCGGTTGCTCTTGATTTTCACAACATGAGCCGCAGTATCAACCTGAATATCTGTGAACTTAACGTCTTTATAGTTTTTTACCTGGAGACGGTATCGTTCGCCTGACAAGAGTTCAACGTATGCATCATCAAAATTATTCCTTGTATCCGTCGGTTCAGGGATAATCCTGGCAATTTTCCTCTCTGTATCCATCTTCGCAAGAAGCAGAGTAAAAATATAATGCTGGTAGGTATAACCTTTATATGAATTTCTAGCTGTCTTCACTTAACCTCGAACTTCTTAAATACACTCAGTCCACGACTTGCCTTTACACTTTCCATTCTGGTCGACTAAAATCACATCTATTTTGCTCTCATCCTTTACTTTAAGTTTATTAGCTATATCTCGTCTAGAGTTATTTTTTCCTTCAAGAGTAACAACCTTCAGTCTTATATTTTCATCATTAACAAGTGTCCTAAGTATGCCGTTAATGTGTTCATCATCTGCACCGAAACCAAAGCCCACAACAACTACCGCATCAGATTCTTTCCACGCTCGATACATATCAACGTATTTTTCCGACATACTTATAGAAGTCATGGGCTTTGTTCCACTTTGTGTGAAAAGTAGCGGAACAATTATATGGTGTTCGACATCATCCAAACTTTTCTTAGTTCCCATCTTGTTTAAATAAGGATCATACCACATCGAAACAGACCCGTTAAGATAAACAATAGGTGCTGTTGGTTTAAGAATTTCTTCGATAATATTATTGTAGTTCGTTGTAGCGATAACAGATGCCTCATACTGTCCGTTTTTCAATGCCATTTGCAGCATATCATAATATCCTGCTGCATTGTTTTTATTCACGTCAGTTCCTTTTTTTGTAATATAATCGTGAACCGTCAAAAGAAAAATCGCTATCTTGCAGAATTTTGCCCAATCAGATGATGGATTGTAAAGATAATGCCAATTTGCATCAATCAAAGTCTTATAATCTAAAACCGCAGCATATATATCTTCAAGAATTGTCTGTGCGAAGTGAATAACAATATCTTCATCAGATGTTGGATTTGCATCTTTATGCATATCAAATAAAAGTTCCAAACCCGAGGCTCCTGCAGCATTATAATTAAGTTTTATCAGTTCTCCGAAATCATCAAAGAAATCAATTTCATCATCCTTTTTAGCAAACAGATTATCGTTTATATTGCTTGTCACCTCCTCACTTAATGCACCAAGTTGCAACTGCATAATAGAAAATAATACACTTCCCAACTTTTGCTTATTAGAAATTTTCTTGTAAAGCATAAGCAATGCGGAAAAGTAATTGCTTTCAAAAAGCTTGTTTCCATTTTTAAAGACATCATTATATGCGACATCTTGCGCCAAACAAACATTTGACACAGACTCTCCCAAAATATTATTAAAGGCAGACTCTACCTTGTCGTTCGAAAACTCACGAGCAATATCATCGAAGGCATTTATTTTCTCTATAATCTGATTTTTTCTATGCTCTATTGTACTCATTATGATATTTTGAAAGATAGATTTCCCAAATACACTTATATTCTTTGTCTTATAATTTCCCGGAAGCCAGTGATTAGCATATAAAGTTTTTGAGTCTACCGTATCCCTCATCTTTTTGAAATTCTGTTTTGCCTCATATGTGTCGTATCTAAAAATATCAAGCGCAAATTGACCTCCAGAAGGCATATTATATGCCAATTCAGCACCCGCTCCGAAAAGAAAACCATACTTTTTCATCTTTCCCCTCCTGTCCTTTCTATTTCAAGAATCTTTTTCACAAATTCCCCGACATCAATCATTTAGTTTCCTTCCCCACCCCTACACTCACTTTCCCAACATCCTTTTAACAATTGATTTGATTTTTCGTTTAACTCTGCTTGCGAACGAGATTCTGCAGTATTTTTCGACAACTTTATCAAAAGGTTCTCTCAATATTTCTTCACAGAATTTGTCATCATTTTTAGGTTTTGGCGATGAAATTTCAGCAGACATATTATATTTTACAACTTCATCATAATTAACCGGCTGATTTTCTGTCTCAGCAAGTATGCTTTGCAAATACTCAAATCCTTTCTGAGAACGGCATATAACCCAAGAAAGCCCTTTGTCATCATCTAATTGCGGCACCACCTGTTTCGCGCCCCAAAAATCTGCCAAAGTAATGTCACTTGCTCTATTTTTTCCTTTAAAATGGCATTCATGGCAAGATAGTCTCATTGCGTAATTACTCAAATAGACTCTCATCATCTCATCTTTCCCATGGGGCATAACATACTTTGAGCCATCCTCAAAATCTATAACTATCGCGTAGTTTTTCCATCCGTTCGCCTTATTGCGAAATGTCATTGATTTAGCTTTGGAGCCTTTTTTTTCTTCTCTGTATAAGATGTATTTTTCAAATACCGCTGCGGAAGGCACTCCATGACAAACAATATCAAGAGCAAGCAGATTTTCATATTGTTGTCCTAAATAATTGCGCAAACCGTAAACTTGGCACGGTGTTCCAGTAAAAAGCACCGGTCGGCCGGAATCAAGGAATTCTTTGGCTTTCGAATAAGAATCACCTACTTTGCTCTGTAAATATTTTGAACCGCGGAAATCGGCAAGATCTTCGATTGTTTCAGCAAAATCGTGAACTACTTCCATCTTTCCATTAAATTTTGCACCGAAAACCACCCCATTTTCAGCAATAATTTTTTGAGCCAGAAGAGAAAAAACTCCACCCGATGAACTGCTCATTCTGATGTTGTGATTTTTGTTCTTAACAGCGTATGTTCTTTCTTCGCAATCTGCTTTCAACGTGCTTTTATTCAGAACGGGACACACTTTCGTGCAACGATTACAATTAACACAAATACTTGAATCAACTTGAGGATACAAAAAACCAAGATCGTCCGGTTGCATCGCTATACAATCTTTCGGGCACACATTAGCACAAGCAGCACAGCCAGAGCATTGAGCTTTATCTGTTATTTGAATCATTGATTCCCTCTATTTTTAATGCGTTTAAAAATGCGAAGAACAAGATCCTTTTCATATAAATTCATACTCAGGAACCAAACACTCGCACAATAAACCAGCGTATAACCCGATATCCACAGCGCTATTGTTTTTAAAGAATTTGAAACCGGCATCCAATTTGTCAACAAAGCAAAAAGCACCGATGGAATAAGCATACCGGGAAGAACTCGCATGATGTTTTTCCAGAAATAAGGAATATCAAGATTGCATCTTTTGGAATAATAAATATTCATGGCTATACCGTTTGCAATAATCATGGAAGCACCTGTGCCGATTGCGCTTCCAACCGGACCCCACAGCTGACACAGATAGATAGAAACCGCCAGATTTAATAAAGCCATTATAAAATAAGCAATAGCGCGGAACTGATGCCTGTTCATTGCACGCTGAATTTCTATTCCCACATTCTGAATTAAAGGAATTGTTGCAGGGAGAGCCAAAAGCAGAACAACATAATATGCATCATCAAAACCTTTGCCTGCCCACACGGCAATGAAGGGTTTTCCAAACAATACCAAACCAGTCGCAAAGAGTCCGAGTATTAACAACTGAACACGTCCGACTCGCGTAAAAAGTCCTGTAAGTTCTTTTTTTTGTTCTTCCTTTTCATTTTTATATTTATTAACTATCCCATGGACCATCGGAGTGAAAACATTAGAAACAGCCGTTGAAACCATGTTGTAATATGTGTTCAGAGTATAACCTACTGAATATATAGCAACAGCAATTGTACCTTTATACCTTGCCAGCAACAACTTTCCTATATTCCAGTTTATCTGATCTATGATTATGTTAACCGCTATAAACGATGTATAAATCGCAAGTTCTTTCAGCAAGCCCTTCTCGCCGCCGGAAAACCAGAAACGCTGTTTAAGTACTAACAAAACATAATAGAAATATATGGCATCAGCCGTCAATGAAAAACCAAGTGTTACGCTGACTATTGCAATAGAGCGGAATCCGGCAAAAAGTAAGGGAATAGTAACCAACGGACCGCAAACAGTTTTCATGATCCCGATCAGTTTAAGGACCACGAATCTTTCATGAGCACCTATGATATGGGAAAAAACACTCATGGGGAATGAAGTTGCCAAATTAACGGTCAGCAAAATCATCAAAATCTTCGCCAAACCATATTCATCAACCGTCAATCCATCTTTGAAAACCATTTCGAGATTATTTGCGATATACAGTCCGCATAACAAGCTGACAAGACCTATTACCGTAAATATTTTAAGGAACAGACCATTCAGTCTGTAGATTGATTCCTTATCGTCTTTCTGATTATAGATCGCATAATATCTGATATATCCGCTACCAAAACCAAGACTCAAAATTGATAGCATGGATATTGTGGACGCTGCAGTGTTGTATAATCCATACTCACTTTGTCCGAGTTTTTGAATCATGTAAGGAGTATAGAGAATGCTGACAATCATAGTCAAAATCATTTGCAAATAAGATATGATTGATCCCAGCTTTCTCTGATTCATGACTTATTGTTCAAGAGCTCTGTTTAAAAAATCCACACCGGTAGCTCTGAGTTGACTCATTCTATCATTAACGACATCCCAATCTATCTTTTCAGACAATATAGATTTAACCCTGTCTTCCGAAAATTGTTCAACAATCCTTGGCATCAAACCAACTTTGGAGAGTAGCGTTGTAATGCGGCTATTCATTCCTGAGCCCTGTATGGTCACAGCCACAAAAGGCTTATTCATTATTATTGAAAGCATTAATCCATGAAATGAGTTTGTCACAACTATTTCAGAATTCAATATGCTCGCAAGCCAATTTTCCATCGAGTCGCAGAACTTATTCTCGGAAATTTTCTCACCATAAATGTTTCCGACATATTGTGCAGTTTTCCACGCATCAGTCTGATTTTTGCGAAGTATATATGCAAAAACTTTCATGGGTTTAAACAAGTCCTTGTTCGCTATTTTTTCATAATCTTCTTTTTTCAGCAAAGCTGTAGGGTCGCATACGACTTCACTAAGAAGAGAAAATGCCGCCACAATGTCTTTTCCATCCTCTTCTCTCACACTGATCGCACGGAACTTTTTTATCTCGTCTTTTACGACCTCAATATAACGTTCAATAGGCTTATGAAAACCAAAACTTACAGCATAACTTATGCGCTTAACACTCGATGATGCAAAATTTAGAAAATAACTAAGAGTAGGTCTCCCTTCAGCTCTAAGAGAAAAACTCTCGTTCCATATCTGATCACTTCCGGCAATTATGGCATCAAATGAAAAATGCTCCTTCTTGAGACTATTGTTTGTCGGATAACTTTTTTTTGTAAGATTAAGATATTTTTTTCTAAAATTTTTCAATTGTTTTTCTTGTTTAAAAAAGGGAAACTCCCTACTTTTCAAAGCAAGAAAATATTGTCTTAAAATCACTAATCTTGGACGGTAATCTATAATTTGAGTGTCAAAGCCTTTACTTAACAAATATTGTTGCAAAGCATAGGCTTGTAAAACCGCACCATAATTATTTACCCAATGAAAAGTTATTGTTCCTACTTTCACGAGTTCACATTCTCCGCTCTAAGTTCGCAAAAAATCTTGTCTCCTTCTATCAACGCATAATAGCAAACAAACAACATCGCAAGTAATGCGAAAGCCTCCAACACATTGGTAGTCAAACACTGAAGAAGTATGGTTCCTGTAAACAATGTTGTATCAAGCAATCCTTTTCTAAAATAAACTTTTTTCGTAATCCGCCATATAAAAATCAAGGACAAAATAAGACCCAGAACGCCGAATTGATAAAGCAATGTTGTAAATGTTCCATCAAGAAACAACAAATCACCAGATACAAGTCTATTAAATTCCGTTGCAGAATTACTTCCAGCACCAATTCCATTTCCCAGCACAATATTCACCGTCGATTGCCCAAATATAGAATTCATAAAAATTGAAAATCGTCCCCCCTCGAGGGCATTTTCGAATATTGATCCTCTGTTTGCCCAATTAGTAGCGAATTGAATAATGTAAACAACTACTGGAAAGGCTAGAAACATTAAGACAAAAATCTTTTGAAGCCTTTTTATGCCAGATCGGTTAACAAGGTAAATGAATAAAACTATCAATAAGTTAATCATAGAACTTCGTGTTCCAGATAAATAACAGCCAATAAAGGATATAATAAATATCATCATACAATTCTTATGATAAACTTTTGTATGCTCATCTATTATATAGGCAAATAGAGCAACGCCGAAGCTATAAAAAGCAAACGCCGCCCCTGCGGGAAACAAACCCATAAACCTGTATGATTCCTGCCCTATACGCATAAAATCAAAACCAAGCACATCAAAAGCCTGAATTGCTGCAATTATTGTATTTATTAAAAGCAGAACAGTAATTAATCTCAAAAAAGTTTTTAGCGAAATATATAGCTTATACTTTGAATTAAAGAACATCGCAAAAGCCGAAAAGAACAAAATCATTCTGTAGCCAGAGATAATAGTATTGAGCGGTGCATCATTTAAAAGCGAAATCGCCGTACCATATATTGCCAAAAACAACATGGCTATAAAAATTTTTACTCGCACAGTTCTGTTCATAGTAAACATTTCAACAAACAATAGCAACGCCACGCATACATCCTTACCAAATCGGAAAAACATAACAAATGGAGGATTATATTCCATCATTGCCTGGTTGCTTCTACTATAAGATATTAATAACGGAATTCCGTTTCGTCTTGCATAAAAATAATAACCAATATATGCCAAACATGAGAATATCAGCACAAGATAAAAAAGAATCTTTTCTATTTTGGCATTTCCAGTTTCTTGCATTCCGCCCAACTACTCTGTTTTCGCTATATATTTTTCAATTGCATCCGCCCAGGCAGAAGCATCGTTCCAGTCTACAAATTTAACCGAATCATAACCGTCAAGAATTTCATGTGCAAACGGAAGATTGCTTGCAATAATTCTTCCACCAAGAGTCTTGGCTTCCAGCAAAGGCAAACCGAAAGTTTCCACATAACTTGGGAACAGCATTATTGATGTTTGATACTTCGGGAACAATGTTTTTTTGTCCAAATGACCGATAAATTCTATAGGAAGCTCCTCTTTCTGTATTTCATCAAATAGTTTTTTCGCCAAAATCCCGCTATCAGGAGAGAGTGTAAATTGAACATGATAATCATTAACCCCTTTCTTTTTCAGTAACTTACATGCTTCGACTATTACCTGATGATTTTTGTGAAGATAAGCATTTGCCGGAAAGAAGAATATGTTATCAAGTTTCAAATTCTTTGATTCCAAGACAGGTAGTGTAAAAACAGGTCTTTCAACAACTATTTGTTCTTCAGGATAGGGGAGCCATTCAGCCACGCCTTTTTTCATCCAGAAAGTCTGTACGATAATTTTGTCAGCTTTGCGTAAATTTCTTCTGATAATTCTACAGACTATATGCTGTCTGAAAGCAAAATCGCGTTCTTCTTTACGAAAAAAACTATACTTGACAGGGGCAAATTGTAGTGGCTGGTGCATATAAACCGTTTGTTTGCATTTTGCCCATGGAACAACCATATTCTGCAAAGATATTACTTCATCAGGTTCAATGGCTTTTATCGCTTTCTTCAACTCAAAAATTTCATATTTCTTTCTTAAAAAATAACTTTTGATCTTTGACGACCTTTTAACATCGACATAAACCACATGAACATGGTCGTTTTCAGCATTATTATATTTATACAAAGATACCAAAAACCACCATTCGTTTTTAGTGTCAGATATGGCCTGATTAAAATATTGATCAAGAATACTTTCTCCGCCGCCACCTTTGCTGACCGCTATGTCATAAACAATGATTTTCATTTATATTCCCCCAATAATCTCCGCATATTTTCTGCTATTATCTGTAATTCCGCAATAATTCAGGAAAAACTCTCCTTCTTTATTGGCAGTTTCGCTATTCATCTCGTAATTCTTCTCGTAAAAAACTTATGAAAACAACAATATTCTTCAGCACTTGCATTTATTTCCTTTCGTAATTTACTCGTTTTTATCTCGTAATTCTTCTCGTAAAAAACTTATAAAAACAGCAATATTTTTCATCACTTGCATTTATTTCCTTTCGTAATTCACTCGTTTTTATCTCGTAATTTCCTTTTTTAAAGCAAATCCTTTCGCTGTTAAGCGATACTTCTGCGTCGGACTATTTGGAGAATCAGGTTGCGTCAATTCCACAAAACCACCTTCCAGAGCAGGAGAAATATAATTTTCTGAAAAATTTCTCAAACCTTTTAAGTTTAGCAATTCCACTAATTCTTTCTTACTTTTTTCCCCTTCTAAGACAAAAATCAGCGATTTTACTTGTTCCTTTACTTGTTCCTTTACTTGTTCCTTTACTTGTTCCTTTACAGGGTCGTTTCTATGCAAAATGAATTCTTCTTTCTGTTTTCTATCCAATTCGAAGACTTCAGAAAGCGGTAAATCTTCATTCAGGAGCCGCCTGGTATAGTTTATATCCAGGATTTTGCCATAAAGTTTCATGCGCACTTCGTGATTTGAGAAATCGTAATCGGGCAACGGGAAACATCTCTTCTTTTGAGCAAGAAACATCTTCAGGATACCGCTTCCTACGGTATCGATCATGTTCAGATTGACCATCGCAGTCGCAAGGAACGGATTGCGGTAATTGCTCGCGGAATATTCGGCTTTCAGAACATTTTCTATGCTTCCCGGAATAAAATCACCGCAGTTGCAGAAGATCAGATAGTCGTCTTCGTGCTCCTGCACGGTGATTCTTCCCGCTTTTGAATAATCCTGATGAGCGATAGCGTTGTTCAACGCCTCGCGAATAATATAAGGATCGTACTGCAAAGTTTCTTTCGGGAAAATCGAATCGCCGGTCATGTAACGGTATGTTAGATTTCGTATTTTTGCCTTAACTTTCTCTGCCGAAACAATGAGCGGGCAGTAAAAATGTTCATAATCCCTTACCATGCCGTCACGGTCTTTCAGAATCCAAGTAATTTGACTAAGAGCGGGAATAATCAAATCTGCCGATTCAGGCTTTCCCAAAAGCAGGATCGTCGTATTGGTGATCTTGCCTTCGCGTGTAAGCCGTGCATTATTCAAAAAAGTCGAATCGCTCCAACGCTCAATATCAGAAGCAAGATGAGGATTCTTTTCGGCATACATTTTTCGCGCAAGCGAAATCGCCTCTTTTGAAAGATGTTCGATTGTAGCGTTTGGAATGATCTGCGCACTCCAGTCATTCGTAACATTCTGAGCGCGGATCCTCTCGATTTTTTCTATACTCAGCCCGACAAGAGCCTCGCCGTCACGCCCGTAATACACTCTTTTGAATGCAACCGGCATTCCGCACGGCGCAGCCGGAATTTGAAAAACAAGAACCCGTTTATCCTCATTATTTTTATTTTTTCTAAAGAATTCATGAATTTCGACAAAAGTTAAGTTTCCTGTCGTCTGTTTTCCTATCTCTTCTTTCAGGCTGTTCAAAGACCTTGCGTCATTTCTGTAATTTGTTCCAACGATATCATGCTTCTTATCTTCAACACCAAAAATGAGCCACGCATATTTTTCATTATGAAGGTTTGCTTCGTTGCTTAAAGCCGAAAAATATTTCCCGAGATCATCGAAAGCAAAAGTCTCTTTAGCTTCTTTAAATTCAACAATCTCTGTTTCGTATTTCATAGAAAGAAGCTCTGTCAACTTCTGATTGATGTCAAGATTCATTTTAACTCCTTTGTTTTCCATAAGCGATTTTCACTTCACAATCTTCCCAATAATCTCCGCATATTTTCTGCTATTTTCTGTAATTCCGCAATAATTCAGGAAAAACTCTCCTTCTTTATTGGCAGTTCCGCCGCTTTGAACTTTACGGATCGCTTCAACCAGTTCTTCCGGATCATCTGCTTCAACGATCTGGCATTCTGCTTCTTTTGCAATTTTCTGCCCGAACCTGCTCCCCTTTCCGATAGCGAAAATTATCGGTTTCTGACATGCGAGGCAGGTCGCTGTTTTGCTCGGCAATGCGGTTCTGTAAACATCTTTCACAAGCGGAATGACATTCACGTCTGCCGCGCTGTATATTGCCGGGGCGAGTTCCGGCGGCTGCATTGGCCAGAAAGAAATGTTTGTGATACCGTATTCTTTGGCTCTTGCTTCAAGTTTTTCCTTGTGGACACCGATGCCGATGATGTGAAACCAGATTTTGTTTTCACCTTTCATCAGTTTTGCCGCTTCAATTAGAATGTCGACATTCTGCATCACACCGATGTTTCCGGCATATACCACATTGAAAAAGTCCTTGCTGAACATGTGCGAAACGCTGGTCAAATCGACATTTTCATAAAGTTCATCCTGATATGACCAGTTGTAAATCACTTCGATCTTCGATGCATCCGTTCCGTCAGCCACAAGAGTCTCTTTCATATCCTCTGAAATCGTGATTATGTGGTCAGCGTGTTTGTAGGCATATCTCTGAACAGCAGCAAGAACCTTGAAGACAAGGCTGTTTTTCTTGAGTTTGCCGCTAAAAACCGCGTTATAGGGAAAGACATCCTGAACATTGAAGGTGACGATTGCTTTCTTTATGTATTTGCGGACAAGCCAAACTGCAATTCCGGCAACATTGGTCGATTGAAGAAAAACGGCATCGGCATCCCTATGTTCTTTTAATACATGGCGACAATTCCAATAAAACTTTACAGCACCGAAATAACGTCCCAACAAGTTATTTTTGTTAGGAGTTTCAGTAGAAATGCCATCTGTTGTGACACCTAAATCAATCAGTTTCTGAGGAAGAATCACAGGATTTCTGTTTTGATTGCTTTGGATAACATGGACTTTATTCTCTTTTAATGCAAGTTGCTTAATCATTGCGCTGAGCAGATGTCCTGATGTAGAATGAGAACCAAATCCGGTATTCATCCAAAAAAGCACTTTCACCCCTATATTTTCTCCTCCGAAACAGCAAAACCCATCAAATTTCAATTAAATCTTTTCGTTTGTCAAAGTCTTCAATTACGCCGGAGATTGCTTCAGAAATATCTTGAGAAACATAGCTCATATTCCGTTTTGATTCGACTGCTTTTGCAAAAGCAACGATTTCATACCTTATTCCTTCACCATCGAGTTGATAAAAGAATCTTTTGTTCTCTTCCTGATTTTCATATCTGACTTCGAAATAATCTGTTTTCCACCATGGTGCGGGAACATAGATATAACCTTTGGTTCCGGAAATTACCAATTCGCCTTCTGATTTTGCACCTTTGGCAACTTTCACTGTTGCTACTCCGGACGGATAGACAAAATCTATTTTTGTAAAAGCATCAATGTTGTCTTTTTTGCTTTGGAACATCGTATAAAAGACTTTGCTATCATATCTTGTTCCGAATATCTGGAATATCGGAAGCATCGCAGCAGGTGCCCATCCGCACATACTATTCCATTTTTTTGAAAGATCGGTTCTTTCGATGGAAATACCGTCTCTCAAGCTTGTGCAAACTGCATCCACAGAAACAACTTTTCCAATTCTGCCTCCCTTTGCCATGAGAACAAGCCTTTCGTATGCTGTGGAATATGCCGTTTTAATGGCATCCATCAAAATCAAATTTCGTTCTTTTGCAATAGTAAACAGTTCCTTGCACTCTGCCTTAGTCAATGCCACTGGAGATTCACAAAGAACATGCTTCCCAGCCAACAACGCTTTTTTTGCGTGTTCATAATGCTTTTCGGGCATTGAAATAATATAAACAGCATCAACTTTTTCTAAAAGTTCGTCATAATTATCAGTGTAAAACAAATCCTTTAATTCCGATTCATCACTGGAACGCGAAGCACATACGCCGACAACTTCGACACCATTTACATATTTGGCTTCTTTAACAAATTTTGTCCGAAAAACCGCTGTTCCGACCAAACCGATTCTAAGTTTTCTTTTCTCGGCTCTTACCTCTGAACTTGAAACTCCTTCAGTTCTCGGCAGATAAACGACTTTGCAGTATTCGTTAAGGTAATCGAACTTGCCCTCCCAATCGGAACCAACTGTAAAAATATCAACACCGAGTCTGCGGATATCATCTATTTTCTGACCTTCGTATTCTTCGACTACGATCTCGTCAGCAAGTCCTGTCGCCTTTACCGCCGCGACACGCTCCATCAAAGACTGTTGGTTATTTATTTTACCTCTGGTCTTATCGTAATCATCGCTTGTTATACCGACGATAAGATAATCTCCCAAAGCTTTTGCCCTTTCCAGAAGCCTGATGTGACCGTAATGAAGCAGATCGTAAGTTCCGTAAGTTATAACTTTTGTCATGCTTTTAAACCTCTCGGAATCAAATTAAATTTCTCTTTTTCATATCCAGCAATGCTTCGAGCAATGTATCAAAATCCTTTTTCTCAAGCGCACCGATGTGACCTACACGAAAAAGAGTATCTTTAAATTCACCGCCGTTAGGACAGATCCATATTCCGTATTCGTCTTTGAGGATGTTGAAAATCTCGTGCGCTGAAACGCCTTCTCTCGGAGAAAGCGGAGTCACCGCATTCGGAAGACTGTGCGATATGATTTTAAACGGCAGATCGAGTTCTTTAAGTTTGTTACGGAAATATTCAGCCAAGCCGCCTATTCTCGCATTTTCTGATTCAACACCACCGGCTGCATCGATCTCTTTAAGCCTGGCGTTGATCTGACGCAGAATACCTACCGCGCAAGTGAACGGAGTCTGACCGCGCTCTCCATTTTTCAGTGCAAGTTTCAGATCGAGATACATTGTTTTAGGTTTATTTTGATAAACACGCTCAACAGCAGCTGGTGAAAGAACTATCAGCGATATTCCGGGAGGACACGCAAGCGCTTTCTGCGAACCAGTGATCATAGCCTGAACATTCAATTCCTTCATATTGAACGGATCGCAAAGAAAGGAACTGATGGAATCAACGACCAGAAAAACATTGTTGCGTTTGCAGAAATCACTTATCAGCTCGATGTCATACAGCACTCCAACCGATGTTTCATCAAGATTTACCAAAAATCCGGTGAAATCTTTTCCGTCATATTCAGCAAGCTGTTCTGATGTCACACCGCAGCCGAATTCCGGTTTAATGATAGCGTGAGGAATACCGTGGATCTCAAGCATTTCAACAAAACGATGACCAAAGCTGTAATTGCCTGGATCGACAACAAGCACATTATCGTTTTCAGTAAAAATATTCATTACTGCAGCTTCCATTGAAGCCGTTCCCGAGCCCGTCATGAAGCATACCCTTGCATTATCGTCAGCTTTCGCGAATTTTTTGACAAGCCTTTCATTCTCAAACATCAATTCCGAGAATTCCGGAGTGCGGAAATAAGGTGTTTGCTCTGCACCTATCGTACGAACGACTTCACTGGACATTACCGGTCCTACTGTAAAATTAAGCATGTTTATTGACCTCTTTTTTCATTATTTTCCGCTTTAGATTCCACATAAAAATTTTCTGTCGGTTACCCCAAACGTATTTTTGAAAAAGCAGCTTAATTGTCGGTTTCTTAGCCCATTTTTTATTTATGGCCTGATAATCCATGTTGCTTTCCAAATCAGCCATAAAAGCTGCTCTCTCAGAATTTTCACTGATGGTTTTTCGCATCGGACCCTGGTATTTCAGCGCATCTTCGAATTTTAGTTCATGACCGAACATATTGATTTGTGCTTTTTGAAAGATTCTTTTACCTTTTTCCGTATTGCAGACAACAAGCGAGGAACCACCGTTGTTTCCATACAATTCAGGGCAATAAAGATGCACACCCCAAAGATCGCCAAGCGTAATATCAGCCGTGCGTCCGGTTGTGGTGAACTTGCAGTGATAACACGACAGTCTGCTCATCAAATGATTAAGCCACACCGACCAGAAAGGATTAAACCAGCGGTCTTTAATCATCACTTTTTTATTGTTAGCCAATATTATCTTCATACCCTCAAAATCCCATTTCCCATGAGACAGGAAACTTTTACCGGTAAATCTGTAGTCTATCGATTCAATAGGTTCACCGTATTTTTTTTGGATATGTTGATCGAGCTTTCTCACATACAAAGGACTTGGAACACCTTCGCATATAACTTCAACTGTCAGAAGATTTTCGCGTTTAATATTCCCAACAAATGAAAGAAGTCCTGCGATTTGGCATGGCGTTCCGGAAAAAAGCACTTTTTTTCCTTCAAGTAAAAACTTACGAGCATCCTTATATGATGAACCGATCACACTTTGAGAGTATTTTGACTTTCTGAATCTGCCTAAATCACACTTGTCTGTGATATAACCATGACTGACAACGAGACCTTTCGCTTCTGCTCCGAAAACGACATAATTTTCATCACAAAAAGCATCCACGACAGCTGAAAAGGCTCCGCCTGAAGTGCTCTCAAAACGCGTTTCCGGATTCAAATGGTATCCTCCGAAAACATATTTATCCTTTTCATGTTTTTCCGGCATATGTTCAAAAGGACAAACATTCTTGCACATACCGCAGTTGATGCACAAAGACTCATCAATAACCGGATAGCGGAATCCCTCTGCATCTTCCTTCATTGAAATTGCCTGCTTTGCACAGATTTGAGCGCATGCATCGCATCCGAAGCACTCAGGTTTGTCTTTTGTTTCAAGAAACATAGCTATACTTCGAACAATCCTAATTCCATTGTCAGAAACTCGATAGAACTCTGCCTTACTGAATTAATTCGTTCATGAACATCATCATAATCGATATCTGCGAATTTTTCTTCTCCTGAAACCAGCATTCTGTCTCTCAAACCAAACAACTGCAAAAGTTCATCTATTTTATTATCGCACTGTTCACGTGAAAAAATAACAAAAGGTCGTCTGAAATTCACACTGAAAATCATACCATGAAATGAATTCGTGACCACATACTCGGCATTTTTGACTAATGCCAAGAATTCTTCGACCCCTGCTTCGTAAGCCATCTTGTGCCCGCGTTCGGCATTTGTCGCCCGAAGACTTATGTCTACGATCTTCCAGCCGTTCTCTTTCGCGATGCGCTCAGCGTAAGCCTCCATTTTCGGGGAATAGCGTCTGGCATAGAGCAGAAGGTATTTTTCTTTTTCTTGAGACATTGCCGTAATCTGCTCATACTCTTGCGCTGGCAGCAGCAATGTCGGATCAAGAACTCTCTGAACCGGCACGGCAACATGCTGCTTAAGGTATGGTATCATCTGATTTTCACGAATTCCAAGCGCTTTGAAGTTTTTCAATCTTTCATTCAGAATTTTATATGTTTCTTCAGTAAAATGGGGATCACCGAAACTTGCCGCATACGATACTGAACGACCTTTCATGGCATTGTATTTTGCATAATAACCGTCATCAAAGCCGAACTCGTCAGGACAAAAAATAGTGTCGCTACCGCAGACAAAACCGTCGAGATGCTCATCAGCTGCTATTTCGTTAAAATTTGCAGACGTATATTTCTTTTTGGTTCTGTCGAACCGCTCACGATAAAACTTATCGAACTTATAAAAATTTTCTCTGATTGCCGGCATCGTCAACTCAACCATTCTTCTGGATTCTTCATCCTTATCCCACATATTGCCGAACGGATTCAAAGGGTCTTTGTCTGCAAGAATATCAGGACAATAATCCACCAAAACCGGGGTGTGCCCAAGCTTCTTAATCGCCTGATGGAGCGCCCAAGACTGAAGTGCTGAACCGTAATTCGTAAAATTGCAGTAGATATTGTAGGAAACTATTCCAAAATGCTTCATAATATTTATTACATCTCCACAGATATCATTCCTGAAATAAAGCACAAACTGCTTGTTGAGTTGCGTTTCCACCAAACTCGATAAACTTTTTTCTGAATTCCTCCGTTTTGCGACCCTCGACTTCATAATCGAGATTTAAAATTTGCTCTAAGACTTCTGTTTCACTACGACATGATTTATTTGGTAACACATTGTCCAATTCAAAATAAGTGCCACGTTTTTTTAAATAATCATCATAATCGTAAGCAAAACAAATAACCGGTCTGTTCAGTATCGCAAAATCCGTTAAAACTGCTGAATAATCTGAAATCAATATATCAGAGGCTACGAGCAGATCATTTATTTCAGGATAATCAGAAAAATCCCTTACAAAATCATTAAATTCCACATTGAGTATTTTTGTGGTGATGTGATGTGCCCTAACGAGAACTATAAAATAATCTCCCAAGCGTTTTTCCCACATTTTAAGGTTTATTGGAGGTTTAATCTCGTAAGAAGCACCTCCATCCGAACTGTCTCTCCATGTCGGCGCATAAAGAATCACTTTTTTCCCTTCAGGGATATTCAATTTTGCTCTCATTGCAACATAATCAGCCTTTGTAGCATGAAACAATTCATCACTACACGGTCTTCCGCATTCTAAGAAAGTTTCCTCCCGTGCATTAAATCCTCGCTTCATAACCATTTCATCGAACTTGCTCTGAACGCAAATGATATCAGCATTACTATAATCAAAATCCTTACGACCAGGGCAATCATTTCCGCATAATTTTATTGCAGTTCCATGACAGTTGTAAATCCATTTTGTGTTTTTCTTTTTAAAAGAAAGTCCGCGTTGAATATTAGTATTTGACACCCAATATCCCGCTTTAAGAAGAAGGATAAAATATTTTGGAGTATCAATCTTGACGGTATTTAGATCAGGAAAATTCTCAGGATGCTCAAAAGCCCAGACACACTTATAACGCTGATAGTCATTATGCGACTTCATATATTCATAAACAGCTTTGGGACTATCGTTGAAAGCTTTGCCCATATAGGAAATAAAAACCACCAAATCAGAATCTGTTTTCACAAAAACACCAACAAACTTGAACAATGCACTGAAAACAATTCTATAAATCTTTTGAAATACCGCATTGTGTTTTAGCAAATAAATGATCCTTTGTCTCAACATTGGCAGTCTCTTTTATAAAAAAATCTCAAACTTCCTATACTTCAAAATCCCTCTCACCACATACGCCCACGAAGATGCCATAATTGGAGACACCATAAAATGACGCCTCAACGATAAAACCACAGCATTATATTTAATTTTATTAAAAAATCTATAAATTTAGCGCGAAAACACATAAATTAAGAAAAAAGGGGTTATTCACAGCTGAAGGTATGACCTTTGACTTTATTCACGAATTCGTATTCGATCGTCTTTTTGAGTCCTTCTGCCAGAGTTACAGGCGGAACGAAATCGGTTTTTTTGATGTTTTTGCCGACAAAATATGTGTCCTGCGTGAATTTTTTGACGCGAATCGAACTTATGACCAGTTTTTTATGCAGGATCTTTGCTAAAATATCGAAACAGAGCCCGCCGCAGTAAGCCAATGAGTAAGGCCAGTGGAAAAGCGTCGTTTTGTTTTTTCCGAGCGCTTTGTAGCAGTCGAGAACGAGGCTGTTCATGTCATAAGCCGGTTCGTCGCAGTAGTTGTAAAGGTGCTCTCCGGGTTCGATGTCATGCGAAATCTCGTATTCGATGAAAGCTGCTACATTTTCAACATAGTTCATGCTCTTGCGGTTAGTTCCTTTGCCGACCATCGGGAATTTTCCGTTTGCAATCTGGCGCAAAAGATTGTAGACATTGCCTCTGTTCTGTTCGCCGAAAATAACGGTCGGGCGGATGATAACGGCATTGTTCGCGGGATCGTTTTTCAGCCACTCTCTGTATTTTCCTTCAGCCAGATATTTCGTACGGCCGTAGTCGTTAAAGTAATTTATTTCACCGCTTTCATCCGTTCCCGCAGGAGCAAAGCCGTAAACTGCGACAGAACTTGTGAAGATTATTTTTCGGATTCCGAGTTTTGTGCACGCGTCGCAGACATTTCTGCTGCCTTCGACGTTGACTTCATCGTAAAGCCATTTCGGTGACACATCATCGCGGTGCTCTGCGGCAAGATTTATGACGACATCACTGCCTTCGAGAATTTCGACCAAAGATTTCATAGGCATCGCTTTCGCAGCTTCTTCGGCTTGTCCAGGCGCGGCTGCGGCATCAGTCAGCGATTCGGGGAATTCGTTTTTTTCATCGCCTTTGTTTCGGATATCGCACCTCACCCAAAGATCGGGATAAGTTTTACTTTTTCTTTTGTCGGCGATCTTCACCTGATGCCCTGCGGCAAGAAGCCTTTTGACAAGGCGCGTTCCAAGGAATCCCGAACCGCCGATAACAGTGATTTTCATATTCCCCTCCTAACTTTTTCTCCAAACCATTCTGTTGACTATGCCTGTGTAGCTCTGGATTATTTTCACGACTTTGTCGGAGACGTTTTCATCGGTGTAGTCCGGAACTGGGAGTGCGCCGCCGTTTTTTTCGTTTTTCACCATTCCGACTGCGGTGTCGACTGCCTGAAGAAGCCCCTGCGTATCGATGCCGGAGAGGATGAAGCACGCTTTGTCAAGTGCTTCGGGGCGCTCGGTAGAAGTCCTGATGCAGACTGCGGGGAACGGGTGACCGACCGATGTGAAGAAGCTGCTTTCTTCCGGCAATGTACCTGAATCGGAAACGACGCAGAAAGCGTTCATCTGCAGACAGTTGTAGTCGTGGAAGCCGAGAGGCGCATGCTGAATAACGCGCGAATCAAGTTTGAATCCGCTTGCCTCAAGTCTTTTGCGGCTTCTCGGGTGGCAGCTGTAAAGTATCGGCATGTCGTATTTTTCAGCCATAGCGTTTATTGCACTGAAAAGGCTCGTGAAATTTTTTTCAGTATCGATATTTTCCTCTCTGTGAGCCGAGAGAAGGATGTATTTTCCTTTTTTGAGGCCCAGTTTTTCATGAATGTCGGAGGCTTCGATCTTTTTCAGATTATCGTGGAGAACTTCAGCCATCGGGGAGCCTGAAACGTAGGTGCGTTCTTTGGGAAGTCCGCAGTCGGCAAGGTATCTTCTCGCATGTTCCGAATATGCGATATTGACATCCGAAATTATGTCAACGATGCGGCGGTTCGTCTCTTCGGGAAGACATTCGTCCTTGCAGCGGTTGCCCGCTTCCATGTGGAAGATCGGGATGTGCAGGCGTTTTGCGCCGATAACTGAAAGGCAGCTGTTTGTGTCGCCGAGAACTAAAACTGCGTCAGGCATAAGTTCGACCATGAGCTCGTAACTTTTTGAGATGATGTTTCCCATCGTCTGACCGAGGTTTTCGCCTACCGCGTCCATGTAAACTTCCGGGTCTTCAAGCTCTAAATCGTGGAAGAAAACACCGTTCAAATTGTAGTCATAATTCTGTCCGGTGTGGGCGAGGATCGTGTCGAAATACTTCCTGCATTTTTTTATCACCGCGGCGAGGCGGATGATCTCAGGACGAGTGCCGACGATGATCAGAAGTTTAAGTTTGCCGTTGTTTTTCCAATTAGCCATTTATTTCTCCATTGACGACTTTTTCAAAAAATGTGTCGGGATGCGCTGGGTCGAAAGTCTCGTTCGCCCACATCAAAGTGACTAAATTCTCTGTTTTGGAAAGGTTTATTATGTTGTGAGTGTAACCCGGAAGCATGTGGACTGCCTGGATTTTTTCGCCGCTCACTTCAAATTCTATCACTTCGTCTGTTCCGATCTTTCTCTCCTGAATGAGGCCGTGTCCGCTAACTACAATGAAGAACTCCCACTTTGTGTTGTGCCAGTGTTCCCCTTTTGTGATACCGGGCTTGCTGATATTTACAGAAAACTGCCCGTGGTCGAAAGTTTTCAAAAGTTCTGTGAAAGAACCCCTTTCGTCACAGTTCATTTTGAGGTCGAACGCGACCTTTTCTTTCGGGAGATAGCTGAGATACATCGAATAGAGTTTTTTCTCGAAACTTCCCGGTGCGATCTCAGGCATCATAAGCGTTTCCGGCTGATCGTGGAATTTTTTAAGGCATTCGACGATATAGCCAAGTGTCGCTTTGTGTGTGACTTTTGCTCCGCAGTATCTTCCGTGCTCATTCCAGAGCGGAGTGAGCCCGTCAAATTTCACGCCGTCAACGACTTCATCAACCGCGGGATAGTCGCATCTGTGCGGACGCCCTTCCATAGCGTCAAGCATCTCTTCGATAAGGTCGTCGATAAAAAGCATTTCGAGTTCTACAGACGGGTCGTTCACCGTTATCGGAAGGTCGTTCGCGATATTGTTGCAGAATGTTCCGACCGCGCTGTTGTAGTTGGGTCTCACCCACTTTCCGACTAAGTTCGGGAAGCGGTAGACAAAAACTTTTGCGCCGGTTTCTTTTGCATAATCAAAGAAAAGTTCTTCGCCCGCTTTTTTGCTGAGACCGTATTCCGAAGTTCCGAAACGTCCTGCAAGAGTTGCCTGCAGCGAGCTCGAAAGCATGACGGGAGAAGTGTTTTTGTGTTTTTTCAGCGTATCGAGAAGAGTTGAAGCAAAACCGAAATTTCCCTCTCTGAATTCTTTCGGATCTTTCGGCCGGTTTACTCCTGCGAGATTGAAAATAAAATCTGCTTTTTTGCACCATTCGTCAAGCTCTGATGCGGTATTCCCAAGGTCGTATTCAAAAATATCACCTATTGAAAGATTCGGTCTCGTTCTGTTTTTGCCGTCACGGATATTTTTGAGATTTTCGACTAAGTTGCGGCCTACGAAACCAGCCGCGCCCGTTACCAGAATGTTCATTCAAGCCTCTTTAATTGTGGCGGATTCCCTGAAGTTCCTCTTTGACATAGTCGGCAGTTTTTATCTTTTCGACAGTTCCTGCGACATCGAGTCTGTTTGTGTTATGGCTCGTGTAAGCCTCGTCAGCCATCGTGTGAACCTCGCCTTTTACGAAAAATTTGTCGTAGTTGAGATCTCTGTTATCAGCTGCGACACGGAAGTATTTGCCCATATCCTCGGAACGGAGCCTTTCTTCGCGGGTCATCAGAGTTTCGTAAAGTTTTTCGCCGTGTCTTGTTCCGATGATGTTCGTTCCGGTGTCACCGAAAAGTTTCTGTACAGCTTTAGCCAAGTCGCCTATTGTCGATGCGTCAGCTTTCTGGATGAAAAGATCGCCGGGGTTTGCGTGCTCGAAAGCGAATCTGACAAGCTCTACCGCTTCGTCAAGATTCATGAGAAAACGGGTCATGTTCGGATCTGTTATCGTTATCGGATTTCCCGCATGGATCTGATCGATGAAAAGCGGGATTACCGAGCCGCGCGAGCACATTACGTTGCCGTAACGTGTGCAGCAGATAACCGTGCCGCCCTGTTCTGCCGCGACTCTTGCGTTGGCATAGATGACTCGTTCCATCATCGCCTTGCTTATTCCCATAGCGTTTATCGGGTAAGCCGCCTTGTCGGTGCTGAGACAGACGATGCGCTTCACACCGGCTTTTATAGCAGCGTGGAGCATATTGTCGGTTCCTTCGACATTGGTTTTAACTGCCTGCATCGGAAAAAATTCGCAACTCGGCACCTGTTTCAGCGCCGCCGCATGGAAAATATAGTCGACACCCGGCATCGCATCGGCAAGAGAGCGCGGATCCCTGACGTCTCCAACATAAAATTTAACCTTTTTTGCATGATTGGGATATTTCGCCTGCAAGTCGTGGCGCATATCGTCCTGCTTTTTTTCGTCACGCGAAAAAATACGGATCTGCGCGATATCTGAAGTCAAAAAATGTTTCAAAACCGTGTTACCGAAAGAACCGGTGCCGCCGGTTATCATCAGTGTAGCTCCGCTGAATGCGCTCATAAAACCTCCCTATTATTTAAAAACCAAAAAACAAAATATTATATTGAATTTTTATCTAATTTCGAGATTTTTTGTAAATCCGATGAAACTATTTTTCTTCACGCACACCGGCCTTAGTTTTCAGAAAAAAGGTTGACTTTACCGGCGAAACCTTTAAAATAGTTTCGTTTTGTGTAGTCGGGGTAATAATGAAATTCGCTTTTATCGTCGTTTCAGCGGCTTTTTTAACGGCTTTTCCGGTCAGTGATTTTGGGAGTTTGCATTTTTCCCAGCAGACTCCGCTCACTGCCGAAGCCTACGATCCGCCGCCTTCCCCTCCCGGAAATCCCGATCCGCCGCCCCCGCTTCCGCCTGACCCTTTCAAAAAGGCTTAATTCTTGAAAATTTATGTTAAATACTGAGGTTTAATATGACAAGATTGTTGAAGGGAAATGTTTCTTTCACGGTGTTTATGCCTGAAAAAACTCCCGATAGCATTGAAAAAGCTCGCGTGGCTCTGGCCGAAAGTGCGTTTCAGAGGCTAGATCCGACAGATCTGAGAGACGAATCGGTAGGCTGGGTCGATGCGGTGCTCTCATTTGACAACGAGAATTTTTCTTCTCTTCTGCATGACAATTTTTTTGTTTTTGCTCTCCGCGAGGACAAATACGCTTTCACTGCGGCACAGCTCAGACCTTATATCGAAGAGGCCGAGTTCGTTTTCAAACGTGAAAACAACCTCGAATACATTGCGGCTCAGCAGAAGAAGGAGATCCGCGAGCAGGTCATCAGACGCATGAGAACGAATTCCTACCCGAAAACGACGATCACCGAAGTCGCATGGGATATGGATTCGAAGCTCATCTACCTTTTTTCACAGTCGGGTGCGACGATCGCAAAATTTACCGATATTTTTGAAAAAAGTTTTGAGATTTCAATCAATCAGGTTCATCTTTTCGATTCGGTGAAAGAGCTCGGCGGCGCGGACAAAATGGAACCTGTTTTTACGAAAATCTGGGGTGAAAAATGACAAAAGAAAGCGGTATCGGATACTTGGGTTCGGAATTTCTGCTCTGGCTTTTCTGGAAGAGCGC
>CAMZDX010000008.1 GCA_947305505.1 uncultured bacterium | reverse complement strand
TCGGCGGCACAATTTCGTTATTTCGATACTTCGACAGAAAAACGGCGGCGGCAAAAAAGACAGAAACCGCGGCGCTCGCCAGTCAATGTTGTATTGACAACAACACTCTTTCATGTATTATTAGAAGTTAACAATTGGTTTTTGGAGAATTAAATGAAAAAAGTTTTATTTATCGTATTTGTGCTTTCCGCAATGCTTTTTGTAGTTTCATGCGCAGGAGAAGATGAAATAGCAAATGCGCTCGGCGGTTCATGCTCACCGGAAGGTGTTGAAGCCTGTTCTCAGGACAGTTCACAAATCTTAATTTGTCAGGATGCGTCATGGCAGACGAAAAAAACTTGCAACCTCAATTTCGGCCAGTACTGCAGACAGAATGCGAACGGCTCTTTCAGCTGCACCGATTCTGAAAACAGCAGCAACACGACAGAGCCAGGCGACAACGACAATAACAATAACAATAACGATTCCGATCCGACTGATGATCCGAATTCCAACGATACAGATCCCGAACAACCGGACAATGAACCAGTTGATGACAACAACACATCAGACAATGAACCCGTCGATAACGAACAGAATGACAACGATGCAGATAACGAACCGCATGATACCTCTACCATAGAAAGCTGTGAAGGTATAATCAAATGTCAGGATCAGTGTACTGACGGAGATTGCATCAACGACTGCTACAATAGAGGAAATACTGAAGCTCAAAACGAATTTTACGAACGTAACCACATGTGTCCCGGTTATACTGAACTCGACGATTTGAAACACTGTCAGGAGCTTGCCGTTAAATGCGGTGTAAAAGGAGATTCAAGTTTCAATTTGCCTTACGGACATGCAGTTATATTCGGTGATTTCGAATATGTTTACACTGGAGCAGAAGGCGAAACTCTTGGTGACGGTATATATATCGACGGCTCGTTCATTTCCGGATATTTCGGAAATTCAGGCAACATCGTTGATCCGACTGCCGGAGAAACCGGGACTTATGCCTTTACATTGCTAAATGAATATACTGAGACTCATGTCGAATTTCTCAACATCATTCAAGCGTATAAAGACGATACAAAAACGCAGAATCCCCTTGTTAGTGTTTTTATAACAGCAACCGCTCCCGGAACATATTCAGTAGGAATGGATGACGAAGTAAAAATTCTTATCCGCAATTGGGACTACAATTCCAAAAAATACACCTGTGACCATGCTTTCGGATACGGCTATGTAGAACTTTCGGGCACAGCACTTGCCGAAACATATACGACCGGAGAGAAAACCCTCTCTATAAAAGGCGAAATAAATCTTTACAGCTACAAAAACGCTCCGATGTATAAAGGTCAAACATCCAAAACCGGCGACATAACAAATGCAAGTCTCGTCGCATGCCCGCTTAACTAGCCAATATTATTAATAATTCACATTAAAGGAGAACAACTTGTCAGACAACAATTCAGGATCAACTTCAAGGCTCATGCAGCTTTGTTTCGGCTACTTCTTTTTCTACATCATAACAGGTGTCGGCGTTAAATTCTTCCTTAAAACCGGCGAAGGTTTCCCGGGTCTTCCCGGTATGGAATACCTTTTTTACAGCACATTGGCGTCAAGCGTTCTCGTCACGGCAATCGTTCTCATAATGCAGTGGTACCGCCTCGATTCGGTAAGAAAAATCACAGTCTGCGGAATTTCGATGCCGAGCGAACTGCCCTACATCGTCTTTTCGGGAATCTGCACCGCAGTCGTAGTTCCGACAACCACCCTGCTCTACACTTTCGACCACATTTCGGTAATGGTAGCAATGATAATCATGCGCGGCTCGGTCATCATCATCGGCAGAATCGTTGACGCGATCCAGATCAAACAGGGCATTCTGAAGAAAAAAGTCTTCATGGAAGAGAACATCGCGATGGGGATCGCCCTTTTCGCAGTGCTCATCAAGGCTTTCACAGGAGGCAGCGACGGCAAGGAGAGCCCGTTTTCGTCGATTCCGTTCATGGTCATTTTCGCAAGCTACATTCTGGCTTATGCATTCAGAATCTACATCATGAACTATTATAAAAACACCCGTCCGCCTGAAGAGAAAGCGGCAAAGAAAGACAACAACAAAGCCTTTTTCGCAATCGAGCAGATCGCATCTTTCACCACAATGACGCTCGTCACGATCTGCGTTCTCATCGCGGCAGGTAAATTCGGTGTAACCGGTCCGAGAATCGACCCGTTCTCAAAAGCTTTCTTCAATACAAACTGGGATTGGGCTATCTGGGCTGGAATTGTCGGATGTGCTTACGGAATCAACGCGTTCTTCTCAGTCTTCATTTTCATGTTCAAAGGAAGAACGGCAACTTTCGCAAATCTTGCAAACCGTCTGACGTCTCTCATCGCGGGAACTCTTTCGACAGTCATCTTCGCAGCCGTTTTCGGCGGCAAATATCCGGCTCTCATCGACTGGGTATCGCTCGGTTTCATATTCCTTGCAATCTACTTCATGGCTAAAGCCGAAAAAAGAAGAAAAGCTGAAATGTCAGCAGCAAAATAGAGACTTTAAAATCACGCAAATCACCGAACAGCTATCAGGATTCCGTTAGCGCCGCCGAGATCCAGAAATTATGAAATCACGATATTCCGGCAAGTTTTTCGGTACCGATATTTTTGATTATTTTTCTGTTTTAGAGTTTTCTTTTTCCGGAGCTTCTTTATTCAGTTCAGTTTCTTTCTGTTTTTTTGCTTCAGCTTCTTTTTTCTGAGCGTACTGACGGTCACCCTGTGAAGTCGTTTTCACGATCCTGTCACCTTCGTCGTAATAGTATTCGCCGCCGTAAACATCTTCCGGAATCTCTTTTATCAGCTTTGATTTAACCAGATCTTTCAGCTCTTTGTCGGGCGATGTCTTATATTTTTTATAGTATTCCTCAGCAGCCTCGCTCAAAGTCAGAAGGTTGGAGAAATGACGCAGCTCCTTTTCAAACTGGTCACGCATATATTTGTCTTTCGCCGTTTCAAGACGCGCTTTCGTATATTCATAGCCCAGTCTGTATCCGCCGCCCATAGTTGCTATGTGATTTACAAGCCATATTACTCTCGACGGCGCACTTTTCATGCTTACAGCCTCATACATCAAAGGATAAGCCCTTTCCATATCGCCAAGATAAATATAATAGTTGTATCCCTGGTTGAAAACATAGTAATAATCGTCAGGATAAAGTTCGTGCCCGAGTCGAAGCAGCGAATTCGCAGATTCTATCGCGCTTTCGGTCCTCATCGAAGAAATTGCCGCTTCGCCGAAAGGAATTGCATATTCAAGACTCGGATTGAGTGCCAGAATAACGCGGATCATCTGTTCCAGCAGCATGTAAGTTCCATCTGTCACATAATGACTTCCGTAATAATATTGAGATCTTGCAAAAAGAAGATCGGCTGCGAAAGCGTTAAGCCCCATAAACATTATCTTTGCAAAATCGGGCTCCGGATAAGCCGCTATCGTCTCGACTTTCGGCCTTTCGTTTTCAATCAGGTGCTTTCTCACGAAATAAAAAGGAAGAATCGTCGCCAAAATCAGAATGACAGCTATAAGTGTCGATATTTTCTTCATTTTTTCCCCCAATCATCTTTAAATTTCCTAATGTCGTCACGAATGCTGACAATAAGTTCCGCCAGAAATCCCATAAAAACGAAAATAAGTCCGGAAAGAAAAAGTCCCAGACTGAAATAGAGCAAAGGGCGCATTCTGAAAACCGAATGTCCAAGAACGAACTGACCGTAAAGCAGCCATGCAACAATAACGAGAGAAGCAAGAAGCTGAAAGAATCCCATCGAGCCGAAAATACGCATCGGCGCTTTTGTGAAAGTGAGGATAAATTTGACCGCTATCGAATCAAAGAACGAAATCGGGATCCTTTTCAGTCCGAAGTGGCTGCGACCGCTTTTGCGTCTGTGCCACAGAACGGGTACTTCGACCGCGTTGTAACCTTTTGCGTGCAGAATCTGAACAATAAAGCGGTGCCAGTCGCTGCGAAGTTCCAAATCTTCGAGACATTCCCGCCTGAAAGCCTTTATCCAGTTCATGTCGCCAAGTTTTATTCCAAAAAGGAACATACTGATTTCATTATAAATTCTCGATAGAAACACTTTAAATTCGCGCCTTTTTTCCCTTTTTCCGCAGACAATATCGACACCCGGTTCAAACGCTTTTAGAAGCGCCGGGATATCTTCATCGGGATAAGATTCGAGGTCGGCCGGAAGAAAAACTATGATCTCGCCGCGGCACTCCTTGAAACCGGTATTCATCGCCTCGGTAAGTCCTCTGTTTTTGCGGTGCCTGAAAAGACGGACCCAAGGCCTCGTTTCAGCCGCTTTTTCGACAACTGCCGCGCCGCCGTCGGTCGAACCGTCGTCAACCATAACAAGCTCGACATCGACATTCGCAGCAGCCGCACCTTTTGCAGTTCTATCAATGATTTCAGCTAAATTGTTCTCTTCGTTGCAGAAAGGAATGAAAACCGAAACAAGCATAAAAAAACTCCACACAAACAATAAACCCGCAGATTTTATTCGTGTTCGGCATTGCTTCAAGTTTTTTTCCACGGAACATGGAGTCAAGTTGTCAAACTGCGCCGATTCTGCTATAAAGCGAAGTCGTTTTTGGAGGCTGTCTTGGCTGAAAATATCGGTAATTCTTACATAATTGATGAGTTTTTACTCAAAAAACTGCCTGAAACTCCGGGAGTATACCAGTTCAAAAACAAATTGGGCAAAGTAATCTATATCGGCAAGGCAAAAAACCTGAAAGCGCGCGTTTCGCAGTATATTCTTGGAACAGACAGCCGCCAGATGGTCGCAACGCTTATGAAAAACGCGGGAAGCGTCGAAATAATCATGACGAATTCCGAGTCGGAAGCGCTCATCTTAGAAAATCTCCTCATAAAAAACAGGCAGCCGATGTTCAACATCAACCTGAAGGACGACAAGACTTATCCTTATCTCGCGGTAACCGATGAAGAGTGGCCGCGCCTCATCACGACAAGGCGTCTCACAAAAAAATTGAAATCGTTCCGCGGCCCTTTCACTCAGGTCAACCTTTTAAACTCGCTGCGTCAGCTGATACAGACGCTTTATCCGCTCAAATACTGCTCCAACAGACATCCGAAAGGATGCATCAATTCTCAGATAGGCTTGTGCCCCGCTCCGTGCAGGAAAGACGCAGACAAAGAAGCTTATGGGGAAAACGTAAAAAACACGATCGAAGCGCTTCAAGGAAAAAAATGGAACGAGATCGAAGCGTTGATAAAAGAAAGAATCGATGCAAGCGTGAAAGTTTTAGATTTTGAAAAAGCTGCCAAACTGCGCGATCTGCTCACGCTTCTGCCCGATATAAGGCGGAAGTACAGCGTCGAGTTTTCAGGAAGCGGTGCCGAAGATCATTTCTGCTTCAAAAGAGAGGGTGACACCCTTTTCGCCGCGGCGGCACGTTACAGCGAAGGAAAGCTGATGACGCTCAAATCCTACTCTGCATCAGGAATATTCGAAGAGATGTCAAGCTGGACTGCGACTTTTCTAACCTCGTTCTATTCGGGAAAAGAGACTCCTGACAAAATTTTTCTCTACCCTGAAACGCTCACGAAAGATGAAATTTCGGCGATCCTGCAGCGCAAAATCAGAAAAACAGGAGAAACCGGCGGCGAAATCCTTAAAATGCTACAGACAAACATCGGGCAGAACATGCGCGTTTTCTTTAACGACTCTGAAAAAACGAACAAAGCACTTTCAGTGATTTCGAAATTCCTCAAAACGCCCGTTTCTTCGATACTCTGCCTCGATATTTCAACGCTTTACGGCGAATACAACGTAGCCGGCGCAGTTTGGTGGGAAAACGGAAAATTCGATAAGAAAAAATACCGCAAATACAAGATAAAAACGGTCATTGGAGTCGACGATTTCGGCAGTCTGCGCGAAGTCGCGGCGCGTCTGCTCAAGCGCTGGCAGGAAAATTCGCTTGAAAAACCGACACTCCTTCTTATTGACGGCGGCGAAGGACAGGTCTCATCGGTAAATTCGGTGATCCAAGGCTTCGTGCCGGTCGCAGGAATCATCAAAGACCGCCACAACGTGAAAGGAATGGAACTTCTGATTGACGGGAAAGGAAACGAACTCGTTCTTCAGAACACTGCTTTTGCAGTCGTTTTGAAAACTATCAGAAACGAAACTCACCGCTTTTCGATAACTTTCAACAGAGAACTTCGCAAAGGAAAGCTCGAACTCCCATTCTCAAAAATCAAAGGGATAGGCAGAGCCCGCGAAAACGCACTTCTTGAAAAATTCCGAACGATTTCGGCAATAAAAGAGGCCGGCATTCAGGAGTTGACCGAAATTCCGGGAATCACAATGGAACTGGCTGAAGAAATCCTCAAATCGTTTGAAGAATCCTGACAAACAAAATTTTCCGGCAAAGAATTCGAGACTATTTAAGAGTATTGATTTTAGAGACTGCTTCATCATAAGATGTTGCTTTAAAAACAATCTGCCCCGATTTATCGAGAACAAAAATCATCGGAAGCAGAACGTCATCGTTTTTGGTAACTGCACCGAATTTTTTTCCCACGACGGAATACTTGTCAAAAACCATCTTAAAACTAAAGACATTTTTCTTAAAATAGTCTTTCAAAGCCTTTTCGTACTTTTTCCCTTCACCTTTGATAGGAAGCGACACGAGCAGAAATTCGAACCCTTTTGATTTATTTTCTTTGTAAAATTCATCCCACTTCGGCAGAGACCTTTTGCACGGCTCGCAAATAAGCGAAAAGAAATCGACAATGAGATACTTTGTTTCGGGATTGTGCATAATTTCAGATGCGGACACCAGCTTGTCCTTCATAGTGTAAAGCTCGAAAAAATAGTCTTCACCTGCAAAAAGAGTGAAAAAAGAGAAAAAAATCGAAAACAACAATACTTGTTTAAGAATACGGAACATTTTCACCTCGCGAAATCAAAAAATCTTGGGGTCTATAGCACAATCTCTATAAAAAAGAAATTTTTCAACTGTGTGGAAACTCCCCGTAACAAGGAGCTTTTTTCCGTTTTCACGGGCAAATTCGAGTGCATTCTCAATCGTTTTTTCATCAGTTTCGGCATACTTTATTTTATTTGAAACCGATGCACCTGCACGATCTAAAATATCACCGACTTTCGCACCTCGGTCGTTATCGGCTTCAAGATTGACAACAAATATCGTATCCGAAATTTCACCGATAATATCAAGAACTTTAGTCACATCCTTATCTTTCATCGCACCGTAAAGCACAACGACTTTGCCTAAACGCTCTTTCACCGTTTTTGCGAGAGATTCCATTGCCGGGGGGTTATGGGCGACATCGACAACGATATCGGGCTCGATAAATTCAAACCTTGCAGGAAGCCTCATTGCACCGAAATCGGGAATTTTCAACCCCTTATCTTCGCTCACAAGTGCCGCTTTTACGGCAAGACGCACGTTCTTTTTCTGCTCAGGACTCATGCAGCTCGGCGGAAAAACGATATCGAGATTTAAAGAATCGTCATCGACCCTTTTCGCCCCTTTCGAAAGTGCGAGTTCAGCCATCCACTTGTCAAAATCAGGATCGGCACTGCCGCCGATCAGAACCTTGTCGCCATTTTTCACAATACCGAGTTTTTCGAGCGCGATTTTTTCAAGAGTGTCACCCAAAATATGGGTGTGGTCAAGCCCGATCGAAGTTATGATGTCTGTTTTGGGACCTTCTATCACGTTCGTTGCATCGAGCCTTCCTCCGAGTCCGACTTCAAAAACGGCACGGTCGCAGCATGAAATCTCGAAATATTTCCAGGCAATGAGAAACGTAACTTCAAAAAAAGACAACTCTTCGAAACCATTTATCTTTTTTTCAAGATAACGGTAAATTTCCCGAACTTCGCCGTCTGCGATATCGATTCCGTCAACTGAAATCCGTTCGTTGTATCTGAGAAGATGAGGGGATACGAACCTTCCGGTTTTCAAACCGTTCGAGCGCAGAATATGGTCAAGCGAATAGACCGCAGTTCCTTTGCCGTTCGTACCGGCAACGTGGTAAACCGGAATATTTTTTTCAAAAATCACAGGAAATGCGTCGGCAACGCGCCCGAGCCCCAACTTTATTCCTCCGCGTCTCTGGTAAAGCTGCTGTAAAAAATCATCCTGCTCAGGCATCAGTTGTCTCCGTTAAAAAATTCATGTTTTTTGAAATTCTGCCGACTAAGGCTGAGAAACTTTTTCAATGAGATTTGCACTCTCGCCAGGATCGAGCTTTGCCTTGTTGATTCTGTGGACACCGAATTTGAACATAACACTCTGAAGTCTACCGACATAAGCCTCTTTGATAATGGCGTATTTGTCGAAACCTTCCGCCATTTTGGAAAGATTGTCGGGATGAGTACGCCTGAACCAGCGGAATTTGTTATAGGCTCTGTTGCGGTTCAGATTGAGCATATATGCTGAAATCGACTCCTGAATCGAATCGAAAATCCTGATGTGGCGCTGGTTTCCGCTCCAGTTTTTCGGCTTTATCCCTTTTGAAGGATCGGGAGAAACATGCCCGAAAAGGTTGTTTCCTTCAAAAACGAAGCGGCTCGTTCCCCAGCCGGATTCAAGCGCAGCCTGCCCGATAGCTATAGCCGGCGGCACAGGTCTTATCTTGTGATCGAGGAAGTAGCGGATCTTCTCTTTTTCTTCTTCCGTTGAGACAGAAAGATTCTGATTTTTCTCGGTTATATTGTATTTTTCGGCGATTTCGGCAATAAGTTTTATATCTTCTTCGCTCCAATCTTTTTTTGCGGCAACCGGAACAATCATATCGTGTTCTGCCGCAATTTTTTCATTTTCCAGAAGAACCAGAGGAAGAAGCAGTTTTATAAAAAATCTTCTCCGCTCTACCCCTTCAAGTTTTTTGATCTCTTCAGGAATTTTTGTCACGAAAATGCGCGGGATTTTTTCATTATCCCAATTGTCGCCTGCAAGATCGTAAGCCGATTTTATCTCTTCATAAGTGCTTAAAAAAGCATCGGCAAATAAAGTGCCGGAGAAAAAAAGAAATAATGCCGAAATAAAAGCGGAATATCTTTTCATGCCGAAAAATGGCAGGCGAGACGGGATTCGAACCCACGACCTTTGGCTCCGGAGGCCAACGCTCTATCCAGCTGAGCTACCCGCCCGCGCGCCCCTTACGATCTTCTTGAATCTACTTTTTTGTCTTTCGACTTGGCGACCTGCTTTACGAGCTTGTCGATGCAGAGATCTATCGAAGTCTGGAATTCCTTGTCGTCGGAATCGCTTGCAAGAAACTCTTCGCCGTTGTTGTTCAGCTTGATTTCAGTCATTTTAATATTTTTGTCTTTCTGGAAAACAACTTCGACAACAGTGTTTGCCGAAACGAACTTCTCGATCTTTGCAAGTTTTTTGGTTACATAATCTTTAAGACCGTCACTGTTTTCCTCAAATCCTCTGAAAGCGAAATTGATGTTCATAAAACCCTCCATTTAATAAAAAACAAACATAAGAGATTATCACATCAGGGCATTATGTCAATTTATCGGTTGAAATGCCTGATTTAAAGCACTAAACAGGTATTTAACCAAGCATCGCGTTGAACTCTTCTTCGTCAATCGTTCTGACACCGAGTTCGCGCGCTTTTGCAAGTTTGCTTCCTGCATCAGCGCCTACAAGTACAAAATCGGTTTTTTTGCTGACAGAGCCGCTTACTTTTCCGCCCAAAGATTTGATTTTTTCGGCAAAAACTTCACGCGGCTGCGACAAAGTTCCGGTGATAACGAAAGTTTTGCCTTCAAAAGCGGCGTTTACAGAAGAGACCTTCTTTTCAGGATAGAATATTTTGACTTCTTCAAGAAGTTTTCCGACAGTCTCTTTGTTGTGCGGATCAGCGAAAAAAGAGGCGATCGAATCGGCAACGATGAGCCCGATTCCGTCGATCTGCATGAGCACAGCAGGAGTCGCCGCTATAAGCTCTTCGACGTTGAACTTTTTCTCAAGCTCTCCCGCGATAAACTCTCCTACTCCGTCGATCCCGAGCGAATTTATAAAGTTTCTGAATCTGATTTTCCGAGCCTTTTCTATTGCTTCAAGCAGGTTTTGAATGCTCTTTCCGCCCCACCCTTTTTCAAAAGCGAGCATCAAAGCGTAATCCGAAAGGTGAAAAATGTCGGTAACCGACTTAAGCCAACCTTTTTCGTGCAGAAATTCTACCTGCTTTTCACCCAAACCGTCGATATTGAAGCATCCTTTCGAAACAAAATAGCTGATGTAAGCGACGATTTTTGCCTGACAGTCTATATTCTGGCAGCGGTATCCTACCTTGTTTTCGTCTTTTGCGAGTAGTGATCCGCAAACAGGGCAGGTTTCCGGATGAACGACCTCTTTTTCAGTGCCGTCACGAAGCTGTTCAACAGGCGCGGTAACTTCTGGAATCACGTCTCCGGCGCGGCGGACAAAAACTGTGTCTCCTATTTTCAACCCTTTTCTTTCGACTTCTTCAATGTTGTGCAGAGTGGCGCGTTTTACAACGACTCCGCCAATTTCGACAGGCTCGAGTTCCGCTACCGGCGTGATTATCCCTGTACGCCCGACCTGCCATGTTATATCAAGGAGTTTCGTAGTTTTTTCTATCGCCGGAAGTTTGTAGGCAATCGCCCATTTCGGCGTTTTCGTGAGAAATCCCGCGGCGCGCTGCTCGTCGAATCTGTTGAGTTTTACGACAAGACCGTCGATATCGAACGGAAGATCGCCCCTTTCGGCTATCGTTTTTTCGATGAGCGCCTCTATTTCTTCGATTTTTCCGATTTTTTCAAAATGCGGCGTCCTGAAACCAGAATTTCTCAAAAAAGCGTGAAGTTCTTCCTGAGATTTTATGTCGACGTCGCTGATTCCCGTTATCGCATAGGCGAAAAATTTGAGTTTTCTTTCCGCCGTTATCTTCGGGTCGAGCTGACGCAGAGAGCCTGCCGCAGCGTTTCTCGGATTGGCGAAAGGCTTTTCTCCGTAACTTGACTTTGCCGTGTTGAGCTCTTCAAAACTCGATTTCGGCATATAGACTTCGCCGCGCACTTCGATCAGATTTATATCGGCAAATTCTGGAATATAAAGCGGAATCTCTTTGACTGTAGCAACATTTTCAGTGACATCCTCACCTATGGAACCGTCTCCCCGAGTAGCCGCACGGACGAACTTTCCCGATTCATAAATGATGTTCAGCGCAAGACCGTCGATTTTCTGCTCGACGACATAACCTCCTGCAGGCACGAAATCGAGACGGTTGAAAAACTCTTCTACTTCCGAAACCGAAAACGCATCGTCAAGCGACATCATTTTTTCACTGTGGACAACTTTCGTAAAACCTTCTCGAACCTTAGAACCGACGCGCATGGTAGGCGAAAAATTCTGCTTTTTGTCGGGATTTTTCCACTCAAAATCGACGACTTCGCGGTAAAGCCTGTCGTATTCCACGTCACTCATAAACGGTGCGTCGTCGCGGTAATAAGCTGCAGCAGCCTCGTTCAAAAGATTTATCGTCTCAAGATACTTTTCAAAATCCATTTCGGCCCCGCTGATCTAAAATTCTGCTCCTGCATCACGAAGAAGCACTGTCATCGCCTCGCGCTCGTTTTCTCCTATAAATTTCGAAGTTTTCGTCCCCTTTCTAGTTACAGCGTTGACATCGGCTCCTTTTTTTATCAGCTCTCGGACAATATCTATATTTCCTTTTCCGAGAGCACGCATGAGAGGAGTTACTCCGTAAATATCGGCAGCATTCACATTTGCTCCTGACTGCATGAAAAGCCATGCCGCGCCGTTGTTTTCGCTTTCGATCGCCGTCATAAGAGGAGTCATTTTGTTGTAACCTTCAGTATCTATATCAGCTCCCGACTTTACTATGAGAGAAATCATCTCGGGAGTTCCTTTTTCTGCGGCTTTTGCAAGAACCGAAACGCCGTCGACTGAAGCCAGAAGATCTACTTTCGAGTGAAGCAGAACCTGAAAAGTTATTTCGTCACCGCTGTTTATCGCGTAAAAAATAACAGGAACTTTATATTTTCCGACTTTGTAAGTTGTATCGGGGCTCATTCCAGAATCAATGAAAAGTTTAACAATATCCGACCTTTTATCTTCTATTGCCCTTACAAAACTCTCTTCGTTGAACTCATAGCCCAAAAGTTCCAGTTTTTCACGCGCCTTGTAAACGGAAGGAGCCGTTCTGCCCGATTTTCCGCATGAAACACAAAAAATAAAAAGGCAAAACAAAAGAAAAATACGCTTCATAACGACCTCTCTCAAAAAATAGCGGCGCATTATAATAAAAATCATAATTTTTGCACTTTTTTATAAACTTTTAGCGAATCGCGCAGACAGTAAAAACCTAAGCGCAAGTCCTATTCTGCAATTGAAAGTACCGAGATCATCATCTCTATCACGAAATTTACGGAAGCTCTTCTGACGCTTTCGCGGTCTCCGTCAAAATGAGCCGTTTTCGAAACGGTTTTCCCTTTAAAAAATATACCGAAACAGACTGTTCCGACGGGTTTTTCCTTCGTTCCTCCGGTAGGACCGGCAATTCCGGTGACTGAAAACGCGATATCGGCTCCGCTTCTTGCCGCTGCACCTTGCGCCATTTCCCGTGCGCACTCTTCGCTGACGGCTCCGAAGCTTTCCAGGGTTTCAAGCGAAACTCCCAGATTCCTGTGTTTTGAATCGTTTGAATAAGTGACGAAACTTTCACTGAAAACCGCGGAAATACCGTCGACAGAGGTAATTTCAGCTGCAACCATGCCGCCGGTACACGACTCGGCACCGCTGATTTTAATATTTTTTTCTTTGAGAATCGCTCCCAATTTTTTTATTTCCGACATTTTTCCTCCTTAAAACGGGATAAGTTTGAAACCTTCGAGTTTTTTGCCAGCCTCTTTCTGTGTCTCTTTCAAAAGTTTTTCAGGATCAAGTTTCCACATTTCAGAAATGACGGGATAGCGTTTGATGACTGCACCGTCGCTTACGACAAAGAAGTTTCCGCTGCGTTCGAATGCGGCACTGTAGGCTGTGTACTGCAGGTCGAACTGCATTATCTTCTGCGAATAGGCAGTGTTTCTGATAACGACTTCCCTGCCTGCCGAAAGAAACATTTTTCCGTCTTCCGAAAATGCGACAGCATTGACCGCTCCGGAATTTTCCTTAAAAGTTTCGACTATTTTTTTCGATTTAACATCCCACTTGTTGATAACTCCGTCTTCATCCGCCGAAACCGCGGTTTTGTTGTCGGGCGAAATTGCAACCGAAAGAACAGATTTTCCGCTGCCGCCTTTAGTTCCGAAAAGAAGTTTACCTTCCGGAAGGCTCCAGAAGTTTATTTCTCCGTTTCTGCCTGCACTTGCAGCGAGTGTTCCGTCAGCCGATACAGCCACGGTATTTACAGGGTTTTCGTGTTCCATAACTTTTGCGACACTCCTTTCGGACAGATTGAAAATCTTCACTTTCCTGTCTTTTCCGGAAGAAATTATGCTTTTTCCTCTGTTGAAAAAGCTGATCGCCGAAATCTGATCGGTGTGGAGCGGATATGAAAAGATAATCTTGCCCGTAAGCGGATTCCAGAAGCGGAGCGCACCGTCGGAATCACCCGTTGCCAGAAACTGACCATCCGGAGAAAACGCCAGGCTGTAAGATACTATTCCTTCAAGACCGAAAGAGGAAATAGCCGATTCAGTCGTAATATTCCACAGTTTTATCGTGTAATCCCAGCTTGAAGAAGCCAGAAATCTGTCGTCAGGAGAATATGCAAGAGACGGAATATAGGTCGTATGTCCGCGCAGACGCTGCATTTCCTTCGTAAAATCGGTGCGCCACAACTTTATAAAGCGGTCTTCTCCTACCGAAACCAGAGAATTTCCCATCGGAAGGAAAGCAACAGAATAAACCGAACCGATGTGGTCTCGAAGGTCGTCGACCTGCCTTGTGACGAGGTTTATCAGCTTTATAGAACCGTCCCGCGTTGCGGCTGCGGCAAGCGTTCCGTCATTAGAGACATCCAGCGAGAAAAAAGCATCCCAGTGCTCGAAGACATTGAGCGGCTTATCAAAAACCAGACTCCAGAGAACGAATTTTTTGTCGTAACCTGCCGAGACAAAATGGATCCCGTCGCTCAGAAAACGGACTGATATTGCCGGTTCGGTGTGAAAATCGAAAATTTTTTCAATGCCGTTCCGCCTTACGACATAGATTTTTCCAGAACTGTCTGAAACAAGTATCTTTTTTCCGTCGGGTGACCAGTCTATGCTGCGGACAGTGTTTTCGAGCTCAAACCTGCCTGCGGAAGAGAGTGTCAGATCGTCGGTTTTTACGACCCAGAGCGTTTTTTCTGTTCCGCCGAAAGCAATGAACTTGTTCCCTGGCGAAAACGACAGAGCGTAGATTTCACCTGCCAGAGTCGGCAGTGACTTTATCTTTGCGCCGTTTGAAGCATTCCAAAGGATAAGGTTGTTATCCCAGCTTCCGGTTGCAATAAATTTGCCGTCAGAAGAGAACGCCACGGCACTCACTTCGTCCTTGTGACCGTTCAAAGTAAACTTTTCTGTTCCGTCAGCCGAATAAACCTTAACCTCTTTTTTCTTGCCTGAAACTGCAAAAAGAGAAGCTCCCGGAGAAACCGCTATGTTTCTCGCATCAAAATCAACATTTGCGAAATTGCCTTTGAAAGCGTTGTTGCCGTAAACCCGCGAAAGATAAAGCAGCGATTGTATTTCAAGCATGTGCTCGCGGCTTTCTTCGATATTTTCAGCAAGATACGAATCAGAATAACTCCACGGACTCAACGGATTGAAAGGAGAATTGTAAAGAGAAGCCGCGGCAAAAATCTCGGAATCGGAATATTTTCCCTCTTTGAGAAGTTTTTCGGCGTACTCGAGATATCCGAGCGAAAGATTGAGGTGAGCAGCCTTTTCATTGCTGACAGAATCGCGGTAAGCACCGAAAACGGCAACCGAAGCAAAAATCAAAACGGCAAGAAGCGCCACGGTAAGCACCGAAAGAGACTTATTCTTGGAAACAAAACGCTTGAACATTTCCCAGGAACTGTATTCATAGGCTGCGATTTTGCCGCCTGACATGAAATTTTCGATTTCTTTTGCAACTTCCAATGCTGACTGATAGCGTGCGGAAGGGTCTTTTGTCAGCGTTTTTTCAACAACAGCGCAAAGATCCGGCGGAGAAGCGGGCTCATAAACCGTGATTTCAACGGGAAGAGACGATTTGACATTTTCCAGAGTTTCCTGGACATCCTTCCCCTTAAAAGGCGGCTCGCCTGTCAGGATCTCGTAAAGAACAGCTCCCAGAGAGTAAATGTCGCTACGCTCGTCTATTGCCGAAATGTCGCCCCTCGCCTGCTCAGGAGACATATATGCCGGAGTTCCGATCGCCTTTCCTTTGACAGTCATGCCTATATTTTCGACTTTGAGAAGATTGAGTTCTTCGCGAAGTTCGCTGTCTGCGGCGTCATCCTCACCTTTTACTTTCGCCAAACCCCAGTCGAGAACAACTGTTTCACCGAATTCCCCGATCATGATGTTTTCGGGTTTTATGTCGCGGTGAATTACTCCGCGGCTGTGTGAATAGGCGACCGCGTTGCAGATGTCGCGGAAATGAGGAAGGAGCCTTAACCTTTTTTCAAGTGTTCCGGCATCCTTTATTGCCTGAGAAAGCGTAACTCCGCGGACGAGACGCATAGTGTAGTAGCGGTTTTCATCTGGTTTGCGCCCGATTTCATAAACCGGAACGATTCCCGGGTGCTCAAGCTGACCGGTGACGCATGCTTCTCTTAAAAAACGGGCTTCATCGCTTCTCATTTTGTCCAAAGAAGGAATTCTGCCGTCTTCTTTGCTGCTGATAAGCTCTTTCAAAGCGATCTCGCGCCCTATCGTACGGTCAAAAGCGACCATGACTTTACCGATTCCGCCGCGCCCGAGTTCTTCCTTGACATCGTATTTCCAACCCGATTGCGATTCTTCCTGCTCATAAACAAGATCAGACGATATTGCATCGAGCGAAACCGTTTTCGTCACATCATTTTTAAGTGAAACATGCTTCATGGCGACCTCTCAAAAAAGCACCTTTTTTTAAACCATAAGGAGCTTCAACTCAACTTTTATAGCAAAATTCTTTTGTTTTTTTTATCTATAATCTATAAACCGCCGGTTTGTTTTGTAGGAGTTGGCTATGGACGCAAGAACGGCGCAGTATCTCAGGGATTTCATAAAACACGATTCCGAATTTTTGGACGAACTCGAAAAATCGAACAGAAGCAGAAACGACATCCAGCCGATGATTGAGATCGAAGTCGGAAAATTTCTCGTTTTTCTCATTCGGGCAAAAAAGATAAAATCGGTCTTGGAGCTCGGCACGAGCAACGGATATTCGGCTATCTGGATGGCTTCGGCACTCAAAAAGACCGGCGGAAAGATAATCACGATCGAAGGTCATGACAGGATCTTCGCCGAGGCTGAAAAAAACATCGCCGCATCGGGATACGGCGACATCATCGAACTCATCCACGGCAAGGCGGAAGTTGAGACTGCAAAACTTCTGGAAAAAGGAGAAAAATTCGACCTCATCTTTCAGGACTGCGGCAAATACTTATATCCGATGCTTCTTGAAACGACAGTCAAACTCTGCAAAAAAGGGGGAATAATAGCAGCCGACGATTCACTTTTCAGAGTGACCGAAACCGTCCGCAGCGGACTTGGCGACTACACCCACGACTACAACAGAGCCGTTTTCGCCCACAAAAAACTTTTGAGCACGATTTTGCCGATAGGGCACGGGCTGACGGTTAGCCTCAAGCTTTGATCCCGGAATCCCGGGATCCCGAGATCTCGAGATCCCGAGATCACGACCAAAATTTTTTGATTTTCTCAATCAGGAAATTGAAAGCTTCATCCTGATCATCGAATTTCCTGACTATCTCCCCTTTTTCGAAGTAAAGGGCGCACTCTTTGCCGAGCGCGATACCGAGGTCGGCTTCACGCGCTTCTCCAGGACCGTTCACTTCGCATCCCATAACAGCAACTTTGAGAGCGGGTTTCATCCACCACTTTTCTTCATCGAACCACGCTTCCAGGCGGTTGTAGTATTCGATAACTTTTCCGTGCGTCCTTCCGCAGGTGGGACAGCTTACGAGCTCTCCGCCTGTTTTTAATATGCCGAGAGATTTCAAAATCATGTTGGCAGTCCGCAGCTCTTCTTCGATAGGAGCAGTGAGGCTTACCCTGAAAGTATCGACCAGGCCTTCATTCAAAAGGATCGCGATCCCGGCAGTTCCCTTGATTATTCCGTGCTTTCCGCCGCCCGCCTCGGTGATCCCGACATGAAGCGGGGCATCGGAGTTCTCTCGTATTTTTCTGCACGCCGCGACAGTTTCAGAAACATTTGAAGCCTTTGCAGAAATTTTGAAGTTGAAAAATCCGAGTTCTTTTTCAAGAAACTCTGCCCAGTAAAGCGAACTTTCGACCAAGCCTTCCCAGGTTACTCCGCCGTATTTTTTTAGGATGTTTTTATCCAAAGATCCACCGTTTACGCCGATTCGAACAGCAAGTTCGGGGCGTTTTTTCGCAGCTTCGATTATCGCTCTGACATTTTCTTCACCGCCGACATTTCCGGGATTGAAGCGCACTCCGCTTACCCCTGCTTCTATCGCGGCAATAGCAAGTTTGTAGTCGAAATGGATGTCCGCGATGATTTCTCCTTTGAAATTTTCGACTAAAAACTTCAATCCCTCGAGCTCGGAAATGTGTTTGAAAGCCGTTCTTACAACGACGCAACCGAGATCTAGCGCGCGGTTTGCCTCGCGCAGAGCCTCATCAGGCCTTGTCAAAGGGGTCGTTATCATCGTTTGTATAACTGGCGGATTGCCGCCGCCGATCTTCACTTTTCCCAAAGTTATGAGTCTTGATTTCTTCATTTTCACCTCATCCGAAAATTTCTGTCGGATCAAATTCATAAATGCCGTACTTTTTATCAGTGCAGTAACCTGCAATAAATTCGCTCAAAGTGAGTCTCTGCCCTTCAAAAACGGGGCAAAGCGATTGTTTAAGCGCGAATTTCACGCCGTGCGGCATTCCGTCTGAACCGAAAAACATATCTTTTCCCGGAACAAAACCAGCTTTGTCGATAAGCATTCTGAAAGGGTTGTTCATTTCGTCAAAACCAAGCGGCAGCCTGTCTGCATAGATCTGAGAATCTTCGGTGAAATTGGGCTGCATAGAAAGAACTATACCAGCATTTTTTGCCCTTTTCGCCGTTTCAAGATCGATAAACTGCGCGTGTTCAAGCCTGATGAACTGGTCACTTCCGTGCTTACGAACAGTTTCGGCGGCTTCGACCACCTGACGGCCCGCAATGTCTCCCAGAGCGTGGATCGCAACACCGTTAGCAGTTGAGGCTGCCTCTTCAAGAAGTCCTACAAGTTCCGGCAGAGTGTGCGTCAGAACGCCCTTGTTCCCGTTTAAATAAGACTTGCTCAAAGCAGCGGTGCAGGAACCGTTAGCGCCGTCGGCAAAAAGTTTTATTCCTTTGATCTTTCTTTTTGTTGCTTCCGGCAGAGTGCGGAAAGTGTTGATGTCAGCCCAGAAATAAACGCGCTCTTTAAGTGTCGAAGATTCGATCATTTCAAATATTTCCTGCGATGGCAGGAGCATGTCTTCGATTTCATAAACTCCGCATTCTTTCAACAGGAATTCGGCGAATTCCGTCATAGTTTCAACAGTTGCAGGCATTATCTTCACGAAAAAAAGAAGAAGTTCGGTAACATGTTCCTCGCACCATTCCTGATTTTCGTAGTTGTCAATGATTTCCTCAAATTCAGGTCTGAGCAGCTTTTCCGCCCCTTCATTCATCACAAAACCGTGAAGCGAAAGATTGGAGATTATGAGGGGTGGAAATTTGTTAAGTTCCGGTTTTGTCAAAGAAAAAAATCCGCTGTTCCAGCCGTATGCCGAATTGAGCTTTCCATCCTCAAGTTTTGCAAACAGATTCAGCGCAGTCTCTTTGGTTTTGACCTCTTTCAGGCAGATAGACTTGAACATTCCGGCATAAAGCGTGAAGTGGCTGTGAGAATCATGCAGATAAGGAACCGACATTTTTGAAAGCATGAATTGACCTCGGTTTTTTAGAAAAATTTAAGACTTTTAAATTGATTATTTAGGCGAAACACCAGGTTTTTCGGGGCTTGGAAGCCACTGGAAACCGTCAAGAACGACTGTCGAATCCCATGAATGGTCAGGGCCGTAACCGACAGTTCCCTGTTCCCAGAGAGCGAGTCTAAGAGTGATTTCCTCGTTCGGCTCTACGTTTCCTACGACTCTGAGCCAGCCCGTGCCGCCGTGACCGCTGCTGCATGCAACCATTGTCGACTTGCCGTCCGTGCCGAAACCTGTTCCGTTGAGAAGTTCATCACCGGTACAAGCACCCCATTTGTTGAGATCGCTCGTCATGCTGCCGATAAGACCTCCGCCGCCGCAGTTCGGATTGCACGCTTTAAAAAGTCCTGCCGGAGCAAGGTCAACACCGACCGGATTGCCGAAATCGTCTTTCGCAAGGTTTTTGTCTGACGGGTTTCTATACTGTGCACCCGGATTTTTCTCGTTGTAGGTCGAATCGAGAAGTGCGACAAAGAAATCGTTGTAGTTGTTGTCTGCGCAAACCGTACTCGGATATTCTATCGACATAAAGAAAAGGCTGAACTCGAATGCCCTTGCGTTTGCCGGAACTTTCAACTTCAAAGTAAGCATGATCGGATCCTGAACAGACGGGATCTCCTTGCCTGAGCACTGGTTTGTAAGACCGTCCTGCGGATTCTGACCGCCGCATGAAGGAGCCTTCGGTATTTCGCAGTTAGGCATCATGTTGATCCAGTCTTCCGGAATTTTACTTGCCGTCTGCATATCGCCTGCCCCCAAAGTTGCTACGCTCGCATTCTGTGTCGGGCTGTTCCACTGACCTGTCGAAAGAACGGCAAGCATGCTGCCTTCGAGCGGATTCATCATCGTGCCGAAAACATTGGTAACTGCAAAAGTCTGATAATCGTTTTCGTAGTAAGGTTTTTCGCGGCTCATCCTTTCGGTCGGATTGTACTGGCAACCCTGATTTTCACCCTGGTTGCACGCATCGGGATTGGTGTCGATCATTTCAGTTACAGGTTCACCTGCAAGCCCGATCTCGGCGGAAACAAGCTGCTCTCCGCAGATACCCATCGCCTTTGCAAGCTTGACCGCATTACCCTCATAATCTCCTACCGCCAGAGAAAGTCCTTCATCGCAGCTTACAACTTCGTCGATTTCGCCGTTGCAGTTGTCATCGACATAGTTGTCTGCCATTTCGAACGCGCCGGGATTTATTCTTTCGGGCGAATCGGTCCCGCGGCAGTTCGGTTCCCAGCCTGTTTCGCAGCAGTCGCCGGTGCAGTAGTTGTAACCGTCACCGTCATAATCAATAGCGTTTTCCGGAGTCATATCCTCGCCGTCGCAGTTTTCGTCTATGCCGTTGCTGCATATTTCAGCCTGCGGAGTGACCTGTCCTACGCATTCGCTCCAGTCAGTTCCGTCTTCAACGCAGGTCGCGACACCGGCTTTGCATATACCGACACCTTCCGTTCCGCTCGGTCCTTCGTAACACGGACGGGTTTCTCCCGGAGTGCAGGTGACATAAATTCCACTGCCGTTGGTAGGTTCCTGATCCATATCTGCATCAGTATTTTCAGAAGTTCCGTTCCCATCATGATTTTCGTTGTCAGTGGGTATGGTTGTTCCTCCTTCCTCATCGTCATCTTCCTCGACACATGCGCAAAAGAAGAATGCAGCAAGCATGACCATAAACAAAACACTAAATTTTTTCATTCAAATCCTCCAAGAACAATTCAATTAGCAAAAAAAACGCGATAGTTTACAAAAAATAAAAAATAAAACAATAAGCCTGAGAGTATTTATTTATTTTATTTGGATTTCTGCTATAATCGGCGGTCTTTGCTTTTTAATTGTTCAAAAATGGAGAGTTTCATGAAAAAAACCGCGGTTTTAATTCTTTTGCTCGCTCTTATTTTCGCTGCCTGCGGAAACGGCTCGAAAACGGAAACCGGCGACAATCAGCCGGAAGAAGAAGTCATTGAGCCGATATGCCTCACTCCGCAAGCAGGTCCATACACGCTGAAATTCACTGATATTTCGGAAGAAATGGGCGTTCAGCAGCTCAACGCGCTCGGCACTCAAATCACCATAGCCGACATTGACGGCGACAGGTGGCCTGATGTCTATACAACGCTTGCTTCAAAAACGCGCGAAGATCAGAATGAACCGAAGAATCTTTACAAACTTCTTAAAAACATAAAAGGCAAAAATTTCGAAGATGTCACGTTCTCAAGCGGACTTTTTACAGACAAAAACGGAACGAACGGCCTGGCTTCCACCTACGTCGTCTTCGCCGATATGAACAACGACGGTTATCAGGATGCATTCAATGTCGTTTATGTAGACAGTGACACTCTTTCAAGTGATTCTTTTCAGGAAGACTACTCCCGAGTCTACTTAAACAACGGTGACGGAACTTTCAAATATGTCGGCGGAGATTTCGTGCTCAACGATATGTTTTCGGCTATCGCAGGAGCAACTTTCCTCGACTATGACCACGACGGCGTGATCGACCTTTTCATAGGCAGACAGTACAACAGCTACGGAAGTCTCACTTCGTGCGAACAGGACACGCTGATGAAAGGGCTCGGAAACGGAAAATTCAACAATATCGTTGACGGAACAAGCGGCCTTGAAACCGAAAAATTCAATGAAGAAAACGCCCTCACCGGCAAATTCAACAAACCGACCTGGGGCGTAAGCGCATGCGATGTCGACGGCGACGGTTTTGCCGACATTCTCACCTCAAGCTACGGCAGATCCTACAATATGCTTTACAGAAACAAAGGCGACGGCACTTTTGAAGACCTTTCGATAAGCTCGGGCTTTGCACACGACGACAACGAAAACTACGGCGACGACCAGTTTTTTGCATGCTACTGCGAAGATGAATCCAACAAAGAAACCGATTACTGCTCGATATCGACAGGAGCCGTAATCAGCTGTGACGGTGTTAACGGCTGGGATCCCGGATTTTCCGATCAGCCATACCGCCTCGGCGGAAACAGTGCAGGAACTCTCTGCGGCGACTTTGACGGCGACGGCGATACCGATCTTTTCCAGATCGAACTTGCACACTGGCATATAGGTCAGGCGAGCGACAAATCACAGCTCATCATAAACGACGGATTTGCAGAAAAACCTTTGAGGCGCCTTTCGGAAGAGGAAAGCGGCATTACGAGAAAACGTACCGGCTCATGGAATGACGGCGATCTCGGCGGTTTTACGGCCGACTTGGACAACGACGGAAAGCTCGACATCTACATTCTGAGTTCCGATTACCCGGGCACGAAATCAATGCTTTTCCAGCAGCAGGCTGACGGCAAATTTGCCGACACCGCAAAAGACGCCAAAGCTCAGGTTGCGCGTGCTCACGGCGGCGCTTTCGTCGACATCGACCGTGACGGAGACTACGACATAATCGTAGGAACATCTTTCATGCGCTGGGGAACGAACGATTCTGACAGCAAGGAAAAACCTGAAAAACAGTGGATAAAAGTTCTCCGCAACGACACCGGTCAGAATGCAAACAAAGTGATAATCGATATCACCGGAAGCACTGCAAACCGCGACGCTATCGGAGCAAAAATCATCGTCAAAGCAGGCGGAAAGCAGTTTGTCCGCGAAGTTCAGGGCGCATACGGTCTCAACGGCTTCCAGAACGACCACCTTCAGATCATCGGTCTGGGCGATATCTGCGAAGTGGAAGAAATCGAGATCCGCTGGCCCGACAAAGAAAACTCCGTCACGAAATACGACAAAGTTTATGCAAACTATGTTCTTGAAATCAATCAGGAAACCGGCTTAAAGCACCATAAGATCGAAGAATACTTCGGCAAATAATTCTTTATGGAAGAAGCTCAGAACAATTCCGCATACATACCCGCTCCAAACAAAAAAACGGCGCGCGAATATTCGCTTCTTTTAGATTCTTTATCAATTCCTAACAACGCCGTTTTCCGCTGGAATTCGTGGCAGATAGAAGTAGATTTAAACGATTACGAAAAAGCTAAAAGTGAAATTTCAGCTTACGAAAAATCCGGCAGAATAGAAAAAATCCATAACAAATTCGCTCATATACGCTTTCAGAAAGTCGACTGGACTTGTTTTTGCGCAACTCTCATTCTTCTAGCCGCATTTCATGTTTTCATCTATGAATTTGACCATTTGGAACTCATAAAAGCAGGCAGATCGAGCGCTGCGGCAATAACCGAAGGCGAGTTTTTCAGAGCAGTCACAGCCCTCACACTTCACGGCGACTACAAACACCTTTTTTCCAACATTTTCTTCGGCGGAATCGTTCTCTGGGCACTTTCAACCATGACCGGAACCGGTTTTGCGCTGCTTTTTGCCTTATTTACGGGTTTTGCAGGAAATGTAATGAACGCATTTTTCTACGGCAGCGCACACAACTCAATCGGCGCTTCCACCTCTGTTTTCGGCGTTATCGGAGTTCTTGCAGGCCTGCAGTTTTTCGACAGTTTCCGCGAGAAAAAACTAGGCCGCTGGATTCCTTTCGGCGCGGCACTCGGACTATTGGCAATGCTCGGAAGCAGTGAAAAAAGCGATGTTCTCGCCCACCTTTTCGGCTTTGCCGCAGGACTTCCCGCAGGAACTATATTCGGAGCAGCATTCTCAAAACGCAGCATTCCCGGGAAAACCCTCCAAAACATATCTGCACTTCTATTTATTTCGGTGATTTTCGTCTGCTGGATGAGAGCAGTCAGTTAGAACTTAAATTCTGTTCTTCAAAATCGTGCAACAAATTCAGGATCCTTGAAAATTCGATATCAAAGAATCTTATTTAATTGTAAATTTTACTGAAGTAAATGAGCGCCCGTCTTTAGGGAAGGCGGGCGCAACAGCTCGCTAACGCTTCTTAAGATAGAAAATTATTCGTCTTTGACAAGAACGAACATTGTCGAAATCTCTTTTTCGTCAATTACCGAAAGCATATCAAACACTTTCTTCTGATCCATATATCCGGCTTTTGAACATCTTACTTCGACCTGAACATTTCCTGCGTTGTTGTAGGTCAAACCTTTGATATCAAAAGTTTCCGTTGACTCGTAAGGAGTCGGGGCAAGATACCTTTCATTTTGATTCTTAACATTAGGAGTTGACGATTTTACACGCCAGTAACAATCTGCTCCTGCAGGACGTGACTGGATTGACCAGTGGATCGTGAGGTGTTCAAGTGCGGTATTGCCCTCTCCTGTAACCTGCTTGTTTGCCTCGTTTTTCGGGGATGATGCGCGGTGAAGGAAGAATGCAACTCTGTCCCAGTCAATCTGTTCAAGAGCATTTGCATAAGCTTCGTTGACAACCCTGGCAGCAGCAGAAAAATTGGTTGGAGCACCGTCTGCATTGCTGAATCTGCCTTTTGCACTTGTTCTCGGATAAACGATTTTGCGGTCGTGGTCATAAATCTCGACGTCAAGACTTACGCTTCCTGTCCAGCCCTTACCGCTCAGATAGTCGACACGGAACTCTTTGATTGTTATCTCAAGCATATAATCCGTAGAAACATCTGCTTCAAGTTCAAAACCCATTGTACGGGCATATTGGCGAAGACTTTCGTCAACGAACTCTTTTACCTCAGGATCAACACGATAATCCGCAGAATAGCTTGCATCATAAATTTGGATCATTTTCTTGTTTGCTCTACCGTCTTTTATGTTAAGACGGATACCGTAATCCAAATTGACATACTTGTTTGCCGGAGCATCTTTTACAAGTTCAAGGCTGATCATTTTTGGCTGGGCAGGTTCATTACGCCGTGAGGTACTGCCGCAACCTACTGAAAAGATCAATAAAAAAACGAGTAATACGCTGAGTTTTTTCATTGTGTTCACCATTAGTTAGCAGTGTTGAGTTTTATAAGTTTTGCAGAAAGTTTGATTTTATATACAACACCATTTTTTATTTCTTCAGTATCACCACGAAATGACGGAGCAAGAATACCGTCAGCTCCTGCGGTTTTAGCTTCGTTGATAAGTCTGTAAGCTGCCAGATAACGCGCCATGGATTCAGCATCACATTTGTCGGCTTCTCCCATATTGAAATTTTCTATAATTCCGAAACGCAATGTTCCTTTTGAATCTCCTACACTGTAAATGTACTTTTCCGGATCATTTTTGTCTTGAATACAAACATTAAGGAAAGCATCCGGACCTTCAGATTTAATCAAGCGTTTTTTACCGTCTTGAGTAATGGAAACAACGGCCTCAGCTTCAACCGTGTTAAGAATCTGATACTCATCGGTGCGGTCTGATCTTTCAACCGCCGGAAGTGTAGCCTTGGTGATTGGTGCAAAATTTCTGCTGGATGCACATGAAGCAAGGATCATGCTGCAAAGAATGACTGCCATTAAAGAATACATTGTTTTTTTCATCTTTTCCTCCTTGAAAAAAAATTTAAATAAACATGAGAAAACCGCTTTCTCTTCCTTTTTGCGCCCGAATGTATACTAACGGCTACAAAAGTCAAGAAAAAGTGCACTAAAAGCTACAAAAACCGCAAAAATGTGTATTATCAGATACATACGTGAAAAAATTTTCTGCTATTTTATTGCCGTTGTTGTTTTTGGTTTTTGTTGCCGCCATGGAAGCTCGCGAACTACTCGGAAAACGCATTTTATTTCTTCGGAAACAGCAGGGAATGACTCAGAATGATCTCGCATTCAAATCGGGTCTCGGGCGCGAATACATCAGCACAGTAGAATGCGGCAAACGCAACATTTCAATAGACGCTATCGAAAAAATTTCTTTTGCTCTGGAACTTCCTTTAAAAGAGCTTTTTGATTTCGAAGAAAGCGAAAAAAACGCTAAATAAAAAAACTTAAATCACGCCTGTATGTTTAAGAAGTTTGTAAGTATTGAGAATTACTACAAGAACTCCGACAAGACCAAGCATAAGCTTGACCGGGATCTTTTTGCAGAGGTATGCACCGAGCGGTGCTGCGATCATTCCGCCGATGATGAGACCGACAATAATCTGAGTGTAGTTTTTGAAGTCACCTATCATCGCGACAAACGTTGTAGTTTCTGCGATAGTTACGAAAAATTCAGCAGTGTTGACAGTGCCTATCGTTCTGGGAACATCGTGACCTGAAGCTAAAAGCGTACTTGTTACGACAGGACCCCAGCCGCCGCCGCCCATAGCATCAGTGAAACCTCCGGCAAAACCGAGCGGGATAGTGTAGTTTCCGTATTCACGCGGTTTTCCGAGCTTTCTGAAAATTTTGGAAAAGATGAATCCGCCCATGATAAGAAGGTAAATGTCGATCACGATATCAAGTTCCCTGCTTTCAAAGTTTACAAGGAGATACGCACCGACGATCCCGCCTAAAATACCTGTGAAAAGAAGACGGAAAAAAAGCCCTTTGTGGACGTTTTTCATTTTGAGGTGTGAAAGCCCCGAAACGAGAGTCGTGAAAATCTCCGAAACGTGAACGCATGCGCTTGAGATCGCGCTCGGAACGCCCGCAGTCCTCAAAAAAGTGTTGGAACTTACGCCGTAGCCCATGCCGAGCGAGCCGTCAATCATCTCAGCCGCAAAACCGAGAAGAATATATATGATTATTTGAGCCGTAAACATTTAAACTCCTTAGATTTTACGCTTTTTTTGCGCTGCCGATCTTTTTGCAGCCTTCTATTATCATCAGAACGGCAAGGACAACAAGAACGACCGCAACAGAACCGAGGAAGTAGTTTGGAGCAGCTACGAAGTATTTCCAGATCATCCAGCAGAGGGCGAAGATCGTCATCGTAAGCATGAAAATCGTTGCCCAGAGCGTGTATTTGATCGGTTTGTTTTTCGAATAGAAGTAAGCAGTTAAGATTATGAAAACGAGTGCAGCGACAAGCTGGTTAGCCGCGCCGAAAAGAGGCCATACGCTTGCCCACGAATCGGTGATACCGAGCAGGAATGCAGGAATAACGGCAACTATCGTGTAGAAAAACTTGTTCTGGAGTTTTGCGGGAAGTTTGTCGCCAATCATTTCGTTCGTGAGGAATCTTGCAAGTCTGACACTTGTATCGAGAGTCGTCATGATGAAGACGTTGACAATAGTGATACCGATTACGACACCGACTTCGTTACCGAAAATAAATGATGTCAGTCTGCCAAAACCGTTTCCGTAAACTCCGAGCGCACCGCCCGAATTTTTGAAAATCCACTGAAGTTCATTTTCGCCTGTTCCCCACTTTATTGCTGCACCGGCAATGATGACGCAGACGATGCCGATGATCGTTTCCATTAGCATACCGCCGAAGCCGACGAACATCGCGTCTTTTTCTCTGTCAAGCTGTTTGGAAGTGGTTCCCGAAGCGATGATGCTGTGGAAGCCCGAGACTGCGCCGCAAGCGATAACAATGAAAAGGAACGGAACAAGAGGACCCTGCGATGAATCTTTGAAAGTTTCCGCGATGACAAAAGGAGCATTCATGTCGGGATGAACGATGAAAATCCCGATGAATGCAAGCGAAATACCGAGGATCAAAACCCAGCTTGAAATGTAGTCACGCGGCTGGAGAAGAATCCAGACTGGAGTAACCGAAGCCACGAATCCGTAGATCATAAGAAGCGTAAACCAGATCGAATAAGCCGTTTTCGGTGTTCCGATCGTGATCGGGAACTGGAAACCGAGCCAGATTAGGAAAATAAGTCCTGCGATCGCGATTATCGTGTTAGCCCAGAGCGGAAGCCATCTGTTTTTATTGATGACTCCGAAAAGCATCGCAAGCGGAATGAGGGCGAATGTCGGGATGACGAGTTCAGGTTTCGTTATCATCGAAGTTGCAGCCAAGTTGCCGAAAACCGCGATGACAAGGACGATAGTAAGCCAGACAAAAACCAGAAAGAGGAATTTTGCCTTTTTCGAAACGTATTTTTCAGCCGTATCGGGAATGCTGACTCCCTGATGGCGGACAGAAATCATAAGCGAAAGATAGTCGTGAACCGCACCGATGAAGACACCGGCTACAAGCAGCCATATCGCGGCAGGACCCCAGCCGAAGCACGTTACTGCTACTATTGGACCAACGATAGGACCAGCACCGGCTATCGACGAAAAGTGGTGTCCAAAAAGGACGATCGACGGAGCGGGATAAAAATCGACACCGTCATTCATTGAGTGCGAAGGAGTCGGATTTTCGTCGACAGGATCGATGAGTTTCTTTTTAATGACGCTGTTGCCGTACCAGAAATAAGCGACAACGACCCACAAAAGCGAAAAAACAAGAATGTAGATACTGTTCATTTTTCACCTCACTTTATAATGGAGACGCACCACGGCAAGACGTGTCAGGTCACGTCTCTACAAAAAAACGATGGATTTTACTCATGATCGATTTGTTTTCAAATGATTTTTTCCGGCGCGCCGTCGTTTTTTATCGGTCGCGCCGTCGGGATCACGTGATCCCGAAATCCCGTTATTCCGACAGAGTTAACGGCGCGTCAAAAATCAGTGTTTTTTCTTCTTCTCGGTTCTCCCCAGCCTGTCAAGCAGGAAAAGCCCGAAAGTAATATAGACCAGCCAGATGAACCAGTTTCCGAATTTCTGGTAGACGGTATCGATTTTGTAAAGCGGAACTTTGCGGTTTATCGTCGTTCTTTCAAGGAATCTCGTTGAATTTTCGCGGGTTCCGTCGGGAAGCAGGACTTCGCTGATTCCGACATTAGCGCTTCTGACGATCGTTCTGCCCGTTTCGACTGCGCGGAAAGGATAGAACATTCCGTGCTGGAAGGTTTCGCTCGAATCGCCGAACCATGCGTCATTGCTGATGTTGACTAATATTTCGGCTCCGTTTTCAACAAAACCGGCGACATTTTCGCTGAAAGTTCCGTCGTAGCAGATAAGTATCGATGCTTTAAAATTGCCGTAATCGTAAACCGTGTATTCTGTTCCGCGGACAAAATCACCCGAAAATTCGGGAACGAGTATCGAAAGCCCGAGAGAACGGAGAATTTTGCTGTAAGGCAGGTATTCGCCGAACGGGGCGAGCTTGATTTTCTTATATATTTTGCGGATTTTTCCATCCTGAATGAATCCTGCGGCATTGTAAAAACTCATGTCTAACCTGTCTACCATGTCAAGACCGACAATTTGATTCGGAAAGTTGTAGGCACGCGGAAAATAGCGCTCCATTACATAGTCGAAGTTGTCGAAACCTATAGGAATTCTGAGCGGCATCGCTGCTTCATACCAGACGACAAGATCGGTATCACGGTCAAAACTGTTCAGCTGCTCGACAAAAACATCGATCATTTCAAAGACAGTTTCCTCTTTCGCGTTGATGTCATACTGGTTTATCGCAGGCTGCATAAGCGCGACTTTTATCTCTTTTTCGGGAACAGCAGAGTTGAAGGAAATCAGTTTGTAAGCTGAGTAGGAAAAAAGTATGCAGAGCACGACAGCTAGAACTATCCCCTCTTTTTTATCGTGTTTTTTGAATAAAAGCGTGTAGGCGTAAAGCGAGATCCATGCGATCATGAACGAAATTATGTAGACCGAACCGAGTGAAGCCCACTGCAGAATGACTTTGTTTGAATACTGCGAATGTCCAAGCGCCGCCCAGAAAAAATCGACCGGAAAAAATGTGCGCAGGAATTCGACCGCACTCCAGAGAAGCGCGATAAACCAGGGTTTGACAGGAAGCGGAGAACCTTCCGATGCACTTATCATTGCACCGAAAGTACCCGGATTTGCAGGTCTTTTTGCAAAAAAGCGGCAGAGAACAAAAAAGAAAAGCCAGAAAGTGCCTAAAATAAAGAACATGAGTATAAGCGCCAAAACACCTTCAACGACACCCAAGCCGCCGTAAACATTGAGAGAATAGAATATCCAGTAAAAAACGAAAGCATTCGCCGGCATTGTAATCAGATATATTGCCAGAACTTTCTTTTTGAATGTCGTGCATGAGTTCAAGACATGAAAAAAAAGCGGAAGCACCGGAAAAATAAGGACACAACCCATAAGCTGGTGGAGAAAAACGGGTTCACCGCTGCCGGGAATGACGAACGGAAAACTGAGTGCAAAACAGAAAATGAAGAAAAAAGCTGCGGCAAAAATCTTTATTTTCGACATTTATTCTTCGCCGCGCCCTTTCCACTGAGGAAAAATCTGCTTCATTACCACGATCTCGGCTTCACGCATCTTTGCGCGCTCTGCAGCTTTGTGGTGATCGAAACCCAAAAGGTGAAGGATACCGTGAACGACCATAAAAATCATCTCTTCATTGAAAGTCGTTCCGTATTTTTCGGCATGACTTGCGACAACATCGGTGCAGATGAAGATGTCACCGAGAAGAAACGGCGCATATTCCGCCCCCTCGCCTTCCGCAAAAGCGAATGATATGACATCAGTTGCTCTGTCTATATGCCTGTAATTGTTGTTTATTTCACGAATTCCTTTTTCATCGGTGAAAATTACAGAAACTTCGTAGGGATCTGTCGATTTCAGATTTTTGTATTTCAGTGCGAAACGAATTGCCTTGCGCATATCGTTTTTCAACTCGCCGGGCACGTATTCACATTCCGAAAAAAACGCTGTTTTCATTTGGTCTCCTGCTCCTTAGGCTCGCTTGAAAATGCTTGTTCCTTAGTTTTATCCTGAGGATATTTGACTCGGCCGTGATATATTCCGGAGAAAGTATTGACAAGCGAATCTTCGATCGTTTGGAGATCTTTTGTCGTCAGGTTACAGTGCACGAATTGATTTTCCCTGATTTTGCCTGCCATTATCTCCTGCACTCTTGCCTTTATGCCGTTTTCGGTCTTCTTATCCATCGAACGGACCGCCGCTTCGCAGCTGTCTGCAATCATTAAAAGCGCCGTCTCTTTCGACTGCGGTGCCGGACCGGCATACTTGAATTCCGCTTCAGAAACATTCGGATCGAGCTCTCTAGCTTTTTTATAGAAATATCCGACAAGAGTCGTCCCGTGATGCTCGACTATTGCCGATTCTATCTCTTCTCCAAGGTGGTATTTTTTTGCAAGTTCGAGCCCGTATTTCACGTGATTCGTTATGATTCTCGCAGACATAGTAGGTCTGTAGTTGTCGTGCGCGTTTCTTCTGTCGCGCTGGTTTTCAGTGAAATATTCAGGTCTTTCCAGCTTTCCGATGTCGTGGAAATAAGCCATGACCTTGCATTTAAGCGGATTGAGCCCGAGTTCCCGCGCCGCGACTTCGACAAGAGATGCAACGGTAAGCGAATGCTGGTAGGTTCCGTTTGCATAAACCGACATCTGCTTGATAAGTTCGTTACTCATCGTCGAATAACCGACATATTTGATGTTCGTGACATAATCAAGGGTCGATTCGAAAAGGGGGATCATGATCGTCAGTATTCCGCCCGAAAGCATCGCCGAAACGAAAGCACAGACAATAGCGGCGAAAATGTGTATGCCGCTGTGGTTCAACGATGAATCCAGCACTCCGATAACAAGGGCGAGCCCCATAGAAACGATCGAAAATTTGAACGTCTGCCACATGATCTGACCGGACGATTCAACATGAAAAATGATATACATGAAAATGAGCGAACCGAAAAGATAAAAAATCGGAATGAAATAGTTTTCAGGGAAAAGCATCGCGAGCGCCGCAGAAAGGACAAACAGGAGGAAGCACGCCGTTTCTGTGTTTACCAGGACCCTAACGGCCGCAACGAAAAACGGCAACGGAAAGAAGAAGTATATCGCCTTGTTGTCGTATGCAACTTCCTGGATCCAGGGCATCGCATAGCGCAGAAGAAGAAGCGCCATCACAATAAGACCGGTCATAAGCAGCAGATCCTTGTTGCGGTATTTGAATTTGCCGATCGAGCGTGTAAAAACAAGGAAAACGATAGAAATGAAAGAGGCAATGTAGAAGAAATTGCTCAAAAATAAAAACTCGCCCGAAATATTTTCAGACTGCTCCTGCATGACTCTGAAAACTTCGATATCCTCTTTAGTGATAACCGACCTCGACGAAATGACGCGCTCGCCTCTCGATATCTTACGTTCAGACTTCGGAGCGTTGTTTTTTGCTTCGATTTTGTTGAACTCAGTAATTTCAGCATTGTAGAAAATCGAATCCTTCATCGTCCATTTTCCGATTTCGGCGACTGTTTCAAACCCGTGAGCCGTGAAATCGGACATGTTGAGTTTATCCCTCATGTGAAGGATCTCTGACTTGAGAGCCGGCAAACTGATGATTTTTCCCGTCTGTACAACAAGAGAGCTGCTTTTTATAGCCTGATTGGGATCGAGCTTGTTTTCCTGAGAATATGAATCCTTTTTCCTGACGATGATATGTTTCGGAACATAATCGGCCGGAATTCCTTCGCGCAGAATGTAGTAATCGTTCTGGTTGAAGTAGTCGGAAATTTCGGCAATAGCCTCGGGGATTCGCGCCGGGAAGATGTTTTCGGCAAGATCTATGAAAACATAAGTGGAAAGAGGTGTTCCGATTATACGCTCGAAATCGCTGCGTTTATTGAGAAAAAGAGCCTGCAAACCGGTTTTAAATTCACGCAAATCACTGCTTTTACCGGAATTTATCACATAATCTGCAAGAATTTCGTGAAATTCAGGCGGGAACGGAAGATTTTTAGCCGCGATCGTCTCTTTTATATTTTCTTTCGCAGCATCGCGCATCATTTTGAAAGCTTCGTTCAGAGCCTCGAGATTTTTCTTTTGATCGACAAAATCGTAGGTATTAGGAACATCGTTCTGCGCCCTTTCCTGATTTTTCGCAGTCTCTTCCTCGTTGATTATTATATAATCCTTGTCGGCTATTATCGAATGGTCTATCGTTTGACCGATACTTCTCTGATCTATGGGATAACTTTCCTTTCCCGAATCGGGGATCAGAATCCACGCAAGAATGATGTTAAAAATAAAAAATATTATAAAACGCGACTTTGTATCCTTCTGGCGCAGCCAGCCTACATATTTTTCAGAAATTTCGTCGAATTTTTCAAGCAGCGTAATGTAGTAGAATATCGCCGAAAAGACGAACCAGACCATAAACTGAGGCGAAGAATCGCGCTTTTTCTGCCACGAATCATATATTTTGTAAGGCTTTTCAAACTTGCCGAACCGCCAGCGGAAAATATCCTCATCTTCGTTTTCGGATGATTTTTCTATAATGAATTTCAGCTTTTTAAACTCTTTTTCAAGCCTTATATTCAGATCGTCGTTTGTCTCTCTTAAGCTTCCCATTTTTCTCCGCCGACAAAAAACGGGGCATTATGAACCAAAACCGCCGTCAAGTCAAAAAGTTGCCGCATTTTTATAAACAGAGGTCTCACCTATCTACTCGCAATTCCGAAAATTTTGAGTAAAATACTCCGGCTTTTTTGAAATTTTATGAAATAGCGAGGTAATTATGGCAAAAAAACAGATTTTCGGAACAGACGGAATAAGAACGACTGCAAATGTCTATCCCCTTACACCCGAATCGGCGGTAAAAGTAGGGAAAGCTGTAACACGCTGGTTTCAGAAGAAAAATCCGGCAAAAAAAATTGAAGCTGCAATCGGAACAGATACGCGTATTTCTTCGGAAATGCTGAGTGCCGCAGTTTCTGCGGGAATAATGAGTGCCGGCGGCAATGTCACAGACCTCAAAGTAGTCTCGACTCCGCTTGTAAGCGACTTCGTGAGAACCAACAAATGCGATCTCGGCATCGTCATTTCGGCAAGCCACAACCCTTTTGAAGACAACGGGATCAAGATTTTCAACTCAAAAGGTGAAAAGCTCAACGACGAGCAGGAACTTGAGATCGAAGCGATATTTTTTGATGAAAACGAAGCGCAGAACCCGACCGGTAAAGATATAGGAACTGCAAATATCGCCGAAAATCCTGAATTTGACTACGTTTCAAGGATAGTCAAGGCGTTTGAACTGCTGAAAGATTCAGAAATAAAAATCTGCATCGACTGCGCAAACGGCGCAACTGCAAAAATCGCGAAAAAGATATTCTCTGCTTTCACCAAAATGGAAAAATTCTTCTTTTTCACCGAGGCAAACGGCATAAACATCAACGACAACTGCGGCGCGCTTCACCCCGAAAACCTCGCTCCGAAGATACTTGAACACAACTGCTTTGCAGGTTTTGCCTACGACGGCGACGGAGACAGACTTATCACGGTTGACGAGCTCGGAAGAGTCGTTGACGGCGACAAAATCATCGGGATCATCGCAAAATATCTGAGTAACAACGGAAAGCTGGCTAAAAATACGGCAGCAGTTACCGTTATGAGCAACGCAGGACTTGAAAAACATCTTGCAAACTGCGGAATAAGCCTTGAAAGAACGAATGTCGGTGACAGATACCTCGTTGAAAGGATCAATGAAAAAGGTTTGAGCCTCGCAGGAGAAAACAGCGGACACCTCATCATAAAAGAGATAAATCCGACCGGTGACGGCATCGTCGCATCGCTTATGATCCTCAAAATACTGGCCGAAAGCGGCAGAAAACTCTCCGAACTCGCAGACGAGATCGAACTTTTCCCGCAGATTCAGGCAAAAGTTAAAATCAAAGGTGAAAAAACGCCGATAGAAGAAATTCCGGGACTATGTGAACTAATCAAATCACAGAAAGCTCTTCTTGAAGGCGGCAGAATGCTTGTCCGTTACAGCGGAACAGAGCCTGTTATGAGAATTATGGCGGAAGGACCCGACAGCGTCAAAGTTCAGAATGCAGTCGACAAAGTTGCCGATTTTGTTAAGAAAAATAACAATTAAATTGCCGGATCAAAAAATTCATCAGTTTTTCTTTTCCGTAAGGTATTTCCAGTAACGCTGCGGCATGAACTGCCTTTGAAGTTTAGGATTCATGCGGTTTTCAATGGCGATGATTTTGAAATAACCGGACCACATTCGTGCAAAATCCTCTTCGTTTTCAGACTTTCCAAGAAGAGTCGACATATTCAAATGCGAAGTAATTTCGTCAATAAATTCAACACTTTCTGTTTTTCCATTGCAGTGATAAACGGCGATTCCGCGCCTTAGATCGTGAATCATCCACTTCGTTCCGGAAAGACGTTCGTAAAAATGACCGGTAATTATCGGAAGAATGTTGAAATCAGGCTCGCACGGGGCATAGAAAATCCCGTTGGAAAGCTCCGAAAAGCGGAGTATCCCCAAAAATCTTTCACACTCTTTGGAAACTTTTTTCCTGATTTCCATTGCACGCGCGATTTTTTCATCCTGAAAGCGCGAAAACGCCTTAGAACCGTATTTTATTACCGATTTTATCAGATAAAACGCGTAAGTTTCGCAACTTTCGGTTTCAGAAAGAAATATGTATACTATTGCCGAAAATCCTCTTTTGCCGCATATTGAAAGAAGTTTGTCTGCAACCCTTCCCGCCTTTTCCGATGAGGTTTCTACTTCCCGAATTTCGGCAAACAAAACTGACTGCGACTTCTCTTTTTTTTCAATTGCCACATTTTCTTTAAGAGGAAAAGCGTCAAAAACAGCGCTTAAAAACCCTTCAAAAGTGCCGTCGTATAAAAAAATCATGCCGGACAATTAAAAATCTAGAATATAAATGCCGATTTTTATTAAGATTTCTAACAAAAAGCCTTACTTTTTGATATTGTCGGTAAGGAAAGTAACTATCTGCTCGGAAGTCGTTCCGGGAGTGAAAACCGCTTTTATGCCGTTTTCCTTAAGGAAAGGAATGTCGCTTTCGGGGATAACGCCGCCACCGAAAACAAGAATATCGGGAGCGTTTTTCTCTTTCAAAAGCTCGGCTACTTTCGGAAGAAGCGTGTTGTGCGCGCCGCTCAGGATCGAAAGGCCGACAGCGTCAACGTCTTCCTGGATCGCTGCGTTTGCGATTGCTTCAGGAGTCTGTCTCAAACCTGTATAGATGACTTCCATTCCGGCATCACGAAGCGCTCTTGCAACAAATTTTGCCCCTCTGTCATGACCGTCAAGACCCGGTTTTGCAATAAGAACTCTGATTTTTTCGCTCATTTTTCTCTCCTGTAAAAAACGTTACAAACAAATCAAAACGCGGCTTTTTACACCAAGAACGGTGAATTGTCCACTTAAATTTTTCCTGACCGGTACAACATCTCCGAAGCAGCTTTTTCCCGCAATATTTTCAATTTCCGCTTGACATTGCTTCCTGCGCCTATACACTATCCAAGGTCTTTTAAAAGGAATAAATGGAGTTACAAAATGAAAAAAAGAATTATGTCAGTTATCCTTGCTCTGGCGCTTTTATTTGTATGCGCCTGCGGCGGATCAGGCAAAAACAAGGATTCGGGAGACTCGGACACTTCAACCGACAGCGATATATCGGATGATGCGGACAAAGGCGGTGGAGTCAGCGACAACGACGGAGAAGTCAGCGATAACGACGGAGATACAAGGCAGGACGCTTCGTTGTTCGATGAGATCGTTTCAGGTCTCGACGACTCGTTTCTTGAACCCAACAAGGGCCTTGCGTTGAAAATCGCAGCGCCGCTGCTTCAGAGCATTCCGGACAGTTACGATCT
>CAMZDX010000007.1 GCA_947305505.1 uncultured bacterium | reverse complement strand
TGAAAAAAGTTCTCGATGCTTCCGGTCTTCCGTGGGAGATCCAGGAAGGCGACGGTGCTTTCTACGGTCCGAAGATAGATGTGAACATCACCGATTCGATCGGCAGACTTTGGCAGCTCTCGACGGTTCAGGTTGACTTCAACCTGCCGGAAAGATTCGACATTTCCTACGTCGGCGAAGACGGTCAGGAACATCGTCCGATCATGCTTCACAGGGCTCTGCTCGGTTCGATCGAACGTTTCTTCGGTGTTCTTATCGAGCACTTCAAAGGCGCTTTCCCGATGTGGCTCGCTCCTGTTCAGGTTGCAGTTCTTCCGGTTTCCGAAAAACATGCCGAAACCGCTGACAAACTGATTCAGAAACTTGTTGCAACCGGCATCAGAGTCAAACTTGACGACAGAAATGAAAAAGTTGGATATAAGATTCGCGAATGGTCTGTTCAGAAAGTTCCTTACATCGTTGTAATAGGCGATAACGAAGCCGATCTCAAGACTATAACGGTCAGAAAGAGAGGCGGAGAACAGGAAACTTTTGCAACGGAAGATTTCCTTGCTAAGTTGAACTCGGAAAATTACAACGGAGTCTACTATTGATGAAGCCTGCTAAGCCGGAATCAGGCAACTCGGCACAGCCTGCACCTGGTCTTGTAAACGAGACCATAAAATCACCTACGATGCGGGTGGTTGCTCCCACGGGCGAAGTGCTGGGTGTTCTTACAAAACGGGAAGCTTTGGAAAAAGCGAGAGAATTTGGGCTGGATCTCGTCTGTGTTTCCCCAAACACGGATCCTGTAGTATGTAAGATAATGGATTTCGGAAAGCATCTTTACAAGTTAAAGAAAAAAGCTAAAAAAGCTAAGGCAAATCAGGTGGTTATTGAAATTAAAGAACTCAAGATCCGTCCGAACACCGATACGCACGACCTTATGACGAAAGTTCGTCAGGCCAAAAAGTTCCTTGAGGACGGAAACAAGGTCAAATTCACGGTCTTTTTCAGAGGCAGAGAGATCATGTTTGCTGAAAAAGCGTTGGAAAACCTTAATGTTATCGTTAAGGAACTCGGCGGAGAAGACCAGCTTGCGATCGAATTGGATAGTGTTGTTAAAAATAAAAAAATGACAATGTTGGTAGCGCAGAAAAATTAAGGAGAATTTGTTATGCCGAAAATGAAAACTAATAGAGCTGCTGCGAAAAGGGTTAAATCGAACGGTAGCGGTAAAATGAAAAGATGGCATCCTTTCAAAAGCCACATCCTTACGAAGAAAACACGTAAGAGAAAAAGAGATCTGAGAAAGGGCGCATACATTGAAACATGCGATATTCCGCAGATGAAGAAACTTCTTCCTTATCTTTAATAGGAGTTAGAAATGAGAGTAAAAAGAGGATTTAAAGCCAATAGAAGAAGAGCTACGATACTCAAGGCCGCAAAAGGCAACTATATGGCAAGATCGAGAAGATACAGAGTTGCCAAGGAAACCGTAGAAAGAGGCTGGGCTTATGCGTTTGCTCACAGAAAACTTAAAAAGAGAGATTTCAGAAAACTCTGGATTACGAGAATCAATTCCGCAGTCAGAGAAAGAGGTCTTTCATATTCGAAATTCATGGATATGATTCATAAGGCAAATATTGACATTGACAGAAAAGTTCTTGCATACCTCGCAGCTGAAGATCCGAAAGCTTTCGACAGAATCATAGAAGAAGCCAGAGGCGTTAACTGATTAATTGGGGGAAGAAATGAGTGTAACAAAAGTTGAACTTGCAGACTTTGTTTATGAGCAGATGAAAATCGATAAGAAATATGCATCGGAACTCGTTGATATGTTCTTTGAAGAGTTGAAGGACACTCTTGCAAAAGAAGGCGAGATCCAGCTCAGCGGTTTCGGCAAATTCACCGTTAAGGAAAAGAAAGAGAGAAGAGGACGCAATCCTCAGACCAAAAAACCCTTGACGATCAGCAAAAGAAAAGTTGCGACTTTTCATCACAGCCAGGTGCTGAAAGACAGGCTCAACAACAAATAGTTGTTCCATATAAGTGTCGGGATGTAGCGCAGTCTGGGTAGCGTACCTGAATGGGGTTCAGGTGGTCGCTGGTTCAAATCCAGTCATCCCGACCATTTTTTGTTTATAATGACTAAAAAGATTTTTCTTACAAACGATGACGGGATTTATGCCGCAGGGTTGTCGGCTTTGGAAATCGCGGCATCGAAGAGAAATCTTTCCTGCTTTGTTTCCGCACCCTTCAACGAACAGAGCGGTGCCGGTCATTCGATAACTTTGGGCTCTCCGCTCAGGGTTTCAAAATTTGCTGAAAACCGTTTTGCCGTTCACGGAACTCCGACAGATGCTGTTTATATCGGTGTCAACACTCTGATGGGTGAAAAACCTCTTTTTGCAGTTTCCGGCATAAACAAAGGGGGAAATTTGGGCGATGACATCACTTATTCAGGTACTGTTTCTGCGGCAATGGAAACTTTTTACGACGGAATCACTTCGTTTGCCGTTTCACTTTACATCACCGATTTTGTTGCGTTCAAAAATGAGACTTTTGCAGTATGTGCCGATTTCTTTTTTGACGAAATTCTTCCTGAAATCGAAAAAAAAATAGGAAAATCTGAACTCTACGAAAATCCTAAACTTTTTAATATCAACATTCCGGAAACTATCGCAAAGTCAGGAAAAGTTCCAATAAAATGGGTCCCTTTCGGCAAAAGGCTGTACGGGGGCGATGTTTTAAAACGGGTCGATCCGCGCGGAAAAGAGTATTATTGGATCGGCGGCGATCAGTTCGGTTTTGCCGATATAGACGGCAGCGACTGCCACGAGATAAGGCGCGGATGCGCGACGATAACACCTGTTTCTCTTGATTTTACCGACGAAAAAACTCTCGAAAAAATAAGAGGTTAAAATGGAAAAGCTCACTTTTAAAAAGGCGATTATGGCTACTCCGGGACCGAATTCATGGAAAGAAGCGATCATTCTCGCGATAACGGGAGTCTGCATGGGAGCTGCAAACGTCATTCCCGGCGTTTCGGGCGGCACGATCGCACTTATTGCAGGAATCTACCAGAAACTTCTCGCAGCGATCAAATCTTTTGACTCCGAATGCGTGAAAAAGCTGCTTTCTTTCGATATCAAAGGGGCTGTAGCACATCTTCACACCCGTTTTCTTGCAGTTCTTTTCTTCGGTGTCGCCGTTGCGATAGTTTCTCTGGCACACATCATGAAATTTTTGCTCAACGAGTGTCCCGAGCCGACATACAGCCTTTTTTACGGTCTCATCGCCGCTTCGATCTATGTTGTCGGCAAAACGATAAAATGGCGTATTTCCGAGGTTATTTCGATACTTGCCGGAACTGTCGCGGCTTATTTTCTGGTCGGACTCATTCCGGTCGAAACTCCGAACGGGCTCTGGTTCATCTTTCTCTGCGGCGTTTTAAGCATCTGCGCGATGATCCTTCCTGGCATAAGCGGCGCATTTATTCTGCTTGTTCTCAAAAAATATGAGTACATCATCGAAGCGGTCAAAAATCCGTTCAGCTTGAACAGCATCCTTGTGATCGTCGTTTTCTGCATCGGCTGCGGCGCAGGTCTTATCGGATTTTCGCGCTTTTTTAACTGGCTTCTTACGAAATGGCACTCAGTTACGCTTGCATTCCTTACCGGTCTCATGGCCGGTTCGCTGCGCAGTATCTGGCCTTGGAAAGGGGAGGCAATCGTTGAAATGGTCGGAGGAAAAGAGAAAATCGTTTCGCAGGCGAATGTGTTTCCGCAGGAATTCGGCGGATATTTCTTTCTCTGCATCGCGCTTATGATCGTCGGCGTAGTTTTGATAGTCGTTCTTGACAGAATTTCTGAAAAACACGGATAATTATTGAACTTTTTTGTTGGAGAGAACTTTGAGGGAACACTCGTTTCTTACGAATTATCTGAATAATCCTTATTCTTCGGTGCTCTCGGTTTCGGGAAACACGAAGGTCATCACGGCGCTTTCGCTTGATTTGAAAGTTCCTCCGCACGTCAAAAGCGGCGGCTGGCTCACTGCCGAATATTCGCTTCTTCCAGGCTCGACAAACGTAAGAAGTGCCCGCGAAAGAACCAAAATTTCAGGTCGTACTGCTGAAATTCAGCGCTTGATCGGGCGTTCTCTTCGAATGGCGGTCGATCTCGAAAAGATCCCCGGAATAACGATGCTTATCGACTGCGATGTCCTTGAGGCGGACGGCGGAACACGTACAGCTTCGGTAAACGGCGGCATGCTTGCAGTGGCACTTGCCTGCAAAAAACTGGTTGACGAAGGAATAGTTCCGGAAAATCCGCTTAAAAATTGGATCGGGGCGATCAGCGGCGGCGTTATCGACGGCGAAGTCGTGATCGATCTGGATTATGAAAAAGATTCGCGGGCAGACACCGATTTTAATTTTGTTTTTTCTGAAAACGGCAATATAATCGAGCTTCAGGGAACTGCGGAAAGAGTTCCTCTTGACGATGGCAAGTTCTTTGAATTGTTGAATAAATCACGCGAAAGCGTGAAAGAGATTATTGACAAAATGAAATCAGCGGCAGGATTTACAAAATGATCATTGTTGTTAAAAAGGGAACCAACGAAGAATTTTTAGACAACATAAAGGAGACTTTGCTCGCGAACGGAATGTCGTTCGATGTTCTGCAGGGTTCGAGTTACATTCTTATTCCGGTTGCCGGAGATCTTACGACTTCCGACATGGGTCGTTTTAAATCTTTGCCTGGTGTCGAGCGGATAATCAACATTTCTAAACCGTATTACATGGTGTCCAAGAATTATCGTGAAAAGAGTGTTGTGGATTTGGGCGACGGTGTTTTGATCGGAGAAAATTTTACAATGATATCCGGTCCATGCAGCGTTGAAAGAGCTGATTCCCTCGATAAAATAGCAGCTTTTCTTTCCAGCCTCGGAGTAAAGATTCTTCGCGGCGGAACGTTCAAAATGAGGACTTCTCCCTATTCTTTCCAGGGCTTGGGTGAAAACGGCGTCAAAATTCTGAATGAGACTGCCAAAAGATACAACATGAAATCTGTCTCCGAGATAGTCGATGTCAGACACATCGATCTTTTCGAGCAGTATATCGACATCATTCAGGTCGGCGCGAGAAACATGATGAATTTCGCCCTTCTCAAAGAACTCGGCAAATGCAGCAAGCCGGTTCTGCTCAAGCGTTCGGCGAATGCGACGATAGACGAATTTTTGTCAAGTGCCGAATACATAATGGCTGAAGGCAATGAAAACATTATTCTCTGCGAGCGCGGGATCACTTCGTTCGACGATTCGACCCGCAGCATGGTGAATATCGCGGCGATTCCGATAATCAAAGGACTCACGCATCTTCCGGTAATTTTAGACCCGTCACACAGCGTCGGCAATTTCAAATATGTTCCTGATGTTTCGGAAGCGGCAGTCGTTCTCGGAGCCGACGGGCTTATAATCGAGACGCATTTCAATCCGATAAGTGCTCTTTCGGACGGTTATCAGTCTCTGAATTTCGAGCATTTCGAATCAATGTATAAGAAAATTCTCAAACTTTGCGAATTCAAAAAAGAAAATCTGTAAAGTTTGCAAAATATCAGTGTAAATTGACTTTTTTCAACTCCATTTTAAAATCCTGCGGTTGTTTTTTGGAAGGAGTTTGAAATGATAGCTTCCCTTAAATCGGTTTTGCATGTCAACAAGCTGAATTTGTTGATATTTTTTGTCGGTTTGCTCTTTTTCTGCACGGTTTTTGCAGAAGAATCGGCAAGCCCGACAGTCGATGTCACTTTCGTAAAGTCGAAAACCGGTGTCGAATACACGATAACTTACGGAAAAAACACGAAATTCAACGACAATGAATATGCTCCCTACAAATTTCTTTTCCTTGATGCGGAAAAAAAGGAACTGGGTAGGATCGAAAAGGGATTTTTCGCAAAAAATAAAGAGGGAAAGGCAAAATACACGTCGAAATTCGGTGAATCTTCGGCAAAAATAGTGCTTCCGGTATGCCTTTACAACCCTGAAACGGGGCTTGCCGAAAAGTGCACAGTAAAAAATCTGAAACTTGAGATAAAATAACGGAGGAAAAGATGGGTTTAATCAAAAACATCGGAAATGCGGTAAAAAACGAAGTCCGCGACTATCTTTTAAAAATCGTCGAAGCTGAAAAAGAGGCTCCCAAACAGCCGGAAGAAAATGTGCAGAAAAACGCTGAAACCAAGGTCGAAAAGTCGGTTCCGAAAGTCGAAGAAGCGCCAATCATAAAAGATGAGAAGGTTCAGCCGGAGCCTGTTGAAGAAGTCGAAGAAGTCCGCGAAAAACCCCGCAAAAAAGAGATATATCCGATTGCAAACGATCTTGAATTCATCAGATTTTCATACAAAAAGAACCAGGACGGCGTCATGATCCCGAAAGATCTGGCTGAACTTATAAAGATGCTGCCGCTTGAAGAGTATGCGTGCTTTGTCAAACTTTACTGTTTTGCGCTCGAGCAGAGAAAAAATTACGGCTACTGGGGCGGCACTTTGAAGCGCAGGATCGGGCTTGACCAGCTTACGACTGCCGAATTTGAAGAGCTTGGCAACAACCTTATGGCTTACGGTCTTCTTCTGCTCGAAAAACTGACCGAAAATCAGAAGACTTTTGTTCTTTACGTTCCGTTTGACGAAGATACCATGGTTAAACTCAGCACGGCGAAGCAGCCTGCGAAACAGCCCGAAAAGCCAGCTCCTAAAAAGGCTGAAAAACCTGCTCCAAAAGCAGCTAAACCGAAACCGGAACCGGAAGAAGAGGAGACGCAGCACGCCGAGGATATTCCCGGAAAGCCTGTCGAAGGGATGGAAAACGACGAAATGTACAAATCCTACAAAACTTTTGTCAGCCTCGAGATCGACAAGGCGAAAATGCGCGTCGGAAGGGCAAATTTCGACAAAATTTACATGGAAGCGGTCAAATATATCGACAAAAAATACGGTTTCAAAGTGCTTTCCGATTCAGACAAGTTCAAGGAATATCTGACGAATTACTACATTTCGGCGTTCGATATCCCGACATTCGAGAACTGGAAGAAATCAAAAGGTTAGGCGGAGTGGAAGATGCTTAACGATATTAAGATCCTTATGAAATCGCTCAGTGACATCGACGTCAGGATAATGCTGTGCAAATCGGCGTTCGAGTGGGAACTGCTGGCGAAAAAATATAACGCTCTGCGCGACGAGATCGAAGCTTTCTGCGCTTCCGGACTTCCCGAGGATGTCAGCAGTGCGCTTGACAAGACAAGAGCTTCTCTCGTTCAGAAAAAGGGTGAGCTCCCTCCACTTGATTTGTCCGATTTTTTCAAATAAATTCAGTTAATTATCTTCATTTACCAAAAAAATTCATTTTTTATTTGACTTTAAAATAATTCCGGCTATATTACCTGCCGCTGATGGGCGCTTAGCTCAGCTGGGAGAGCATCGGCCTTACAAGCCGGTGGTCGCAGGTTCGAACCCTGCAGCGCCTACCATTCTTTCACAATCGAGACGCGGTCGTAGTTAAGTCGGTTATAACGCCGGCCTGTCACGCCGGAGGCCACGGGTTCGAGTCCCGTCGACCGCGCCATCTTTTTTGTTTTTCCCAAAAGTTTTTCGAATTTTTTAATTGGAGTTTTTTCGTTACGTCGTTTCGCCGTTACGCTGTCACTTTTCTATTTTTCTTGATTTAACTCCTTTAAAATGCAACTATTGCCCGATTTTTGTGATTGTTATTTTAATCCAAGGAGGACATTATGTTCAGAAGTTTTGACGAAATGATTGATTTTGTTAAGAAAATGGAAAAGAAGCAGGTCGTTGCCGTTGTCGGCGCCGATAAGCCTGTCGCAGTTGAAGCAGCGATAGATATGGTCGTCGAAAATCTGGCGGTTCCCGTTCTTTTCGGAAACGCAGAGAAAATAAATCACCTCATAGAAGGCACTGTTCTTGAAGGAAAAGTCGAGATAGTTCCGTGTGCAGACAACGTTGAAAGCTGCTCGAAAGCTGCCGATTATGCGGCAGACGGAAGAGTCAATATCCTTCTCAAAGGAAGTGTCGAGACGGCACAGATCATGAAAGCCGTTTTCAGAAAGGAGAACGGTCTCAAGGCGGCTGCTGTAGTCAGCGATATCCTGATGTATGAAGATCCGCTTTCAAAAGGTGAAAACAAGCGTCTTGTAGGAATCATGGACGGCGGCATAATCCCGCTTCCCACGCTTGAGCAGAAGATAGAGATGACCCGCGGCGCAGTCCAGGTTTTCCATAAACTCGGCTTCGAAAAACCGAGAGTCGCATACATTTCGGCGATCGAGACCGTTTCCCCGAGGATCCAGTCCACAGTTGATGCTGCCGAGATCCAGAGAATGAAGGCTGAAGGCGAGCTCGATGACATCAACGCTTACCTCGAAGGGCCTTACGCGATCGACAACGTAATTTCGGAATATGCTGCAAAGGTCAAAGGGATTAACTCCGTCATGGCAGGATGCGCAGACATCCTCATTTTCCCGAACATCGAAAGCGGAAATGTTTTGGGCAAGCTCGTTCACTACTGGGGCGGCGCTCAGACCGGTCACGTGATCGTAGGAGCGAAGGTTCCCGTTCTTCTGAGTTCGCGTGCGGACGATGCAAGGGCGAAGATCAATTCGCTCGTTCTCGGAATCACTGTAAACGCTCACAGTTAGGCCATGACTGAACAGCACGAAGTCAAATATCCTGTTACGATCGCTTTGAAAGTGGTCATGCACTCGAAAGTCGAAGTCGGGAAAAATGTTGCCGATCTTCTGGATATTCTTGCAAAAACCGAAATCCCGCTCAGAGGAAAGGTGACCGAGAACAAAAGTTCAGCCGGAAAATACACATCATACACAGTTCCGGTATATGTCGAAAACAAAGAAAAAATGCACGCTCTTTACGAGGCTTTGAAAGCTCATCCTGACGTAAAATTCGCAATTTAATATGGAGAGAAAAATGACAAAAACAGAAGTCGCAATCGTTGTAAACCCAGGCTCGACCTCAACAAAATTCGCAGTTTTCAGTCGAGAGGGATCACTTTATGAAGAGACTGTAAGACATCCGCAGGAAGAGTTGGCAAAGTTCAAACTCGTTTCGGAACAGTTTGATTTCAGATACACGATGATAAAAAAGGCTGTAGATAAAGTTGTCGCCGAAAAGGGATTTCAGGTTGTCGCTTCTGTCGGCAGAGGCGGTCCGGTAAAACCGCTTGAAGGGGGTACATACCTCGTCAATCAGGCGCTTCTGGACGATTTGTTGAGCTGTAAATTCGCAAACCATGCATCCAATCTCGGCGGAATAATCGCAGACCAGTTGGCGAAGGATTTCGGACTCAAAGAAAGCTACATCGTTGACCCGGTAACGACCGACAACATGTGGGATAAGGCGCGTCTCAGCGGACTTCCGGGAATAACGAGAATTTGCCGCGTTCACGCGCTCAACATCAAGGCTGTTGCAAGAAAAATAGCCGAGAAACAGGGCAAAGATTTTTACAAAGCGAACTATGTCGTCGCTCACCTGGGCGGCGGAATCTCGATTGCTGCGCTCGAAGGCGGCAAAGTAGTAGACGTCAACGACGGACTTCTCGGAATGGGACCTTTCAGCATGAACAGAGCAGGCGCGATGCCGCTTATCGGAATCATAAATATGTGCTACTCGATGCCGAAAGAAGAAGTCATCCGCATTTTCTCGAGGGAAAGCGGATTCAAGGCATACATCGGGACTGAAGACTTCCGCGACATCGAAAATCAGGTAAAAGCGGGCGACCCAGAAACTCTCAAAGTTTTCGACGCTTTCGAGTATCAGGTCGCAAAAGAAATCGGCGCTTACGCCGCAGCTCTTAAAGGAAAGGTCGACGGAATCATCGTTACCGGCGGATGCGCATACTTCAAGAAATTCGTCGAAGATCTCAAGGAATACACCGGCTGGATGGGTGAATTCTTCGTTTATCCGGGTGAAGACGAGCTTGCAGCACTTGCGGAAGGGGCTTTCAGAGTCGTTGACGGCGTCGAAAAAGCCAAAATCTATTAAATTTAAGAGTTTTTGACAAAAAAATCATTGACACTATAATCTGTTGTTTATTTTTTCGAGGTGCTTTTATGCCGGGAATCGGTCTTGTCTCCAATCCTTATTCAAAAAAGAACAGAAAACATCCTGACAGGCTTCAGCAGCTGATTGAGTGCGCTCCTGACAAAGATCTTGTCCGTCTGCCCGATTCATTCGACAAAATGGATGCTGCGATGGAGCATTTCAAGCAGAAAAAAGTCGATGTCATTGCGATAAACGGCGGTGACGGAACTGTTCATGTCGCGCTCACTTCGATGATGAAGATCTACCGCGGCGAGGAACTTCCGAAGATCGCGATTCTCAAAGGCGGAACGATGAATATGACTGCCACAAATCTCAAGCTCAGAGGCAACACGGTCTCGATTTTCAAGCGCGTTGTCAAGGCGTATAAGGAAAGGGAACTGAACTGCCGGCAGATTTCACTTCTCAAGGTGAACGAGCGCTACGGATTTATTTTCGGAAGCGGTGCGGTCTGTACTTTCATGGATCTCTACCACAGAAGCAGCAATCCTTCCCCGCTTGTTGCGGCGAAATCAGTTCTGGCGATGGCCGGTTCGATGCTTGTCCACGGAAAGCTGGCAGCTGAATTTTTCAAGCCGACATGGCAGGAGCTCAATGCCGACGGATTTTCATTCGGCAGAGCGCCTTATCTGGCCTTTCTAATCACGACGCTTCCTTCTGTCGGGCTTGGAATGGATCTCACTTTCAGGGCGAAGATCGATCCGAAAAAAGCGCAGATGATAGCTTTTCGCGACAAGGCGAAGATCGTACCTCAGGTGCTTAGAGTATGGCTCGGACGCTCGGTGCCGCCGGATGTGGTCGACGATACGGTCGGAAGCCGCTTTTTTATAAACGGAGAAAAATCATTCAGATATACTTTGGACGGCGATATGTATTCGTCGTCGGGAAAACTTGTGGTCGAAACAGGGCCGTTGTTGGATTTGGTTACGGAGTAAAACATGCATTATAGAAGTGCTGCAAAGACGCATCCCGGCATGAAAAGGGAACTTAACGAAGACAGTTACGTCATTCTTGAAAACGAAGGTGTTTTTGTCGTTGCCGACGGAATGGGCGGTCACAACGCCGGAGAAGTCGCTTCGAAAATCGCGATCGATACTATTGCGGAGTTTTTTCACGCTTCGGAAGAAGATGACGACATGACGTGGCCTTACAAACTCGATCCGACGCTTGCACTTGACGCGAACAAGCTCATGGTCGGGATAAAATTCGCCAACAAACGGATTTTCAAGCAGTCTTCCGAGGACGCGGCATGCAGCGGAATGGGAACGACGGTAGTTTCGATAATCGCCAAAGACGGAAGCGATGATCTTTACGTCGCGCATGTCGGCGACAGCCGCTGCTACTGTTTTTTCGATGGCGAACTTGTTCAGGTTTCCGAAGACCATTCGCTTGTCAACGAATACATCAAAGCTGGGCAGATCACGAAAGAGCAGGCTAAAACTTTCCCGCATAAAAACGTGATAATGCGTGCTCTCGGCATGAAGGACAATGTTCTTGTCGATATTCAAAAGCGTCAGGCAAGAGCCGGTGAAATCTATCTTCTCTGCTCCGACGGACTTTCCGACATGGTTCCGGACGACGAGATGGAAAAAATTCTTGCAAGCGGAATTTCTCTCGAGGAGATGACGAAACAGCTTGTCGATATGGCTAACGCGAACGGCGGAAAAGACAATATAACTGTTATTCTGGTAAAAGTTGAACCTTAAATAATGGAGACGTTTATGAAAAAATTTATGATCTCGATTGCAGCTCTCTGCGCAATGTTTTTCTTTGTTTCATGCGGCGGCAGTGAAGAGAAAGCTGAAGAAAAGACCGACGCGGATGATGTGAGTGATTCTGAAGTCGAAGACTCCGAAGTTCAGGATTCTGATGAACCTGAGGAACTTGCTTATCCGGAAGTTACTCCGACATCGAATGAAATCGGTAAAATAGCGCAGAACATTACCATCTATGACGATCTTGATGCCGAACATCACCTTGCCGAGTGGTATAAGCCGAACAATCCGGAAAGCAAGCTGATATGGCTCATTTTCACGACTTACGACTGTCCTCCGTGCCGTCAGCTGAAAGAGGATCTTCTTGAGATCAATCTTCCCGAGTACAAGGCACAGGGGTTTAAGATCCTGCTTGTTTTCAACGGTCTGCTTGACGGACCTCAGCCGGAACTCGAACCCGAAAAGTTGTCGAACTATAAATATCTTTTCCTTTCGGAATATCCTGAAACAGCTGATTTCGAGCTTTACGGCTATCTTAAAATGGAAGAGCAGAAAGTGCTGCACAAATTTTTCAGCAGTCCTTTGGGCGGCGCATATCCGACATGGATGTTTATCGATGCTTCGACAATGGAAATTGTTGAATACGGTGAAGGTTGGGGCAATGACATGGTCAAAGGTACCTGTACAGAAATCGAAATGCTTTTGGAAGAACTGTAAGTTATGAAAAATATTGTAATTTTTGTTTTGTCAATTTTGATATTCGCTTCTTGCGGGACAGCTTCTCCAAAAGCTGAAGAGTCTGCAGCTCCGGCAAAAACTCCGGAAATTTCAGGCTTTTCGCTGAACCTTGAAAAAGTTGACGGCGGAACATTTTCTTTCGAAGCGATCCGCGGAAAAAAGCATCTTGTCGCCGCTTTCTGGGCGACCTGGTGCGAGCCTTGCAAACAGGAACTCAAAAAACTTGCCGAAATCTATCCGGCTTTTTCCGATTCGGTCGAATTTGTAGGTATTTCAACTGACACAGAGGAGTTGATTGACAAAGTCAACGAATTTGCTGTTGAGGCTGCACTGCCTTTCCCGATACTTGTCGATCCGAGCGGAAACACTGTCAGTTCAATTATACCAGGCGGCGATTCAGTGCCTTATATGATGGTTGTTGATAAAAACGGCGTTGTCGTTTTGCGCCACAGCGGATATACTCCGGGCGACGAAGAAGCTTTGAAACGCGAGCTCGAAGAGCTTGTTTCTCACTAATTCAGAAGTTTTTTTTGACGGTTTTTTGTTTTAATCGGAAAAATTTTTGTGAAATATCGAAAAAACTTGAATTTATATGTTCTTTTACTACTCTCTTCCAGATTTTTTGTGTTTTGCAAGCAATTTGATTTTTAGGAGGATTTGATGTTCAAAAAAATGTTCACACTGCTTATTGCAGTTCTTTTTGTTGTTCCATTCGTAGTGGCTGCAGATGATTTCGATGATGATTTCGGCGGCGGTTTTGAGGAAGACGGCGAAGATTCGGAAGAAGAAAAAGAGGAAGAAGAAGGCGCTTCTGAGCAGAAACAATCGGATGAGCAGTCCGAAAGCGACGCTGCCATGAGAGACCTTATGGGTGCAGTAGAAACTGAAAAACCTGCGGCTAAAAATAATGCGCAGGAGAATCAGATGAATCAGCAGGATGAAGCGGAAGAAGCTTCGGTTCTTCCGAAGGGTTTGAAACCTGTTCTGCTTGTAAAAGGCGGTTTCTCGGTTTACGGTTCATATAAATATAAAGATAGTGCTACTGGCGCGTGGAAGAACGGCAACGCAATGTTCGGCAGTGTTGACGAAGGTATTCTCGGTCTTGAATATCTTGGTGAACACGTCATCGCAAAAGGAACTGTCAACCTTAGAACCGACAATGCGCTTATAGAAAAAGCTGTCAGCAATCCGCTTATGAAGGCAAATCTTCATTCGATTATGGACGGTGCGGCAAACGCTCTTTACGAAGTTTACGGCGGTGTAAAATTCTACGATGTTTTCATCAAAGCCGGAAAAATGATTCCTGAATACGGCTTGATCGACGGTTATCAGGAACTCGGAATGGGTTTTGCGACTCCTTTCCTTTCGAGAAGCCTTACCGTTGTTGAAGGTTTTATTCCTGAGACTGACGCAGGTTTTGCTCTCGGCTACAACGGCACTTTTATGGAAGATCACAATGTTTTCGTAGGTGTTTCACTCGGAACAGGTTCGATCAACAGCGAATTCTGGGATTCTGACAAAACTATGGGAATCTACGGCAGAGTAGGTTATGCTTTCAGAGATTATTTAAAAGCAGCTGTAGCGTTCCAGTACAGAACTGATTTCTACTCTTATCCGGCAGGCACTACGGACAGCAAAGGCAAAACCGGCAAAGATGTAAATCTTATCGGCATCGGTGTTCACTTGAAAGGCGGTTACGCTGGTTTTGAAATGCCGGTTTCCTTCGATTATAATATGATGAAGATGGTAGAAGGCACGGCTAAAAAAAGTCCTGCAGGAATGCTTCTTTCGCTTGCTCCGGGTTATGCTTATCAATTCGATCACGAATGGATCGACAAAGTCAGCATAGCAGTAAGGTTCGATTTTGTTAAGGGTGTTTATCTCAGCAAAGACGGTGATTATCTCGATTATACCAACTTTAAAAAGGCTTCAAACTATTTCAGGATCGGTGCGACAGCAAACTTCTTTACAAAGGAATTTGCAGGTGTCCGTGGTATGACCGGTCTCACTTTCCTTATGCAGCCTAAATCAAAAGTTGATCCTAAAAATGTTAACAAAGACGACAAATACAATCACGGTTTTACAACGATCGTGCTTCAGGCAGGTGCCGAGTTCTAATTTGATGAGCGGGGGAACACAAAAGTTCCCCTTTTTTTATTTTTTCTTTTCCGTTGAGGAAAAATGGAGGGTTTCATGAGAAAATCAGTTCTTATTATGGTTGTTTTTGCAATGTTTTTTGCTTTTTCCGCAGTTTCGTGCGGTGAGAAAAAAACAGTAGATGAGAGGGCGCTGGTTAAAGAGCTTGTCGAAAAAGGCGAATATCAGCAGGCAAAGGCTAAGCTCGTTACTTTGAGAGGACAGTATCCGAATGATCAGGAACTGACGGAACTCAACAAACAGGTCGACGAGAAAATAGCTGAAAGTTTCTACCAGAAATATTGGGATGAGGCTGAGCAGAAAGGAGATCACAAAGCTTGGATCGAAGCTATGATCAGAATCAAAAAGGTTGAGAACATCAACAAGGAAATGGTTAACGGCTGGATCAAGAGAGCTGCCGAAAAATGTGTCGATTCCGGTGCTAAAAACCTTAACGACGGAATGCTTCTTGCACTTCTCGACCAGCTTGTTCAGCGCTATCAGGTTATAACGATGAACGACAGGCTTATGTACATCACGATGTTCGTAAAAGAAGGAAGATTCCCGCTCAAAGAGTGGAAAGACACTTTCCTTACGAAATATCCGGAACTTATGGACGAAGATACTGAAGAGTTCCTTGGTTGGCCGAGACCGGAAAAACCGGCTAAAAAATAGTCTGAAGCAGCTTTTATTCTTTAAATTTTTTCACGAAATTCATCTTTAATCCTGAAATTTTTGTTGCGTCTCATCTGTTTGTATCAGGTGATTTTTGTTATAATGCGTTAAAGATGGATAAAAAATATAAAAATATATGCATTTATCTCTTTTCTTATTGATTTTTATGTTTATAATCCGATGTTTTGATTGTTTTTTGTTATGGAATTTGCGATGTATATGTATTTGTTCGGCATAATTCTTCTCGGAGTCGTGGTTCTGGTTCACGAGTTCGGTCACTTTCTTTTTGCAAGAATTTTCGGGGTCAGAGTAGAAGTTTTTTCAATAGGTTTCGGCAAGCCGATTTTCAAGAAAAAATCGGGTGATACCGAATACAGGATATCGATGGTTCCGCTTGGCGGTTATGTTAAAATGCTCGGCGAATCGACTTCCGACGGCAATGATATTGAGGAAAAGGATCTTCCCTTCGCTTTCAGCAGCAAAAAATGGTGGCAGAAAGTTATTATTGTCTGTGCAGGACCTGTTTTCAACCTGATTTTCGCGTTTTTAGTCCTCATGGTTGTTGCATGCTTCATGTTTTCGGCTCCTTCATCGGTTCTAGAGTTTGTTTCTTCAGACGGAGCTGCCTATGCGGCAGGAATTTCCGACGGTGACCGAATAATAAAGATAAACGGCGAAGATATTGCTGTTTGGGATGACATTCCTTCGGTTCTTGCACCGATGAGTGAATCGGGAAAATGTGAAAGTGTAACGGTCGAAGTAGAAAAGGCGTTTACGAAAGAGGTAAAAACCTATAGCGTCAGTCCTAAACAGGGTTCCTATACCGATCCTTTCGGCGATACGCACCAGCGTTGCGAACTCGGTGTCGTCCGCGCTCCCAGAGAGCCCAGGATTTTTCTGCTCAAAGAATTCGAAGGGCTTGAAAACGGAGACCTGATTCTTTCTGTTGACGGAGAAAAAATTGAAAGATATTACGAACTTATGGAAAGAATAAAAAAGCCTTTCAAAAAGATGGCAGTTCTTAGGGGCGGAAAAGAAATTTCTGTTGATTTTCCAGAAAAATCTGCCGGAGAAGGTGACGAAAGCAATGCGGAAACCAACTCTGAAAAGCTTGACATAGCTTACGGAGGACTAGTCATCGATTCGGTTGAAAAAGGAAGTTATTCAGAAAAAGTCGGTGTAAAAAAAGGTGATTTTATAACTGCGGTGAACGGTACGGAAGTTACTGCTCCTTTCCAGTTTTATTCGATAATGAGCAAACTCAGGGAAGGAGAGAGCGTCAAGCTTTCTATCATCAGGGATAAAGAATCGCAATCTATTGAATTTACAGCATCTTTTGATGAGGAAGAAAACGAAATGACGGGGCTGCGCGACAAAAGAATGAACTGGGGCGCGGTTTTTGACTATGATCCGAATGTCGAAGAGTTTTATGCGCGCCGCAACAATATTCTGACTTTTCCCGTCAGATATGCGGCAAAGGAGATGACTGATGTGATCGGCGCCACTTTCAAAGGTTTCGCCTACATGATTTCGGGAAAACTTTCGGCAAAAGGTCTTGGCGGTCCGATCATGATTTTTGACATTTCAAAGCGTGCAGCCGAAGCGGGTTTGCGCTATTTTCTGGCTATAATGGCGATGATAAGCATAAATCTGGGGCTTATCAATCTGTTCCCGATACCTGTTCTCGACGGGGGATACGTTGTTATTTACGGGCTTGAAGGGATTTTCAGGCGGACTATCCCGCAGAAAATAAAGGAACGGGCACTTATGGTCGGACTTGTTCTGTTGTGCGCGCTTATGATTTTTGCGGTATTTAACGATTTTGCGAGATATATCCCGATGTTTTTTAATCATAATTGATTGATAGTTTTGAAATTTTAAATTTATCCGGAGGCTTTGATGATCATCAATCTTAATTTTGCGGCAAATTCCCTGACGACAGGTTTGCAGCTTGCAGAAACGGTGAAGAACTCTTCTCTGCTCGTAAATGTCATGCTTTTCGCTCTTATCGCTGCGAGCATTGTTTCTCTTGCGATAATCGCCGCAAAGTTTGTTCAATACAGGCTTGCTGCTATAGAAACGGCAAAATTTGTCGAAGTTTTCTGGAAAAACAAAGATCTTAACGATATTGCGGCAAAGACGGCTTCAATGACAAAATCTCCGATTTCATCAGTTTTTTCAGCCGGATATGCTGAATTTAAGGAAACGAAGGAAAGCTGGGAGGAGAAAGGAATCGTCATTATCGGCGGAAAAGTCGATGAACTTGCCGCAAACGTCGACAGGGCGATGAGACGTGAAACTCACGTAAGGATCCAGCTTCTCGAAAACGGCCTTTCGTTTCTGGCGACAACTGCAACGGCTTCACCTTTCATCGGTCTTTTCGGAACGGTTTACGGCATCATGAACGCATTTCAGGAAATCGGTAAAACCGGCAGTGCAACGCTCGGATCTATCGCGCCGCACCTTTCCGATGCGCTTGTAACGACGGCGTTCGGACTTATTGCGGCAATTCCGGCATCGGTCGCTTTCAACTACTTTAACGCAAAACTTCAGAAATTCGAGAACGAAGCGATGAATATTTCGGCCGATTTCCTTAATCAGATCAAAAGGAGCAACGTCTGATGGCAAATTACGGAATGGAAGAACCGCGGAAAAGAAATGTCCGCGCCGAGATGAATATAACTCCGATGGTCGACATCGTTTTTACGCTGCTGATAATTTTCATGGTTGCAGCACCTCTTATCGAGCAGGGCGTCGACCTTGATCTGCCTCAGACCGAGACTATTCCGATAGAAAGTCCGAAGGACAAGTTCATCGTCAGGGTTTTCAGCGGCAAAAAAGAGTCGGACAACAAGATTTTTGTAAGTGACGTAAAGCCTCCGATCGAAGTTCCGCTCAAGGATCTTGAGGTGAAACTCAGAACCAATGCTTTCCTGCAGGAAAAAAAGGAGATTTATCTCCACGCGAGCCGCGATCTTTCGTACGGTTACGTTGTCAGAATCATGGCGATAATGAAAAAAGCAGGCATTAACAATATCAATCTGGTGACTGAACCTTTGGAGAAGGAGTAGCCGGTATGGCGGGCAACGTAAGGAACGGATCATTTATTTTCGGGAAAAATTCAGGCGGTATCAGCCGGAAGATTTTCTTAAGATGTTCCGCAGGATCGCTTATTCTCCATATTCTGGTGCTGATCGTTTTCGCAAGCGGTCTCTGGTTTGCCGAAAGTCACAAGATCGAGTTCGAATTTGTTCAGGCGAAACTCGTTAAACTGGGAGAAGAGCGGGACAAAAAGCTGCTGCCGCGTATAACCCAGCCGAAACCTGCGCCGAAATCGGAAAAGAAAGATCAGAAAACGGAGCCGAAAAAAGAGGAGAAGTCCGAGGTGAAAAAAAAGCCTGAAGGAAAGGAAAACTCGCTGAAACCGAAGGAAGAGCCGAAAGCTGCAGAAAAGAAAAAGCCTGAAGAGGCGCCGAAAGAGGAAAAGAAAAAACCTTCTTCACTTGACGAACTTCTTGCCGGCGACGTCATGGAAAAGATCAAGCGCGACGCCCGTGCAGAAGAGAGTAAGGAAGGCGCGAAAGACGGAGTCGAGGACGGAGACGTCACAGATCCCGCACTTGCGCTCAAGGCAAATATGTATGCTCGTCAAGTCAGTAAAAAGATTAAGGAAAACTGGAGTATTCCGAGTATAATCTCTGCCGATGAGCGTAAAAAACTGATGACTAAAATCTATTTCAAAATAACTTTTTCCGGAGAGGTTTATGACATAAAAATCAAATCTTCATCGGGAAATTCAGTCTACGACAGTTCGGTAATCGAAGCCGTCAAAAAAACCGGAAAGCTTCCTTTGCCAGACGATAAGAATTTGAAGAAACTTGTATTAAAGGAGGGTTTTGAATGTCCGTTCGTTTCAGATTGATCACCCTTGCCGCGGTGATTTTTGCTTCAATGAATCTTTTTGCCCAGCTTCAGGTCGAGGTGAAAGACGGTGCTGTTGCCGAGTACAACATGGCTGTTTCTCCGCTTGCCGTTCTTGACGGCGCAGATGCCGCAATGGCTTCGGAAATTTCTTCCGCTATAGAAAAAGTGCTTGATATTACGGGATATTTTAAAATTCTTGACAAGCGTTCATTCTTGGAAAAACCGGAAGTCGCATTTAAAGCGGTCAACTTCAAATCGTGGCTTGATGTCGGTGCGAACGGTCTTATCAAGGGAACGGTAAAAGGCAAGGACGAAATAGAGCTTGAACTTGCTTTTTTTGATGTCGCAAAAGGAAAGCCGGTCGTCCAGAAAAAATATACGTCAAAGGCCGCTCTTGCGAAGAAGTCGGCTTACCGCTTTGCAGCAGAGGTCATCAAACTCCTCACCGGTGAAGAGATGAATTTCATGTTCTCGAAAATCGCTTTTGTCGAAAAAACCGGCGAAAAATACACTCTCGTTGTCACGAATTTCGACGGCACAGGCAGAAAGGCGCTCTATTCCACATCGAAAACGATACTTCTTCCCGAATGGTCGGCTGACGGAAGCAAGATTTTCTTCACGAGTCACGAAAAGAACAATCCAAACCTTTACTCATACGATCTCAAAACATCGCAGATAAAGACAGTTTCGGCCTATGAAGGGCTCAATGTTTCAGCGAGTGCTTATCCCGACAACAAAACTATCGCGCTCTGCCTTTCGAAAGACGGAAATTCGGAGATCTATTCGCTCGATACGACGACAAACGAGCTCAAGAGACTTACGGTCAATTCCGAGACCGATACAGCTCCGAGCGTAAGTCCTGACGGTCAGGAAATCGTTTTTGTCTCCAGCAGATCGGGAAATCCGCAGGTTTACAAAATGTCTCTTTCCGATCTCAACAAAGTCGAAAGACTCACCGAACAGGGAAACTACAATCAGGATCCGGAGTACAGTCCTGACGGTAAGAAAGTTGCTTTCAGCGGCCGTGACGAAAAGTACCAGTTCGATCTTTTTATAATAGATCTGGCATCAAGACAGATCAGCAGGATCACGCAGAATCAGGGAAAAAACGAATCCCCGACATTCTCACCCGACAGCAAAGTGATCGGTTTTTCTTCCAACAGAAGCGGGAAAAGCAAACTTTTCCTTTCCAATGTAAGCGGAACCAGACAGATCGCGGTTTATTCGGGTGAAGGCGAAGTTCTTATGCCTTCGTGGTCTCCGGCGGAAACTAATTAGAGAGGTGCGATATGAAACAGATTTTCAATTTTTGTGCAGTTGCTGTTTTTGTTTTTACAGTGCTTTGTTCATGCGCCGGCAATCCGCCGAAAGATGAAAGGGAACTTGCCGAAAAGGCTTTTGCCGATGCCGAAGCGGGCAAAGACTGCGACAGAGAGAACTATCTCGCTGCAGAAGAGCTTTTAAATCAGGCACGTGAAGAGGTCAACAACAAGAATTACGACAAGGCAAAGGAGCTTTTCAACGCCGTAAAGGAGAAAAGCGACGCGATCGCAAAATACTACCGTGAACATCCGGACGAGTGCATGACCGAAAAGGATAAAAAAGGAAACGGCGAGGATGACGGCTCCATCAAAGAAGAAAACATCACTTCAAACGATGCGGCAGATCCTTCCGTTGATCCTAAAAATCCAGAAATGGATTTCCAGATCATTCACTTCGAATACAACCAGTACGCCGTTCTTGAAGAAGATCTCCCGAAGATCGACATCATGGCGCAGTGGATGATGAATTTCCCCGAAAGAGTAGTCAGAATCGAAGGTCACGCCGATGAACGCGGCAGCAACGACTACAACCTCTCGCTCGGTGAAAAGAGAGCTATGGAAGTCAAAAACAAACTGATACAGGCAGGTATCGATTCAGCAAGGATAAAAATCGTCTCCTACGGCGAAGAACGTCCTGTAGATCCCGCTTCAAACGAAGAAGCGTGGTTCAAAAACAGAAGAGCCGAATTCAAACGCGAAAACTAATGCCGCGATTTTTGTCGATATAACTGTATTTTGATATTCCGATATCTCGCCGCGGCAAGAAAAAATCCCCGAATAGTTGAAATTTTTCCTTAAATTATTAGAATGGTCAGACTTAATTTTTTCAGGAGTGAAAAATGAAAGAAAGGTTCTTGTTTTTGTTGATTGTTTCGCTTGTTTGCGGCTTGTTTGCAATCTCTTGTTCGGGTAGCGAAGAGGAAGAAGGCGATACACAGATACGTTGCAATTCGAATGCCGACTGCAGCAGGAATGCTTACTGTGATCTTGAAAATCCGCAGCAGGATACAGGTCTCGGAATGCTTGTTTATTTCTGCAAACAGAGACAGCTCTGTTCCTCTCAGGCCGATTGTCCGATCAAATGGAAATGCAAAGAGAGTGAGGGTTTCTGCATAACAGACAAGGAGGCTTCAGCTGTTTTGTGCTCTTCGGACAGCGACTGTAAGGATCCGTTATATCCGAAATGCAATCTGGCTTCCGGCGAATGTGTTTCTTCGAACGGCGGCGGTTCCGAAAACGAATTGCCCGATGCGAACAACACCAATCCCGGAACTGATCAGGATAGCGAAGAAAACGATGATGATCCCTATTATCCGGATAAGGATAACGAAGATAAAGATGCAGATGTGCCGGACAACGATGCCGATAGTTCGAGTGAACAGGTTGTAGGTCAAACGCTTATGACTGAAAATTTTGAGGAGGGCGGCACGAAATGGACGATAGTTCCAAGTATGGAAGGAAATCCATGCTGGAAAATCGGTACTCCGGTGAGCGGTCCGGGCGAGGCGCACGGCGGAAGCAGTGTCGCGGCGACAAATCTTGAAGGAACCTATCCGAACAACTGTATGGATCTGTTATACTACAACACTGCGATAACGGTTCCTTCATCCGGAAAACCTGAAATTTCGTTTTATGCATGGGTTGATGTTGTCGGAACAGGCTACAATCCTTTTGATTATGTCGAAGTCCTGATCAAAAAAGACGGAGAAATGTGGGAAACCACGACCGGGCTTTATCTTTCGGCGAACACTCCATCTGCAACCTCCGCTCTTGACAACACAAAGACGAAAATTACAAAGCCGCTCAAAACAGCATACTACAAATTCACCGGTGATCTTTCAGCTTATAAAGGGAAGAGTGTCGAAATCGGTTTCCGTTTTATCAGTGACGAATCTGATGTGCTCAGCGGTTTCTATATGGATGATATTACGGTATCTTATTGATTTTATTCGATTCTGCTTTGAACATTTTGTGTGAGAGGAAATTTTGATAACAAATATTACAGCTGATTTTGAGGAAAAATATATCGGCACGGTAATAAACGACCGCTATAAAATAATCAAACTCGTAGGCACCGGCGGAATGGGCAGCGTTTATCTTGCCGAGCACGAGATACTGCGCAAAAAAGTTGCGATAAAGATTCTGCACTACGAACAGAGCAAGCGCAAGGACACTGTTGAAAGGTTCAAGCGTGAAGCTATCGCGGCGTCCAATATCGGTCAGGACAACATTGTCGACGTTACCGATTTCGGCTACACCGAAGAAGGAAACGCCTACTTCGTAATGGAGTATGTCGAAGGAAGGTCTCTTGCCGATGTCATGAAAGAACAGCATCTTCTTCCGCTCGAATTTGCGGTCGCTGTTGCTTCCCAGATAGCCGTCGCACTCTATTCCGCGCACGGAAAAGGGATAATCCACCGCGATCTCAAGCCGGAAAATATTCTTCTGACAAACAAGGACGGTAACTATCCTTTTGTAAAAATCGTTGATTTCGGTATTTCAAAGATTCTTCAGGACGACGTTAAACCTGACGAGCGCCTTCGCACTTTGACAAAGTCCGGTGCGATCTTCGGAACGCCAGAATATATGTCGCCCGAACAGGCGGCCGGAGAGGGCGTGGAACCTGCTTCCGACATCTATTCGCTGGGTGTTATCCTTTACGAAATGCTGACCGGAAGGCTGCCGTTTTTTGATGATAACTATATGAAAATACTGCATAAACATCAGTATGAATTTCCTGAGCTCCCCAGCAATGTAAACCCCGACATTCCGTCTGATGTCAATGCGATAATCATGAAATGCCTCGAAAAGAAGCCTTTCAACAGGTACGGCACGATGATGCTGCTCCTCAACGATCTTAAAAACGTCTATATCAAGTATAATCTGGAAGAAAAAATCAGCCTTGCTTTTCTTTTCAATTCCGGAACTGTAAGAAGCATGAATCCGGCGGCCGACATGATATCGAGCGAAGAGATCATCAGAATGCTCAATTCGTCGCAGGATGAAAAAGTCCGTCACGTTTCAATTGAAAACAAGCGTGCCGGAAATGCTCTGAAGATAGTGATCGTTGCCGGTCTCCTTATTCTGGCGGCTATAGCGGCGTATGCTTATGTTGTAAAGCAGAATCCTCCGATGATTGCGGAGCGGACGGAGCTTTCAAAGTATGACGACAAAACTGCCGCTTCAAAAGAGACTCCGGCACAGAAAAAAGAGCTTCCGAATGACAAAAAAAGCGCTGACGCATCTAAAAAATCGTTGAAAAAGACAGTGCCGATGATGAAACTCACCGTAAATTCAAATATCAAGGGAGTCAGGGTTTTCAACAACGAAAACGGAAAAACGATCTGCAAAACGCCATGCACGAAGAAACTGCCGAGAAAAGAATCGGAAGTGATAATTCTCGGTTTTGAATACGAAGACTATTCAATAAAACCTATGGCGGTCACACTTGACAAGGATATGACGGTCAATTTGAAACTTAAACAGGAGGCGGATAATGGCTAAGAAGATTTTTGTTCTTGACACAAACGTTCTGATTTCCGATCCGAAGGCGATCTTCAATTTTGACGAGCACGATATCGTAGTTCCGATAGTCGTTATCGAAGAGCTCGACAAGTTCAAGAAAGATATGAACCAGGTCGGTCTTGCAGCTCGTGCTTTTGCGCGTCACATCGAGGAACTCCGCCAGCAGGGAAGTCTTCTCGACGGTGTGCAGCTTCCAAGCGGAGGTTCGATAAAGATAGATATTACGGGCGAATTCGAACTTCCCGGCGCAAAACTCGCATCAGGCTATGCCGACAACGTCATTCTGTGTGCCGCTTACAAAATCACGAAAGACAATCCCGAAAGAGAAGTCGTTCTTGTCAGCAAGGATGTCAATCTTCGTATCAAAGCCGATGTTTACGGCATCAAAGCTGAAAATTACAGAAACGATACCGTCAATTTCAACAAACTGCCGACAGGATACGAAACTTTGAGTGTTGAGGGTGCTTTTATCGACCGCATTTTCGAAGAGAAGAAAATTCTGCTTGATACGTTAGCAGGAACTCCTTTCGAAACGGCTCACGCAAACCAGTTCTTCAAGCTGGTTGATGCCGAAATCGGCGAGCAGCACACTGTGACTGTAAAGGTCGATCCTTTTGAGAAGGCGCTTGTTCCCCTCAAACGTTTCAAGGAAGTGTGGGGACTTAAAGCAAGAAACTTTGCTCAGGGGCTTGCCCTTGATCTTCTGATGGACGACAGAGTCAAGCTTGTCAGCCTCATCGGAACTGCCGGAACGGGAAAAACTCTCCTTGCGATTGCAGCAGGTTTGCAGAAGTGCCTGGAAGAGGGAAAATACACGAAAATGCTCGTTGCAAGGCCGATTTATCCGATGGGAAAGGATATCGGTTTCCTTCCGGGAACGATTGACGAAAAACTCAAACCGTGGATGCAGCCGGTTTTTGACAACCTGGAATATCTTCTTGCCGACCACGATATGAACAGCATGGGAAAAATGAACGAACTTATGGCGAGCAAAGTAATTGAAGTCGAAGCTCTGACCTATATCCGCGGCAGAAGCATCCCCGAACAGTTCATCATCGTCGACGAGGCGCAGAACCTTACTCCGCACGAAGTCAAAACGATCGTTTCGAGAGTCGGTGAAAATACGAAAATGGTTCTTACCGGCGATCCGTTCCAGATCGACAACCCGTATATGAACGAGTCGAACAACGGTCTGAGCTATATCGTCGACCGTTTCAAAGACCTTGCCCTTGCAGGTCATATAACTCTTGAAAAAGGCGAGCGTTCGGCACTTGCAAACGCAGCTGCGGAGCTTTTGTAACTCATGAAAATCGTAGTTCTCGGCGATGTACACTCGAATCTTCCCGCTTTGGAAGCGGTTATGAAAGAGGTCAAAGAGAATATAAAACCTGATCTTATTCTGTTTTCCGGCGACGCTGTGGGATACGGTCCTTGGCCAGGTGAAACTATTGATATACTTAAAGAAAATGTTGATTTCGGCGTGCTTGGCAACCACGATGCCGGTATTGTCGGAAAGACAGATATCAACGATTACTACGATGCGGTGAGGTATGTCATCAACTGGACGACCGATATTCTCACAAACGATCAGTTCGCCTTTCTCGACCGTCTGAAATACATCCATGTCGACGAAACGGCGCGCTGTCTTCTTTCACACGGCTCGCCGCGAATGCCCGAAAGATACGACTACATCTTCAATTGCAAAGGTGTGAACCGTCTTTACGACGTTGCTCCGTTTCTGCAGAAAGTTAATTTTGTAGGTCACAGCCACTACACCAATCTTTTTCTGCTGACAGGCAACGGACAGTCTGTCGAGCTCAACATTTCGGGCGGCGAAATCGATGTCGCATCTCTGCCGAATCCGGTAGTATGCGTCTGCGGTTCGGTCGGGCAGCCCCGGGACGGAGATCCGAGATCAAGCTTCGTTTCTTACGATACCGGGAAGCAGATCCTTAAATATCACAGAGTTGAATATAACTTCGAACTGACGATCAACAAAATCAGAGCGCTGCGTCTGCCTGCTTCATTCGGAGAAAGGCTTAGAAATGGCTGCTGAAATACCGTTCCGGATATTTGAAGACCCTAGAGATTACGGCGAAATTCTCGAATTTCAGGAAAATCTCAGAAACGATGTCATTGTAAAAAAGAGTAATGGCTGCGTTCTCTTTTTAGAGCATAAACCGGTATATACTTCAGGGCTTCGCGGCAAAGAAGAGGATTTTATAAAACCGATAGGCGATGTTCCGGTCTACAACATCAGGCGCGGCGGAGAGCTTACTTTCCACGGGCCGGGGCAGCTTGTTATTTATCCGGTGATTGATTTCAGAAACTACGGTTTTACTTCTATAAAAGAGTTTGTTCTGTTTTTTGCAAACTCGATAAAAAGCGTTCTTACAGACTTCTGCTGCGTGAAAGATCTTGCATGGCACGATGAAAAAGCGGGGCTTTGGGTCGAAGACAGAAAAATAGCCTTCACAGGAATGCACTTTAAGAAATTTGTTCCTATCCACGGGTTTTCCGTAAATATTTCCAATGACTTATCATATTTTTCAAAAATCGTTCCCTGCGGTATTCCGAATTGCAGAATCACTTCGGTCAAAGAAGAAACCGGCATAATTTTCAATGTGAAGGATGTTGTCGGGAAAATAGTTGCCGAAATAAATAAAAAGAGCTGTTAAGTTCTTGTTTTTCTTGCCTTTACGTTTGAAATCCCGATAATTGTCAGGTTTAGTCTTTTACAAGGAGGGTTCTCATGAAACGCGTGCTTTGTTTGATTATGGTTTTTGTTTCGCTTTTTGCGCTTGCATCCTGCAACAGCAAGAAAAAAAACAAACCTGAACAAAATGATGAAAAACCGTTGTTCGAAGAAGAGGTCTCGAAAGAAATTTCTGCCGAAGAAGGCGGGACTATTCAAAGTTCCGACGAATCGGTTTCAATTGAAATTCCGGCTGATGCTCTCGAAAGTGACATAACGATCACGATGAGAGTATATGAAGCCAAGGATTATCCCGGAACCGAAGACAAAACCGTTATCAGCAAGGTAGTCGAGTTTGAACCTTCAGGCACGATTTTCAAAAAACCCGTTTTTATCTCGATGATAAGCACAGGAACCGGCGAAGAACTCAAGGCGGCTAAGAAAAAAGTCATCACTGCGGCGGTTTACAGAGAGGAGAAAGGTCAGTGGAGTTACAGCAAAACCGGAGCTGCGGTAAAAGTCGGCAAGAACGCTGCAGGTGACCCGATCATGCAGAATGCTGCCGGTGACCCGATAATGCTGAATGCTGCAGGTGACCCGATCATGATGAGTGCGGCCGGAGATCCCATCATGCTGAGCGCGGCCGGAGATCCCATCATGGTAACAGCGGCGGGAGATCCCATCATGCATTCGGCTGCAGGTGTCCCGATAATGATGACGACTGGTCACTTCACCGCTTACGCATTTTTCTTCGTTGATGTTGAAGATGAGGAAGAACCTGTCGATGAGCCTATAGAAGAACCTGAAGATGATAAAGATGATGCCGAAATTACAGATGAAGAAGACGATGTCGATACATCGGACGAAGATGAAATCATACTTGTTGATGAGGATGAAACACCGGTTGTTGATGAAGACATCGACACTTATGTCGCAGAATGCGGAAACAGTATTGTTGATCCCGGCGAAGCGTGCGACAATGGAACGGATAACGGTCAGACCGCGTGTGCTTACGGCGAAACATCATGCACGGTCTGCACGACAAACTGTCAGATCGCGGAAGGTTCGGTTTCCTACTGCGGCGACGGCGTGGTCGATACTGAAAACGGTGAAAAGTGCGACAAAGCCGTGTCTGGTTCAAACTGCTCTGACGACTGTCAGAAGCTTTATTCCAAAGTGCTCTGCACGGGCATGGCGATATGTACCGACGGCGAAGGAAACCAGATCCTCTGTCCGAAAGAAAACGAAGAACTTTACGGACAGGATGCGCAGTATGCCGCAGGAAAAGGCTGCGTTGTGCACAGCTACACCGAAATCGAAAATCCGGAAGAACATGAGATAGAGTTGAGAGCAACGGTTCAGGAACCTCCTTTCATCAAAGACAATGTTACCGGTCTTATCTGGTGGCTTACCGGAAAAGGCGGAACTTACGAAGAGATGAAAGACGAATGTGCAGTTTCATACGGCGGGATCGAGGACTGGAGACTTCCAGAACCGCAGGAAATAGCAAGCCTTTCCGATCTCGGAATGCTTTACGGCAGCAAGATCGATCCGGTTTATTTCCAAGAACTTTACTTAGGAACAGCAGAGCCGGAGTATACCAAATCATACGTTCCTGATTTGATCCTTACATCGGTTGAAAATTATTTCTATCTGCTTGAGTACGGCGTGCTTGCCGAATTGGTTACAGGTGTTGAAAGTTCTTCTCCATCTGGCTACCTTATGTGTGTCAGCGGAGATGAATACGGCAAAGTCAGTGCTGAAACATATTCCACCGTTACTGAAAACGGTGCGGAAATGATACGCGATTTATCCACAGACCTTTTCTGGCAGAAAGAGCCGGTCAAAAAGGCGACATGGAAAGAGGCGCTTGCCTACTGCGAAAGCCTTGACTATGCGGGACATTCCGACTGGAGACTTCCGAACAAGAACGAACTTCTTTCTCTTGTAGACTATTCCAAAATAGCGGCGGAAGCGGAAGCAGAAGAAGAGGAAGAAACTGAGGAAGAAGACGAAGTTGAGGCAATCTCTTCATTCCCCGGTATGACTCCTGATGTCTTCTGGACTTCGACTCCTGCTCCTGTTGATTATTATGTATGGGTTCTCAATATGCAGGGAGGAGCCGTTTTCCCGTATGGAGAAGCATCGGGCGAACCGGTAGTAGGACCGCAGCAGCCGCGATCAGTCAGGAGCATTAAAAGAGACGAAATCGCGGAGGAAGAAGATGCTCCCGCAGTCCTCTGCGTAAGAAGCGATCTTGCTGAAAAAGAGGAAACTCCGGAGTGTGACGGAACCGGAACTGGACCCTGCACAGATGAGAACGGCATTACCTGGTCATCAAGGCTCTACCCAGAAATTTTTGCAGGTTTTGACAAGTCTTATATCAGCCATGCCAGAAACAGCAGCTATGCAACAGTCTATTTTTACGGTCTTGCCGAAATGTGCCGGAATCTGAATGAAAACGGCTCGAAAAAGTGGAGACTTCCGACAATAGACGAGATCCGCAAAACCGTAACGGACGAAAAACTCAAATTTAACGGAAGCTGCCCCGTAACGGATGAACATTTCACAGATTCATACTTTGATGAAGAGGACTGCACCGGTGATACAGCTTCAAAAACGACCTTGAACGATTACGGGATCATTATGTCAGGCACATTCAACATGGAATATTGGGATGCGGAACAGGAACAAAGCCCTGAATTGTGGTATTATGAAGGCAAGATTGAACATGGCTTTTCAGTTCCACTTTCCTATCTTGTCCAGAGATGTGTTCTTGACAACACCCTTAACAATTATAAGACCGCTCCCTACACAGATCCTGAAACAGGACTCACGTGGTCGGAACCTGCGCCTGAAGAATTGCTGTGGTCTGAAGCCAAGGAATTCTGCGCCCCTCTCAATGAAGATGATCCTGAAAACTTCTGGAGACTTCCGACAACGGCTGAACTTCAGACACTTCTCAGGAACTGTGAAGAAGCTCCGTGCAGAATGACTGTTGACGGCAGATATTCTGTTTTCGGCGACATATCGTATTTCTGGACTTCGGATCTCAATGACGGGGAAGTCAATGCAGTCGATTTTACCGGCGGCTCAATTTACACGCTATCGACGGATTCTTATTATGCTGCGGATGTCCGCTGCGTTTCAGGAGGAGAGAGCGCGTGTGCCGGAAATCCGTGTGCATCGGTTGAAAATGCGACCGGAATATGCTTTACGACCACTGATCCTGAAATCGAAACCGGATATGCATGCGAATGCAATAAAGACTATTCCTGGGACGGTGAGGCATGCGTTCAGTTAGCAGTTGTGGAATAGAATGAAGAACTTCATCCTTGTTTTTGCACTGATCTTCTCTTTAAATTTTGTTTTTGCGGACGAGGCCGCGGAGAAAAAAGAAGAGATAAAGTGGAAATTCTATTCAAAGAACAAGGCCCATGTCTTTATTGACGAGAAGATCAGCGGCGGTGAGGCGAAAGATACCTACGGCGTTATCCAGACTGAGGATTTCGGAGAGATAACCTACAAAAACTACACTTTTGGGATCAGGAAAACACTTCTTTTCTTTGCCGGCAAAGACGATGATTACGATTATGTCCGGAATTTTGACTACGTTTACAGCAACGAGCACTTCAACCACAGCTGGGAACAGTATCTTGACAGGATTTATGTGAAAGGAAAGTGGAAGGAAGCGCAGTTCACTGTGGGTGATTTTTACGAAAGTATGAACCGCGGAATGGCGTTTTCGATGAAAAACGATCAGGTTTACGGCGACAATTCGATCCGCGGCGTCAATATCTCACTGAATTACAACGGTTTTTTCATTAAAGAGTTCGGCGGCTTGGCTAATCCTCAGCTTCGCGACAGTGCGACTTTTAAAAGAATGAACGAGTCCGACGACTGGCTTTACGGCATGGAGGCCGGCTACAAGTGGAAAATTGCCGAAGCGGCGGTTCAGTACGGCTACGGAAACTATGGAAAATACGATCTTTACGACAACGCTAAAAAAAATATTTCTGCCGAAAAGGAATTCCACTTTATCGGAAGCTACGTGGCACTCAAAAATCCTGTTCCAGGTTTTTCGTTTTATGCAGGCGCCGTCTATGTGCCGTACGGTTACGAAAATACGACAGTAACCACTCAGAGAAAGGAAAACGATCCCAGAATCGAGAAAGAAAAAACAGATTTGCAGAATGCCGCTGCTTTTTATTCTTCGGCTCTGTACTACTTTGATTTCGGCGAGAAAAAAAGCCGCCTTACCTTCAAACTGGAAGGAAAAATGTACAATAAATTTTTCCTCAACTACAACAGAATGGAGGACACTAATTATCAGAAACGCCGTTACTTCAATCCGCCGACGCTGCTTCCGAAAGAACTGCAGATCGACAACGAATTCGACACTTGGGCAGTCGGAGGACGCGTAAGTTTCAACGAAAATTATTCGGGAATAAAATTCCATGCCGACCTGGTGAAAGGCAATTCTCTCGGCAACAAAAGCGCTCTTCCTCAAAGCAAGCCGCCGAACCTTATCCTTGACTATCAGGCGGAAGATTTCTGGTATTCTGCTTTAAGCGGCGAAAAAGAGTGGGAACATGTTTCGCTTTCGGCGGGTGTCGGCTGGCATACGGTTGACGGCAATTCAGACAGTAAAAACAGCCGCGACTGGATAATTGCCTTCATTCATATCGGCGGTTTCGTCTCCGACTGGTCGATGAAACTCACGAACGACTACTATCACAAAGACTACTGGCTTGGCGATATTCACAAGATGGATAATGTCCACGAACTCAAAAGTGTCGCCGAAGTTTCCTGGAAATACAAGCGGTTGCACGAGCTTTTTGCAGCTGTCAAAAACACGACGTGGATCGAAAAAGAGAGCGGCGGAAGCTATTCTCCCGACTTCTACACAGGCGGTTCTATCGGCTATAAATACAAATTCCTGCGGACTTATGTTTTCGGCGGTCTTGAAAGGGGCGGGTTTACCTGTGACGGCGGAACATGCCGGTATCTTCCCGATTTCAAAGGGGTGAAGGCGGAAATCGAAATAAATCTTTAAATTCGGGGATAATATGATTGCGGGTGTCGGAACAGACATTGTCGAAGTTGAAAGATTCAAGGACAAGCCCGAACTCTGGAACCGCTTTTTAAGCGAAAAGGAACACGCATATATCGGCAGATTCAAGTTTAAAGAAGAGCATATCGCCGGATTCTGGGCGGCGAAAGAGGCGCTTGTCAAAGCTCTTAACAAAAGGGATTTCAATTTTTCATGCGTCACGATTGCTCACGACGAAAACGGAAAACCGTTTTTTGAATTTGACGGATTGGAAATAGAAGGCGAAGTCCACCTTTCAATCAGCCACGAACGGAAATTCGCAACCGCGGTGGTTATTTGGGAAAAATAGTCTCCCGACCAATGCGATTTAACTATTTCATTTGATTTTTTTTAAGCTCAAAAACTTGTAGCAAAAATCTTGCCGTCATCTTTTTTGGCATTATAATTTTCCGTTTTTTTGACGGGTGGCGCAATGAGTTCTTCTTTAAAGATACAGCAGCAGCAGAATCTGGTGCTTAAAACAGATCTGAGAATGACTCTGCAGATGCGCCAGAGCATTGAGATGCTGCTGAAAAATCAGTTCGAGCTGAGGGAAATGATTCTTGAGGAAGTTTCGGAAAATCCTTTTCTCGAAATCGAAGACTGGGGCGACGACATTCAGGAAGAACCTGTTTCCCAGCACGGTGAAGAAGCCGAAACTGCCGACAATAAAAGTGAAGATGTAACTGTTCCGCTTCAGATCAACGACAATTCAGCCGACATGAGCTCTATTCTCGCAGATTTCGACTGGGAGCAGATACGGGAAACTTCATCAAACAATTTCGGAGAAACCAACCTTAAAAAATCGAACGATATTCCCAACGATTTCAATTTCGAAAACACGGTTCCGGCGGAAGAGAGTTTTGCCCAGTCGCTCGATTTCCAGATTTCGGTTTCGTCTTATCCCGAAAGCCTGAAGGATGTTCTGATTTACATGGCCTACAACCTTGATGCGAGAGGTTTTCTTGCAGACAGCGACGAAGATATCGCCGTTCAGATAGCAACTGATGTCGAAACTGTTGCGAAAGCGAGGGAAATCCTTAAAAATTTCGAACCTTTAGGCTGCGGCTGCCGCAATTTTCCCGAATATCTGAGATTTATTTTTATAGAACACGGTTCAGTCGATATTCCTGAAAAATTCGAAAAATCTGTTCACCGGCTTTTCAGCGATGAAACGATGCTTGAACTGCTCGTAAAGAAAAATTTCGACGCGCTCTGCGGAAGTTTAGGCATCACGCAGTCTGAACTTACGGAACTTCTGCTTTTTTTCAGAAGCGGCGTCGCTTCACCTTATCCCGCGTTCGGTTACGAGCAGGAACGGACTGAATACGTCAAAGCCGATCTCATGGTTTTCATGCGTGAAGGCGAGCCGGTGATCTATATCGACGACAAAATGCTGCCGACAGTCGTTCTCAAAACAGATCTCTTTGAAGACAACATGAAAAACGTCAAAAACCGCAGCGAAAAGCACTTCATCCGTGAAAAATACAAAAATGCGGAGTGGATAATCAAGTCTGTGAGTGACAGAAACCGCACGCTTTATCAGGTCGCGGCAAGCATTTTTTCGCATCAGAAGGCTTTTCTTGAGCACGGCGACAAATTTTTGAAGCCGCTTACTCTGAAAGATGTTTCTGATGACATCGGCCGCCACATCGCGACGGTTTCGAGACTTACCAACGGCAAGTACGCGCAGACTCCTCACGGAATTTTCGAGCTGAAATACTTCTTCGTAAAACAGGTGAACGACAACCTGACCACAAACAAGCGTCTCGAGCAGAAGATCGTCGAGATAATCGAAGGGGAGAACCGGGAAAATCCGTACAGCGATGACGACATCGCCCACATTTTAAGCAAAGAGGGGATCGAAGTCGCACGCAGGACTGTCGCAAAATACCGCTCGAAAATGAACATCCCGCTTGCAAGAGAGCGCAAAAGAAACTATCAATTCGAAGTCGGGAGCTGATTATGTGCAAAATAGGAAAATTTCTGAAAAAAGAGCTTGTCGCCTGTCATGCCGGCATAAAAACGAAGGAAGAACTTTTTGAATATATAGCCGCGAACGTTGAAAAGTGCGCCGGAATCCCCAAAGATTCTGTTCTTAAAAGCCTGACGGAGCGCGAAACTTACGGTTCCACCGGGATCGGCAAAGGTGTAGCTGTCCCGCACTGCCGGATAAAAGGCTCGAAAGAAGTCGTTGTCCAGCTTATTTCGCTTGCAGAGCCAATGCCTTACGGAAGCAGCGACGGCGAAGACGTTAGCCTCGTTTTTACGCTGATAGTGCCTGAGGGGAACAATCTGCTTTATCTCAAGCTGATAAGCCAGATCTCGGTTTTATGCAGCAACGCCAGAATACGCGCTGGACTCATCGCGGCGAATGATCCCGAAAAAATGATTGGTTTGATCTCAAATTTATAGGAGGAAATTATGGTTTTCAGAGTTGAAGTCGGTTTGAACGAAGATGTGAAGGACGCTCAGGGTTTGACTTGGAAAAGAAGGATCGAGACAGATCTCGGGATCAAGACGGTCACTGATGTCAAGATGCTCAAGGTCTATCTGATCGACTGCGAGGATGTGACTCAGCAGCAGGTCGCGGCGTTTGCGTCGGAAGTTCTTGCAGATCCGATAACCGAAGTTTTCGAAACGCGCGAAGTCCTGGCGGACAACTATAATTTCGACTGGATCGTCGAGACGGGTTACCTTCCTGGTGTTACCGACAACGAAGGAAAAACGGCTCTCTGGGGACTCAAGACATTCCTCGGCCGCATCGGCGAAAACGACATGGTTTTCTCCGGCAGAAAGTATCTCATCAGCGGAAAAATCAACGAAGACGAGATCAAAAAAATCGCGTCAGACCTGCTTGCAAACGGCGTGATCCAGCGTTATTCGATCCTCAGTGCGAAACAGTGGAAGAAAGGGCAGAGGATAGGCGACGCGGTTCCGAGAGTCGTCGACAAAACTGCTCCGACAGTTGAAAAAATGGCTCTTGACGTTTCCGACGAAGACCTGATGAAGATCTCAAAATCACGCGTTCTGGCACTCAATATTGATGAAATGAAGGCGATACGCGACTATTTCAGACGCGAAGACGTCATCAAAAACAGGATCGCTCACGGAATGTCGGCTGAAGCTACAGACTGCGAAGTCGAAGTTTTCGCACAGACCTGGAGCGAACACTGCAAGCACAAGATTTTTGCGGCAGACATAAAATACGAAGACAAAACAGCTGATAAGGCTGAGGAAATCCACTCGCTCTACAAATCGTGCATAAAAAAGACGACGATGGACATGCTTGAGAGCAAACCGTGGATAAAATCAGTCTTCGATGACAACGCCGGAATCGTCCAGATAGACGACGACACACTTTTCGCGATGAAGGTCGAGACACACAACTCTCCGAGCGCACTTGATCCTTACGGCGGCGCACTTACCGGAATCGTCGGCGTAAACCGCGACATCATCGGCTGCGGAATGGGCGCGAAACCGATCCTCAATACCGATGTTTTCTGCTTTGCGAGCCCCTTCTTCCGCGGCGAGATCCCTGAAAAACTTCTTCATCCGGGAAGAATTTTCAGAGGCGTTCACAGGGGCGTCAAAGACGGCGGCAACGAAAGCGGGATCCCGGTCGTAAACGGCTCCATCTACTTTGACAACCGCTATCTTGGCAAGCCGCTCGTTTTCTGCGGAACAGGCGGACTCATGCCGATGGAACTCAACGGCAAACCGTCGTGGAAAAAAGAGGCGAAAGCAGGTGATCTCATCGTTATGTCGGGCGGCAGAGTCGGAAAAGACGGCATCCACGGCGCAACATTCAGCAGCGAAGAACTTCACGAAGGAAGCCCTGTAACAGCGGTTCAGATCGGTGACGCCATCGTTCAGAAAAGAATGCTCGATTTCATTCTCGAAGCTCGCGACAAAGACCTTTTCAACGCAATAACAGACAACGGCGCGGGCGGACTCAGCTCGAGCGTCGGTGAAATGGCGCAGGATACGGGCGGCGCGAGGATAAACCTTGAAAAAGTTCCGCTCAAATATCAGGGTCTGCAGCCGTGGGAGATCTTCATTTCCGAGGCTCAGGAGCGCATGACTCTTTCAGTTCCGAAAGAAAAATACGAAGAACTCAAAAAGATCGCAGATATCCACGAAGTCGAGATCACCGTTGTCGGCGAATACACGAATACCGGTTATCTTGAAATCTACTACAACGACATCAAGGCGGCTTACCTTGAAATGGAATTCCTCCACAAAGGAAACCCGAAATATCACTTGGAAGCGGTTTGGAATTTCCGCGAAAAACAGCCTGAAAAAGAGTTCGTTCCGGCTGAAAAGAGCAATCTCAACCACACTCTGCTCGACATGATAGGCCGCGTCAACATCGCTTCGAAAGAGGACTGGGTGCGTCAATACGACCACGAAGTTCAGGGCAGAAGCGCAGGCAAGCCTTTCTGCGGAGTCGAACACGACGGTCCGAGCGATGCAGGCGTTCTTAGAGTTTCTCCTTTCAAGAAAAACGCGATCGTCGTTTCGCACGGAATCAAGCCTTCATTCAGTGATATCGACTGCTTCCACATGACTGCAAGTGTAATCGACGAAGGAGTCAGAAACGCAGTATGTGTCGGTGCAGACCCCGATTTCATGAGCGGTCTTGACAACTTCTGCTGGCCCGATCCGATATATGATGCCGAAAAGAACGACGACGGAAAGGCGAAACTGGCTCAGCTTGTCCGCTCCAACAAAGCGCTTTACAAATACTGCACTGAATACGGAATCCCGCTCATCAGCGGCAAGGACAGTATGCACAACGACTACGGCAGCGGCAAAAACAAAATTTCGATCCCGCCGACACTTCTTTTCACCCTCATTTCAAAGATGGATGACGTCGAAAAGATGGTCACAATGGATTTCAAACACGAAAACGACAGAATTTTCCTCATCGGTGAAACGAAAGACGAGCTCGGCGGCAGCGAATATTACCTTTACCACGGCATAAAACACGAAGGTTTCGTTCCGAAAGTCGATTCGGCGAAATTCATGAAGAGCTACCGCGCTCTGCATGAGGCGATGAAAAAATCTCTCGTCGAAAGTGCACACGACCTTTCGGACGGCGGTTTCGCGATCGCAGTTGCGGAATCGGCATTCTCAGGCGGCTTCGGTGCAAAAGTCGACCTCAAAAAAATGGCGAAATCGAGCGATGTCACAAGAAACGACACCCTCCTTTTCAGCGAATCGAACGGCCGAATCCTTGTTTCGGTAAAACCTGAAAATGTTGAATTATTCAAAGAGGTTATGAAAGGCTGCGATTGCACTGAAATCGGCGAAGTAACTTCTGGAACTTTCCTCAAAATAAGCGGTCTCAAGGACGAAAGCGTCGTCGATCTCGACATCAACGAGCTCAAAAAGAGCTGGAAAGGCCTGATGAACAAGATGCACTAATGCACTAATCATAATATCCCGTTCGCTGCAAAAGAGTAGTATCCGTTTCCTTTCGTGAAAATGATGTGATCCAAAAGTTCGATCCCCATGAGTATTCCAATTTCACGCAGCTGTTTTGTCGCGAGTTTGTCTGCGTCTGAAGGTATCAGAGTGCCTGACGGATGATTGTGTGCCACGATTATCGAAGCGGCGCGATCGGTACAGGCTACGGCGAAAACCTCTCTCGGGTGAAGCGGAGCATAGTTCAATGTTCCGATGAATGTGAGATGAACGTCGATCACCCGTCTCGAGCCGTCCAGAGTCACTGTCAGAAAATGCTCCTGCTTCTTTTCGGCGTAGTCTTTGAGCAGCGTAAGCAGGTCTTTCGGAGTCATGATGATCGGCTTTTCACTTTCGACATAAAAGCGTTTCGCAAGTTCGAATGCGGCAAGAATCTGACATGCCTTGGAATTCCCGACACCCGGAATTCCAGAAAGTTTCCTGATGTCTAAAGCTTCAAGTTTCTCATCTTCGAGCAGAGTCTCGATCTCTTTCGAAATTGTCATCAGCGGATGATCTTTTCCTCCGCTTCCGAAAATCAGGGCGATGAGTTCGCGGTTTGAGAGCGCTGAAACTCCTTTCAAAAGCAGCTTTTCGCGCGGCTTGTCCTTTTCGTAAAGATCTTTTATCTGTTTCATAACCACCTCGCGTTTAAATTTACATTCTAATAATTTAAAAGTCAAGAATGAAAATTCGATATTGTTGATAAAATTTTGTAGAATAATGCGCTAACAACAATGGCTCTGTTTTCTTGCCTTTTTGTATAAATTCAGTAGTATCGCGCGTTTTTTTTGTTGAAAATTATTATGTTTAAAAAATAGTGGAGAAAAAGATGAGAAGATTTTTGGTTTTTCTGGCAATGTTGAGTTTGCTTTTCATTTTCGGTTGCGGCGGAGACAGCGGCGGCAGTGAAGAGAGCACTAAACCCGACAATGATCAGACGGATGTCAATGATTATGATTCAGACGAAGTTGACACATCGAACAACGATGAAGACTCAAACATTGACGATGAAGACTCAGATACTAGCGATGAAGACAGCAGAAACGATAAAGACAACGAACCCGAAGAACAGGATAATCTTGTAATTCCGGATGAAGACAACGATATCGAAGAACCGGAACCAGCTGAAAATCACAAGATAAGTGGTGTTATTCAGGTGGGGGATGATGTCTCGGGAATCAAGGCAGTCCTTGTAGAATGTGGAAAAACAGATGAAATTGTTTCCACAAATGCCGATTCAAACGGAAAATATTCATTCAACGCCGATATTTATGCTTCAAAAACATACTGCGTCAAGGCAAACGGTTTTGCAAGCTGCTTCAAAGGTATGAGTGATCATGTCGCGAACATTTCAGAAATAACGAATGCTGTTCTTCTCCTTGATTCAAACTGTGAAGATTTGAGAAAAAGCGAAACAAAAGTTCGCGCATACGCGAAACTCGGAACTGGTGAATGGCTGGGAGAGCTTGATTATTCCAAGCTTTCAGGCATTTCGGAAGGACTCAGACTTCTTTCATCTTTCCTCAATACGACCGATTCAAAAACACTGTCGGAAAAAATTGCAGCCGATGTTCAGAAAACAGACGGACGCGAATTTGAGAAATTTTTTAACGGCTTCAAAATCACGGCCAACAGAAATGAAGTCGTTATAAACACGGCTAATCCAAGCAGTAATGAGGTATCACTCAATGTCGAAGGAGGGAGTAATGAAGTTTCTGAAGGGTTCAAAATTGAGTGGACGGCTCTGAATTCGACAAGCATTTCGGCGATGCACAAGATTTCGACAGTAAATCCCGGCGAATATATTGTCCGTGCAAAACTTGTTTATGCGGGTGGCGATCCGATAATGGGCGGAGATCCCATCATGGGCGGTGACCCGATAATGATTTCGGAAGATTCCTCGACGATCCTCTATCTTCTTG